>JAZORZ010000036.1:0-36494 GCA_045656885.1 Eubacteriales bacterium
ACTTGATTTCCTGTTTTTTTGAGACAGAAATAGAAGAGTTTTTCCATATAATTCTCGGCAAATTCTTGAATCATTCGTTCGCGCAGTTCGTTCGCTTGTTGCATTTTCTCACCTCCTTCGCTCATATAGTGTGGCATTTTGGAATTTGGTTGCATGGATTTTGAAAATTTTTCTGTTTTTTTATTGCGGAACGGCGGGAGCAAGCCCCCGCCCTACAGTAAAACAACTCTCTTAACGGGCAGGGTCTCGGAGGTGCCTGACCGTTTGCGACAGCAAAAGCAAGCGTATGCTTGCGCCGACTGTCTATCCGTGTGCTTGAGATCACTTTTAGAAATTTTTGTGCGAGAGTTCTTGAAAGGGGCGTGGGGAAAACTTCTTGCAAGAAGTTTTCCCCACAAACGCATCCCCCTTAATCGTCCACTCTTTCACCCAAGATGGTGCGGTATTTTTGATAGAAGCTTTCAAAATAGCCGCCGTCGAGGGCTTCGCGGATTTTGCGAGTCAGGTTGTTATAGAAATACAGGTTGTGTGTAACAGCCAAGGTCATGCCAACCGTCTCCTTGGCCTTGAGCAGGTGGCGAATGTAAGAACGACTATAATTTTTGCAAGCAGTGCACTCGCAACCCGAATCGATCGGGCGATCATCGAGGGCATACTTTTCGTTGGTGAGGTTCATTTTGCCGTGCCAGGTGAAAACATTGCCGTGGCGCGCGTTGCGGGTGGGCATGACGCAATCGAAGAAATCGACACCGTAGTGGATTGCCTCGAGGATGTTGCAAGGTGTGCCAACCCCCATCAGGTAGCGGGGCTTGTCCTTGGGCATGTGGGGCTCAACTGCATCAATAATGCGGTACATATCCTCGGTCTCCTCGCCAACGGCAAGACCGCCAATGGCGTAACCCTCGCAAGGAACCTCGGAGATCATCTTCATGTGTTCAATACGCAGATCCTCATACGTGCCGCCTTGGTTGATGCCAAAGAGCATTTGGTGGCGGTTGAGGGTATCGGGCAGTGCGTTGAGGCGATCCATCTCCTCGCGGCAGCGAACAAGCCAGCGGTAGGTGCGCTCCATGCTCTGCTTACAGTACTCGTGCGTTGCAGGGTTTGCTACGCACTCGTCAAACGCCATAGCAATGGTGGACGCGAGGTTGGATTGAATTTGCATGCTTTCCTCAGGCCCCATAAAAATGCGAGCACCGTCGAGGTGAGAGCGGAATTCTACGCCCTCTTCGTTGATCTTGCGCAGCTTTGCAAGCGAGAAAACTTGAAATCCGCCGCTGTCGGTCAGCACAGGGCCTTCCCAATTCATAAATTTACGGAGTCCGCCCATTTGGCGAATGAGTCCGTCACCCGGACGAACGTGCAAATGGTAGGTGTTGGAAAGCTCGACTTGGCAGTCGACCTTTTTAAGCTCCATGGTGTTGATGCCGCCCTTGATGGCACCGCAAGTGCCCACGTTCATAAACACGGGCGTTTGAATGTCGCCGTGCACCGTGTGCAGCACGCCGCGGCGCGCGCGACCGTCGGTCTTTAAGACCTCAAATTTGTTGATTGACATATTGATCCTTTCTGTATGCAAGAGTTCAGCTTGCACCTAAAATAAAGATTTTGAAGACGGAGCACACAGTTCAGGTGTACCCGTCTGTGGTTGACAAATAAATTAGAACCCCGTTCTGTCGAACTGCTTATCGAGGGTGTGGTGCGACATTTCAAGTGCTACGGGGCGTCCGTGAGGACAGAATGTAATATCAGGAATGGTCATCAGCTTATCCACGATCCACTTGACGTGCTCGTCGGCGTACGCCCTGCCCGCCTTGATGGCTGCCTTACAGGCGGCTTGATAGAGCGCTTTTTCAAAAATGATGTCACGTGTGAGCTTTACGCTGCCCGTATTATCGAGAATGCGGCCTGCCATACTGCCCAGCATATCGGACACGGCGGCACTGTCGACCTCTTCGGGAATGGCATCTACCGACACGGTATTGCGTGCATAGCGCAAGGAAAATCCGATTTTTTCGAGCTCGTCGTTGTATTGCTTGAGCGCCTCAACCTCGCCGCTCGTCATCATTACGTCGATGGGAAGCATCAGCATTTGCGATACGACCTCGACCTTGGCAAGTCCTGCTTTGAGTTGTTCAAAGAGGATGCGTTCGTGCGCGGCGTGCTTGTCGATGATAAGCATTTTTTCTTCTACCTGAACAATCACGTAGGAGTTGAATACTTCGCCAATAATGCGGTAAAACGGCACAACGGGTGCTGCTTGCGGTGCGGCAACAGGCACGGGAACCTCAACCGTTTGCTCCTTGGGTGCAACTTTTTCCGCTACCTTTTCCTCTACCTTTTGCGGTGCGGGAACGGGGGCAGGAGTCGGCTTGGGTTCTTCGACTGTGGGAACGCGATTTTCATTTTTGACAACCTCGGGGGCTTCTTTGGGAAGTACGGGGGGCTGGGATGCAGGGCGCGCGGGAGCACTTCCCTGCTTGTTTGTAGTGTAAAGATTGCGATACTCCTCGGCGGTCATACGCGCCTGCGGTTGCGGTTGGGTGCGGTTTTCAAGATCGTAGGAAAGCTGACGCGATGCCAAGCTTTCGATCTTGCCGTCACGAATGGGAGCATTCGCCTCGGAAACCTTGGGCGCAAACGCACTTTTTGCGGTGCGTGTGCCAAAATTCAGTTGCATCGAGGGGCGCGTTACGTTGCCCTCGAGCGCGGTTCGGGTGGTATAATAGATAGCTTCAAACACCGCTTTTTCGTTGGAGAATTTGACCTCTAACTTTGCAGGGTGCACGTTCACGTCTACACGCGCGGGATTGATGCTGATGTAAAGCACGCAACAGGGGAACTTTTCGGGCGGCATATACGAGGTATACGCCTGCTCAAGAGCCGCCATTGCGGTCTTGCTTTTGACAAAACGTCCGTTGATAAAGAAGTTTTGATAGTTGCGGTTGGCTTTGAAATTATCGGTTCTGCCGATAAAGCCCTTAACCTCAATGCCATCTTGGTCGCTGTTCACCTCGATGAGGCGAGAAGCAAATTCCTTGCCGAACACCGCGTAAATGGTGTTTTGCAGATTTCCGTCGCCTGCGGTTTCGAGCTTGAGATTGCCGTCAACAATGAGGCGGAAGGCGATTTGCGGATTGGAAAGCGCGACCTTTTCGACGTTTGCAGTGACTGCCATCGCCTCGGTGACGTCCTTTTTGAGGAACTTGCGGCGTGCGGGAACGTTTGCAAAAAGATTTTCAACAATGACAGACGTACCCGTGGAGCATCCCTGCTCGGTGATGCTATGGATGTTGCCGCCGTGTGCTTCGAGCACTGATCCATATTGGGCATCGGCGGTTTTGGAGATGATGCGCACATCGGATACCGATGCAATGGCGGCAAGCGCCTCCCCACGGAAGCCGAGGGTGAGAATGCCGTCAAGGTCCTCTGCCACCTTGATTTTACTGGTGGCGTGGCGGCGAATGGCTACGGGAAGATCCTCGGGTGACATACCGCACCCGTTGTCGGTGACGCGCATAAAGGTCACACCGCCGTTTTGAATTTCAACGGTAATGCGATCCGCTCCCGCGTCAATCGCGTTCTCCATCAATTCCTTGATGACAGATGCAGGACGGTCAACAACCTCGCCCGCCGCTATTAAATTGGCTACCGCAAAGGGCAGAACATTGATCTTTCCCATAGAATTTCCTTTCTTTTAGTGTTTCTAAAACAACTTTTGTAGGGGGCGATGTCCTCGACCCCCCCGCTATACCGGTATCGTTTTATTCTTCAAAAATTACTGCAACCTTTTCTTCAAATCAAAGAGGAAGGTCATACATTCCAAAGGTGAGAGCGTGTTCAGGTCAACGGCTTTGAGCTCGTTGATAACCTGCTCGTTGGCAACGTCCTCAAAGGAAATGAGGGTGTCGTCGCGGGTGGTGGGCTTCTTTTTGCCCTTGGCGCCTGTGTCGGCATCGGTGACCGCGCGAGAGGTCTCCTCAACGGCGGCAAGCACCTCGCGTGCGCGTTTGATGACCTCATTGGGGAGTCCTGCAAGCTTTGCAACCTCAATGCCGTAGCTATCGTCGGTGGAGCCGCGCACGATCTTACGCAAGAAGGTAATGCCGTCTCCTCTCTTTTTGGCGGCAATGTTGTAGTTGACAATGCCGTCGAACTCCTCTTCCATAACGGTGAGTTCGTGATAGTGGGTGGCAAACAGCGTCTTGGCACCAATCTTGCGGCTGTTGGTATATTCGACAATGGCGCGCGCAATGCTCATACCGTCAAATGTAGAGGTGCCGCGACCGACTTCATCATAAATGATCAAGCTCTTCTTCGTAGCGTTCTTAAGGATATAAGACACCTCGTTCATCTCAAGCATAAAGGTGGATTGACCCGATGCGAGGTCGTCGGATGCGCCTACGCGAGTGAAGACCTTGTCCACAACTCCTATGCTTGCCTCTGCTGCAGGAACGAAAGAGCCGATTTGCGCCATGACCGTAATAAGGGCAACTTGGCGCATATAGGTGGATTTACCCGCCATGTTGGGGCCCGTGATGAGCATCAAGCGGTTTTTGTCGGTGTCAAGATGTGCATCGTTGGGCACAAAATAGGTGTCCTTAACGAATTGCTCGACAACGGGGTGGCGACCGTCCTTGATGATGATCTCGTCGCTTTGTGTAATTTCGGGACGCACGTACTTGTTCTTTGTAGCCACAACCGCAAGGGAGCGATATACGTCAAGCTCGGCAAGAAGCGCCGCCGTTTTTTGAATGCGCACGCTCTGTTCGGCAACAAAGGTGCGAACTTGTTGGAATAATTCATACTCAAGAGCCACGGAGCGATCCTTTGCACCAATGATGGTATCCTCCATCTTTTTGAGCTCGGGAGTGATGTAACGCTCACCGTTTGTAAGCGTTTGCTTGCGGATGTAATGCTCGGGCACTTGATCCATAAAGGATTTGGAAACCTCAATATAGTAACCGAACACACGGTTATAGCCGATGCGGAGCGTGCGAATGCCTGTCTTCTCTCGCTCTTCCTCGGCAATTTTTTCAAGCCAAGAGTCACCGTCGTTCATAATTTCGCGCAAGGAGTCAAGCTCCGCGCTATATCCGTCGGCGATCATTTTGCCCTCACGAACCGTGAAGGGGGGATTTTCGACGATGGCGGCGCCGATGCGCGTGCAAACGTCTTCAAGTGTATCAAGGTTCTCATAGATGCGAGAAAGTCCCTCGCTCTTGGCACTTGCCAAAAGGCGCTTGATTTCGGGCAGCACCGTAGCCGTGTTGCATACCGCGCGCAAATCCTTTGCGTTTGCGTTGCCGTAAACGATGCGCGTAATGAGGCGCTCCAGATCGAGCACGTGGGAGAGCTCCTCGCCGAGCTCCTCGCGCAGCATAAAGCTTTGGCATAGCTCCTCAACGGCACTTTGACGGCGCTCGATGGCGGCAACGCCAAGGAGGGGCTTTTCTACCCATTTTTTGAGCATACGTGCACCTGCCGCGGTTTCGGTTTTATCAAGCACCCACAAAAGCGAGCCCTTCTTTTCCTTATTGCGCATCGACTCGGTGAGCTCAAGATTGCGCCGTGTGTTGATATCCATTTCAAGATACTGACCGCTGTTATAAACGTTCAGCTCACGAATGTAAGAGATGTCTCCCTTTTCGGCCTCTTCGATGTAAGAAAGCAGTGCACCGACAGCAGATACCATAGCGCGATCCTCAAGGTATTCGTCCTTGACCTGCTCGCCGAACTGTGCCTTGACGCGCTCACGCGCAGATGCATACTCAAAGCGGGCATATTGGTTGTCGGTCAGAGCAAGACCCACGCGACCCGTAAGAAACTCTCCTACCTCACCCATATTGGTGCGGCTGACGTTCACAATTGCCTCGCGGGGAGAATATGTGCCGATCTCGGCGCGCAGACGCGCATCGGCATTCTCGCCCGAAAAGCTTGTGGCGTAGACCTCGCCCGTAGATGCATCGGCAAAGCAAATGCCGTAGGAAAACTCGCTGATGCAGATGGCGCAAAGATAGTTATTGCTTTGCTCCGAGAGCAAGCTCGACTCCAAGAGTGTGCCGGGTGTGATCATGCGAATGACCTCGCGGCGCACAAGTCCCTTTGCAAGCGAAGGATCCTCTACCTGCTCGCAAATGGCGACCTTGTAGTTCTTTTCGATCAGCTTGCCAACGTAGCCCTCGTAGGAGTGGAACGGAACACCGCACATGGGTGCACGCTCTGCCTCACCGCAGTCTCTGCCCGTCAGTGTCAGCTCCAGCTCGCGAGAGGCAATGATGGCATCGTCAAAGAACATCTCGTAAAAATCTCCGAGACGGTAAAAGACGATATAATCCATATACTGTTTTTTAATTTCCCAATATTGCTCCATCATCGGAGTCATGGCAGTATCTCCTTATCGGTAAGAATGAAAATTTGAAAAATTAGTGGCAACCCCCGCAGGTGCTGCAGTTGTGGGTGCAGCCAGAGGGTTCTTCGCCCGTAATCTGCGTCATAATGGTTTGGTTAACGCTGTTCATCAATTCGTTTACAACGGCTTGTGCGCGGTTAAGCTCTACAAATGCTTCGTTGTTGACGATCAAGTCATACAACTCATCGATGCGGCGTTGAATGCTTTGGATCAGATCCATATCGCGATCTTCAAGGGTTACTGCTTTTTGCATTGCCTTTTGTTGAACGTCGTATTCAACAAGATAGGTTTGCAGTTCTTTGTTTTGTTCGTATGCGTTTTTCGCATTTTCAAGAGCGATCAAGCGCTCGTCCTCTTTCAGCTTTTGGCCAAGTGCCGCTGCAAGTTCAAAAATTTCCATTTCTATGTCCTCTTTTCTTTTGTTTACTGTTTCTTTCCGTAAAGCGCAAACGCATCGGCGCGCTCAACGGTTACGTTGACGAATTTGCCAACGTCCTCTTCGCTCCCCTCAAAGAAAGCGATCTTGTTGCCCTCGGTGCGACCCGAATACAGGGCATCGTTGCCTTTGCTGATACCGTCGCAAAGCACGCGCAGGGTTTTGCCCACAAGCGCATCGTTGCGCTCTTGTCCAATCTCCTTTTGCAGTGCCAAGAGGCGTTCAAAGCGCTCGGCTGTCACATCCTTTGGTACCTGCTCCATCTCGGCAGCGGGAGTGCCCTTGCGCGGCGAGTAGATAAAGGAATAGAGCATATCAAAGCGCACGCGCTCAAGCATATTCATCGTGCCCATAAAATCTTCCTCGGTCTCTCCGGGAAAACCCACGATAATATCCGACGTAATGGTAACGTCGGGCATTTTCTCTTTCATATAGTCGACGATGCCAAGATATTTTTCGGTATCGTAGCGGCGGTTCATTTTGGCAAGAATGCGGTCACTGCCCGATTGCATAGGCAGATGGAACTGATGCGCAATATGCTTGGAGCTTGCCATAACGTCAATGAGCTTTCGGCTTGCATCCTTGGGGTGACTTGTCATAAAGCGGAGAACGAAGTCTCCTTCAATGGCGTCAAGCTCTGCGAGCAGGTCGGCAAAATCATATCCGTCGGCGCGATCCTTTGCATAGGAGTTGACGTTTTGCCCCAAAAGGGTAATATCCTTATAACCGCCCTCTACAAGCTCGCGCACCTCGGCGACGATCTTGTCTTTGTCGCGACTGCGCTCACGTCCGCGAACGTAAGGCACGATGCAGTAGGAGCAGAAATTGTTGCAACCGTACATGACCGAAACCCACGCGCGGTAGGTACTCTCACGGTGAATGGGCAGATCCTCAACAACCGTGTACTCTGCCTCCTCGGGGCAATAGATGCGCTTGCCCGTTTCAAGCTTTTTGCAAAGCAGCTGCGGCAAACGGTGCAAGGACGAGGGACCCATGACGAAATCGACGTAAGGATAGCGGAATTTGATATCGTCCTGACGGTGCTGTTGCGCCATCATACAACCGCCAACGGCAATTACAAGAGACGGATTTTTCTCTTTGATATGCTTGTACTGCCCCACAATGGAGAGCGTTCTCTTTTCGGCGTGCTCGCGAATGGCACAAGTGTTGACCACGATGAGGTCGGCGTCCTTGGCTTCTGTAACAATGGCATACCCCATTGCCTCGCACATTCCTGCAAACTTTTCGCTATCCGCCACGTTTTGCTGACAGCCAAAGGTCTCAATAAATGCCGCGCGACGTTTGCCTGTCGTTTCAAAAAGGTGATCGTTTTCGGCACGCAGGGCGTCAATATATTGTTGTTGCTCTGCCGCACTCAGGGGCGGCAAGGGAGTGTTTTTCTTCATCGGTAATTCCTTTGGATATAATTTGAGCATAATAACTCTATTATATTATACTGTTTATAAAGAAAAAGTCAAGATGTTTTTCGTAAATTTTCGACTTTGGCAATCAAAGGCAGATAAAAAAGCGGAACCCTGCCACTGTTTTTTGGCGGAGTTCCACTTTTTTCGTTACATACTGTTATCTCAATTTTTTCTATTCTTTCGCACCACAGAATTTCATTTGGCCAAGAAAATCTCGATACTCCAAAAACTCACGGTTGTTCGGCAGCGTTTGCAATACAAAAGCAATTCGTCCTTTTAGTGAAAGAAGGTATCCTCTTTTATTCGATATACCGAGCTTGTTCAAGTGCTCATCGATGCCAAATTTTTGAATATAGTACATCTCTTGGCGGATGTTCTTTTTGTATTCCTTGGTGATATTCAACTTTTCGTTAACGACAATTCCTGTTACCGTTTGGCGTCGGGATGCGGGAATAACCACCGTTTTGCGATTCTTCAAAAAGAGGCCGAGCCCATAAAGCTCGCTCTTCACAAAAGAAATCACTTCTCTCTCGTCAAAGTCTCCCGAGAAGGTCATATCGTCGCAATAGCGCGTGTATGCTATGTTTTTGGCGGCGCAAAAAGCACCAACTTTTTCGTCAAAGTCATACAGAATGATGTTGGTGATTGCGGGAGACGTGGGAGCACCTTGTGGGAGCGACTCTTTATAATAGCAGAGCATTGTTAAAAGAATGCGAATCGGCTCCGAGAATTTCTCTTTGTAAAAAACAATGTCCTTTACCTGCGAGTACAAAATGTGGTCAAAAAAGCCCTCGATATCGAGCTTGAGGATCTTCTTTTGGCCAACGTGCGGTTGTGCATTTTGCTGCACGTTGCTCCCCACTTTATACGCTTTGGCGTATCTCGAAACGGGATATTGCACCAAGATGTTGTCAGCGATGGATTTTTGCACGTTTTTCAAAATGAGATCGGGAACGGAGAGCTTTCGTTTACTTCCGTCACGCTTGGGAATATCCACGTTGTGATAATGCTTCTCGATGTTGTTGCTCAGGGCGTATAATGTTCTTGCCGAAAAGCCAAGATCTTGCTCAATGGAGGCAAGTTCTTTGTAAACGATCATATAGCGACTCCTTTCCCGATCAATATTAGAACAACACCAATTTGTATGGCGAAACGCGCAGACGTAGTACTACAAGGCAACGCCTTGTATCACTTCGTCGAGCATTTCGACTGAGTGGAGCAAGACCGTGCAAAAGTCCCGAAGCGCTTGCGTGTCGGGAAAAACTTTTGTAGGGCTTGCGCAGCGAATACGGCAGGTGTGAGTGAAAAGATGACGACTCGCCATCCCTTTCGAAAAAAATCGAAATACACTGTTGTTCTGTTTCTATTTTACCATATCTTTATTCATTTTGCAAGTACAGATGACGAAAAACATACTTTGGGATAACAAAAGTTGACGCACAGATAACAACCTTACTTTTAGTCCTGCCAAAAAATTTGCTGCTCGGCTTGCAGGGGAAAACGGCAAAGTTCCCGACCTGCAAAGTCGCATTTGTGAAGGTCAACTGCCGAAATGGCGCGGTTTTCATACGTGGTGTAATAACAGATGCCACGCGAGAGGTTCATGCAGGACGTGTATGCGGTAATTTCGTATTTTCCGTCGTCCAAAATAACGCATCCGCGCACGTGCTCCACCGAGCCCAAAATGTGAAAAAACTGCGATACGCTTGCTACCTCGTCCGTATTTGACACGGCGTTCTCGCGCACGAACGCGGCACGCACAAAGCGAGATGCAGAGGAGAAGTCGCCAGGGAGTCCCAAGGCGCCCATTCCCCTACTGTAAGGCGCGAGAAAGTCCTTGCCAAGGCGCGCCACGGGCGGCCCGCTTGAGAGCATCATATAGTCACAAAGATGCAACAGATGATACGGAAAGGGAGGATTGTTGGTCAACACGCCTACGGGATTTTCATAGATATGGAGTCCGTCGGCAAGACCTTCCACCACGATGCACCCATCCTTATCGGCGATCATCCAATGCAAAGGCGAGAGTGGCAGATTGACGCCAAAGGATGTGTTGCAAAGATTGACTCGGGTAAGACACTCGCGCGCCTCACTCACATTTTTGCATTGCCCCAACACGTACGGAATAAACTCAAAGGGTGACACGTTCTCCTTCCCTTCTTTGGGTTCGAGATAGCAAGCATTGGTGGGGAAATTCAGCCCTGCCATGCCAAGCCCGTGCTCGTTTGCGGCATCGTAATAGAGCGGATAGCCCTCTCGTACAGTTCCTATTCCAATCATAGCATAACGGCTCTTTTCCTCCTCCATGTGGCGAAAATCGAGCGCAAAATTGCGCGGTGTGACGATGACCTCCTCGCCAAAGGAGCATTCAATATCCAGCGTACGCCCAAAATAGACGTCTTTTGTTTTGTAGGTGATTGCTGTGCACATTTTTTCATTCCCCCTTTTTGTTTACTATTTCCAATTTTGGGGGAATTATGAGCACATAAAAAAGATGTTGAGCAGTGACGCCCAACATCTTTTTGAAAATTTTACTTCCACATGTAAATGAAAAACCACTTACCCATGTAATGCTCGTGATCCTTCATATTTTCGATTGTGATCTTCTCGCTGATCTTTTGAATCAATAATTTTCCGGCAGGAGCGCCCCAGGCCTTGCGGGTGGTGTTGAAGGCAAAGAACTTGCCGTTGACAACGCATTTAATCCAGAGGTAGCCGTTGCTGATAGCAAATTCAGCAGCATTGAAATCGGCAAACGGAAGCTCTTTTCTGATGCCCAATTTGTCATTGGTGCAAATAATGGATGTATCTGTGATCTCCGCGAAATAACCGGTAAAGGCACCGCGTGTAGCAAGAACACCCTCATCACTGCTGACAACGATTTCAAGCGCCTTGTTTTGGTCGAGGTTGTTTTCTTCACAGTATTTTTTAAAAGTCATCATTGTTTTTATTCTCCTTTGTTGTTGGGTTTTGTCCAGACAAGACTGCCTTCAATCTTGTCGAATTGAATATCGGTATGATCGGCATAATCGAACAGAGAGAATTGCCAATCGACGGGGTAGGTATCGAGGTAGCGGAAGATCTTGTGCATGATCTCGCCACGTTGCTCGTCGGTGCCTCCCCAAAAATGAATGACGAACACGCTGACGAAAAAGCTTTCGGTAACGGTTTTGCGAACGCGGTAGATATTTTTGATGATACCCTCGTCAATAGAGTGAATGAACTCCAAAATGTTTTCAAGCATACCGTCGGGCATTTGGTCGGCACCGAGCTTATCGCGCTTGGAAAGCACGCCTGCTTGGCTGTATTCGTCCTTATCCCTTTGTGCCATTTGACGGGCACGCTCGCGGTACTCCTGCAGCTCTTTTTCTCTACCCGTCATACAGAAGAATTGCCCGATCATTTGCAGGCCCTCCTCCATAAAGTTGTAGTTGACCTCGATGGCGTGATAGATCAAGTCAACACCTGCGGGGTCGTAGCGGTAAAGGAGCTTGCAGCCCTTTTGATAGTATGCAAGAGGTGAGGAGTTTTCGTCAAGCTCGGCAATGGCGCGCTCGCAAAGCTCGTCCGCCTCGGTTTGTCGGCCCAATTGACGAAGATCGGAGAGGATATCGCCAAATCCCTCGGCAGTAACAGGACTGCCCTGCTCTTTCCATGCGTTAATACGGGCAAGTGGCTCGAGATACGCCTCCTTGCGTGTCTGCTCGTAGTTCACCCAACCTGAGGCAAACTTTTCGTCGGCAAGGTCGAGTGCCTTTTGCAGCTCTGCGCGGTATTCGGGGGAGCTTGTATCCTCGATCAGCTCGGGCTTCTCGATGCCGAGAATGTCAAAGCGCATTCTCTTGGTGGGATGTGATGCGTTATTGGGAAGGATCTCCAAATCAATCATGGCATCCCAATCGGCGTGGCGTGCCTCGATTGCCGCCTTGAATACGGCAAGACGTCCCGACAAAAAGTGCGGATCGGGCACCTCGGATACAAACTGCGATTCCTCGTCATCCACACCGTTCTCCCATTGGAATTTATCGTCATAGCTCAATTTGAGCAGTGCCGATGCAGCCGTTTTGGCATCGCCATGGGTCAGCATATCGCGGTCTGCCTCGCTCTCGTGCACCACGGAGGTGGCGTAGGAGTAGGTCATGTGGTTGAAAAGATAGTAAATGTCAAAAAAGGTGAAGATGTTGTTGACAAAGAGCATCAAGCCGCCGTAGGGCTTTCCACCGCCAACCCACGCACCGTACTTCATTTCAAAGTCATTTGCGCGATTTTTATCTGCCACGTGTGAGAATTCGTGCAGGCAAATGGAGTAAAGCTCCTCCTCGGAGAGAATGTTCAAAAGCACGATGCCGATTTGCAAATAGAAGGTTTTGCCGTCGCGCAAAATGCCTGCGTTGCAATCCATATTGAGCCGAACAGTGATATCTCCGCGGCAACCCAGCGCGTTGGCTGCACGGTCAACTGCGGCATAGATCTTGGGATACTCACTGCGGTTGAGCACGGGAGCATTGGGGTTGATCTCAGGGGAGGTGGGCTTGTAAATTCTGCTATATGCGGCGTGGAAGATCAAGCCCGCGTAAAACAGCAGGGGGAGATAGAGCGTTGTGGAAACAGACGCCAACATGCCTGCAAAAATTGCGGCACAAGCACCCAAAAGCCAAACGAAAATTGCATAGGCCGTGGCGGCGTGACGAATGCCTTGCAAACGGGAAAGCAGCTTGCCCGATGCCTGTTGTGCCAACTCGCGTTGGCGGAGCATCTTGTTTTGCATATCGGCAACCTTTGCGCGGTTGATGCCCGCCATAAATCTTTTTGCAGCAAGCAGATTTGCTACCAACAAAAGGATCGGCAGGACGGCAAGCACACCAAAAACGGCAGTCAGTGCACCGTTTGGGGCAATCGTGTTCCACACAACGCCTGCAAGCGAAATAAGAAACGCCGAGCCGAATGCGGTGATGTAGCGTAAAATTTTATTCATAAAAGCTCTCCTTTTATTAAATCCTTCTGTTATTCTAAATAATCCTATAAATCAATAAACGGGAAATGTGATATGTATATCACTCTGATGAATGAATTTTATTATATCTCCTTAATAAAATTTTCAAACTCTCGCAAAAGGAAGGCGAGATCGTCGGGGGCGTAGTAGTAATGCCCCGAATTTGAAAGCTCGACAACAGAAATCCTTTCATTTTTGGCAAGCAGTTGCGCGGACTTGTTTGAAACCAATTCATCTTTTGCGGACTGATAAGCCACACACGGTGTTTGCAAAAGCCGTATTTTACGGCGCATCTCTTTTGCCTTGGCAAACAGCTCCAAATAGCGCGGAATCCAACCAAAATAGTGGAAAGGATTTTTGTCCTGCGCAATTCCATAGCACCGTTTTGCGGCGAGTGCAACCGCATCACCGGGAGAAATTTTATCGAAATAGACCTTGCACAAATTGGATACCATGCGTGGCTTTGGAGAGATAACCAGCGGCACAGCAAAGAGAAACAGACCTTTTACCGCCTCATTTTCGATGGCTCTGTCGATGGCAAACAGTGTTCCCATAGAGTGGGCAACAATGTAGACCTCTGTGTGCGAAAGCGTCAATTCATCAACCGCGTCACGCACCTGCACTTCCCATTTTTGCATGGACGTATGCGAAAAATCGCGCACAGAACCGCCGTGACCGTCGAGCAAGATATTATAAACCGAAACATTCTCGGGAACCAATGAAACAAAATCGGCAAAGTGATTGGGCGTACCGACAATACCATGGACAAACAAAATAGCCGCACGCGCACAGGGATTGATGCGCTTGTATTCTTTGTGCTCCATTGTATGACCGCCTTTCTGTGAATGGATTTATTATACCACATTTTTGTTTTTGTGTCAAGCAACAATCGGTTGTATATAAAACGCCCCCCAGAAATCTGTTCCCGGGGATGGTGGATTTGTGATTACAACTTCGCTTCGCTCGTATAGAGAATTGTCTTGCATTTCGTTTGCCTTTAAGCATACATGCAATTCTCGTGGCGTTCCTCATAGCATCATACTCCTAACAAACAAAGAGGATACCTTAAAGGTATCCTCTTTGTTTGGTGGGGGATGGTGGATTCGGACCACCGAAGTCAGTGACAACAGATTTACAGTCTGCCCCCTTTGGCCGCTCGGGAAATCCCCCATATTTTGGGTCACGTTTTGTGACCCTTGGAGCTGGTGATCGGAGTCGAACCAACAACCTGCTGATTACAAATCAGCTGCTCTGCCATTGAGCCACACCAGCGAATTGTTCTTGTGCGAACTGTATTCGCTTTCGCAACGGGAATATTATATCACAAGAGATTATATTTGTCAAGCCCTTTTTGAAAAATATTTTTAATTTCTTTTTCTTTCCTTTTTATATGCTTGACAACCCCACCATCTTATGCTATAATACCTTTCGACAAATACATCCTCGGAGGTTTTTATGAATACCAAAACAAAGGAACGCGGTCTGTTTGCACTCGGCGTTGCCATTTGCGCAGGCGTTGCGGGGCTTTCGGTGCTACTTGAGCATCTTATTCCCGGTGGACTGCTTGGCGCATCTATTATTGCGCTTTTTATGGGAACCATCATCAACAGCTTTTTCCATCCCGCGTGGATCAAGCCCGCCCTCAAATTCGTTTCCAAAAAGATTCTAAAGGTCGCCATCATTCTTTTGGGCGCGTCACTCTCGGTCGGCGTGATTATGGAAGTTGGCAAAATGACCTTCTTCGTTATGATCTTCACCTTCCTCATGTGCTTTGGCGGCGGTTATTTTGTGCGCAAAATCTTCAAGATCAATTGGAAGCTTGGCAACCTGATCTCCGCAGGCACCGGCATTTGCGGTGGGTCGGCGGTGGCGGCTATCGCGCCCGTAATTGATGCCGACGACAAGGATATCGCATTTGCAATGTCCTCGACCTTCCTTTTTGATATGGTCATGATCGCGCTCTACCCCTTGATGGGCAAGGCACTTGGAATGACCGACATTGCCTACGGCATTTGGGCAGGTACGTCTGTCAACGACACCGCAAGCGTGGTGGCATCGGGTTATGCCTTCTCCGAAATTGCAGGCGATTTTGCCACCATGGTAAAGCTTACCCGCACCATTGCGATCATTCCCACCGTCCTCGTTTTCGCCTTTATCGGCACACGTATGAAGCAAAAGGAGCTTCAGACAACCGCAGGTGAGGGTAAAAAAGTGAATATTGTCAAGATTATTCCGTGGTTCATTTGCGGATTTCTCGCTCTCGCCATCATCAACAGCATCGGTTGGATTCCCGCAAGCGTTTCCGGCTTGATGAAAACCGCAAGCAAATTTTTGATGGTATCCGCTTTGGCGGCGATCGGTCTTGGAACGAGCATCACAGATTTCAAAAAAGCGGGACTTGCCCCGATGTTCTACGGCGTCACCATCGATACGCTCGTCACCCTGACCGCTCTTGGCGTCATTTGGCTGATGGGGTTGATGTAATTTTTCACTCTCTTGCGCGCGCGTATATATATAAGGTTGAAAAATTGCAAAAAACTTTCAAAAAAATACAAAAAAATATGGAAAAGCCCTTGACAAGAGGGGACGTTTATGATATAATGTCTCTACCTCTGCCTAAGGGCTTTTTTGTTGTGCGCATTTTTTCGTGCAACTCGGCAGTCATCGTGCCACCCAAAACGGGGTTGACTGCTTCACCTTTTTCAGAGGGAGGTACACAGACGTTCCCTCTGTGGACGTCAAATAAATTTTTATATGGGAGGTGCCGCTAAATGGCTGCTAAAAATGAGGCAAGAATCAGAATTACTTTGGCCTGCACAGAATGCAAGCAAAGAAATTATGATACCAAAAAGAACAAGAAAAATGACCCCGACAGACTGGAGCTCAAGAAATTCTGCAAGTTCTGCCGCAAGCACACAATGCACAAAGAGACCAAGTAATTTGGGTTAAGAAAGGAATCAATGAATATGAAAAATCTGTTGAACAGAGCTCTCGCACTCATTTGCGTGGTTCTGATGATGATTTCCCTCTTTGCGCTTCCTGCATTTGCAGATGATCACGAAGGACATGATCATGCTACAGAAGCTGTTACCAACAACCTTGTTAAAATCATCCCCTGGATCGTTCTGGGCGGTGTCGTTGTAGTTGGTGTTGCAGTTCTCCTGATCAAGTGCCCCGAAAAGATCAAGAAGGGTCTGCTCGTTTACAAGAGCGAGTTCAAGAAGGTTTCTTGGCTCTCTTGGAAAGAAACAAAGAAGAACTCTCTGATCGTTCTCGGCATGCTGGCTGCATGTGCACTGGTAATTTGTCTGCTCGATCTTGGCCTTTACGAGGGTACGATCGCACTGATCAAACAGCTCGCAGGTCTGTTCTAATCAAGAATTGCAATGAGTGACATCAATGAAATGAACGTAGGTCCGAGATGGTACGTGGCACACACTTATTCCGGATACGAAAACAAAGTTAAAGCTAGTCTCGAAAAAATCATCGAAAACCGTGGCCTCGGTCACCTCATCTTTGATATCAGCATTCCTACCGAGATCGTCATTGAAAAAAACGGTGACGTTGAAAAGGAAGTGGAGAATAAAATCTTCTCCTGCTACGTTTATATCAAAATGATCATGAACGAGGAAAGCTGGCACGCGGTAAGAAACATTACCGGCGTGACAGGATTTGTAGGCCCCGGATCCCGCCCCACTCCCCTGACGGACGAGGAAGTTGCCGCACTTGACATTGAACAGGTACAGCAGGTTAAGCTTTCCTTCTCGGTTGGTGACACAGTTGAAGTCATCAGCGGTCTGTTTGAAGGTTACAACGGCGTGGTTCAGGCAATTTCCGAGGATCTCAAAAATGTTACCGTGCTGATTAAGCGCGGAAGCCGTGATATGCCCGTTGAGCTCGAATCGAGCGAAGTGAAGGTAGCGGCAAACTAAACGCTTTCGGCAACGCGCGGCGTTGCACGTGGGAGGAAGAAAATTTTTACTTTATTACATTCTTCCGCAACAAACCACATTTGGAGGTAATTTATTATGGCAAAGAAAGTTTTAGGTTATATCAAACTGCAGCTCCCTGCAGGTAAAGCAACCCCTCAGCCCCCCGTAGGTCCTGCTCTCGGTCAGTACGGCGTGGCTATTCCCGTTTTCACTAAGGAATTCAACGAAAGAACGAAGAACGACATCGGCCTGATCATTCCCGTTGTTATCACTGTTTACGCAGACCGTTCCTTCACCTTCATCACCAAGACTCCTCCCGCTCCCGTTCTCATTAAGAAGGCAGCAGGCATCGAGTCCGGTTCCGCAGCCCCCAACAAGACCAAGGTTGCAAAGCTCACCAAAGAGCAAGTTAAGAAGATTGCTGAAACCAAGATGCCTGACCTGAATGCAGCAAGCATCGAAGCAGCAATGAGCATGATCGCCGGTACCGCACGCTCCATGGGCGTTACCGTAGAGGAGTAAGGGGGTACTGAACAATGGCAAAAATGGGTAAAAAGTATATTGAAAGCACTAAGCTGATTGAAAAGGCAAAGGCATATGAAGTAGCAGAAGCTATGGAGCTTGTTTGCCAAACTTCTAAGGCAAAATTTGATGAGACCGTTGAAGTTCACGTTCGCCTGGGCGTTGACTCCCGTCAAGCAGACCAACAGGTTCGTGGCGCAATCGTTCTCCCCAACGGAACCGGTAAGCAGGTTCGCGTTCTCGTTTTCGCTAAGGGCGACAACGTTCAAAAGGCACTCGACGCAGGCGCAGAGTACGCAGGCGGCGCAGAATACGTTGAAAAGATCACCAAGGAAAACTGGTTCGAGTTCGACGTTGTTATCGCTTCTCCCGATATGATGGCTGTTATCGGCCGTCTCGGTAAGGTCCTCGGTCCTAAGGGACTTATGCCTTCTCCCAAGGCAGGCACCGTTACTCCCGACGTTGCTAAGGCAGTTACCGAAGCTAAGGCAGGTAGAATTGAGTACCGTCTTGATAAGACCAACATCATCCACTGCCCCATCGGCAAGGCATCCTTCGGTGCTGAAAAGCTCAAGGAAAACTTTGATGCTCTGCTCGGCGCAATCATCAAGGCAAAGCCCGCTGCTGCTAAGGGTCAGTATATCAAGAGCTGCGTAATCGCTTCCACCATGGGCCCCGGCATTAAGATCAACCAAGCAAAACTCGGTTAATTAAGCAAAGCTCATAAAAAAAGACGACTCCTCGTGAGTCGTCTTTTTTTGATTGTTTGTTATTTTGTCCAACCCTCACCGCGAATTTCGTGGGCGCGCCAAACGGTTATAAACGCTGCAGGATCGACGCGGTGAATAATATCCATCAGAATCTTATAGTGTCGTATACTAAAGGTAATGGTAAGCATTTTTTTATCCATGCCCGAATATCCGCCCTTGGCTTCAAAGATCGTTGAGGTTCTTCCCGCTTCTTCAATGATCGCACGGTTAAGCTCCTCGCCGCGGTCGGTAACGATCTGCGCAACAAATGCAGCTGTACCGCCCAAGAAGACCTTATCAATAACGATTGCAATGATCATTGCCGACACAACGCCAAGCAAGGAAATAACCAAATTCTGCATAGAAAACACGCCAAGCAAAACAATGGTAACGTCGGTTAAAAACATTGCCTGCGAGCTTTTGAGGCGTTTGAAGATCTTGCACAGAAGAAATGCAATAATATCGGTGCCGCCCGTTGAGCCACCGCTGAAGAAGGTGACCGAGCATCCTACACCGACCAAGGCACCGCCTACTGTTGCCGCAAGAATGAGCGGCAGCTCGGTGTATTCGCTTTGCGCCAAGCAAAACAAGCCACCCAAAACGTCGGGCTCTGTCAGCTTGAGAAAAAGCGACGTGCCAATGGGATAAACGATTGCGGAGATTAAGGTTTTGGCCGCAAACCCCTTGCCGAAAATAATCAAGCCAAGGAAGAACAGGGTCCATGTCAATATGGTAATAATGATGTCTACTGTGAGAAATTCAAAAGGGATAAGCGCATCGATGACAATGGCAAGACCCGACATTCCCCCGGCAACCAAATTAAACGGCAACAGAAAAACAGCAGTACCAAATGCCAATATCAAGGTTCCCGCAACAATAAGGAGAATATTGCGCCCTTGATTCCATGCTTCTTTTTTCGTTATTTTCATATTTACCTCGAAATAAAAATCTTTCGCACTTATTATAGCACATTTTGGCAAAAAAGTCAACCCGCAGTCGCGTGATAAAAATATAACAAAAAATTGCAAAAAACACTTGACATTCGCGCAAAAATATAATATAATAGTTGATAAGTTCTTCTTTTGTATACAGATATACAAAAGCAACAACAAACTGTTTTCCGGAGGATAAAATTATGAACAGAGTGTACAATTTTTCGGCAGGCCCTTCCATGCTTCCCCTTCCCGTGCTTGAAACAGCAGCCAAAGAGCTGATCTCTTACGGCACCTCGGGAATGTCCGTTATGGAGATGTCACACCGATCTCCGGACTATGAAGCGATCATTAAGGATGCAGAAGCGCTCCTGCGCAAGCTGATGAACATTCCCGATAACTACAAGGTGCTCTTTTTGCAAGGCGGTGCGTCCACACAGTTCTCGGCAGTTCCCATGAACCTCATTAAGAGAACCGGCAAGGCAGACTATGCGGTTTCGGGTCAGTTCTCGGGCAAGGCGTTCAAAGAAGCACAAAAGATGGGCTATGACGTCAAGTGCATCGCCACTACTAAAGACGACAACTTCGACCACGTTCCCACAATCACCCGCGATATGATCCGTCCCGATGCGGCTTATCTGCACATTTGCTTCAACAACACCATCTACGGCACTAAATACGGTTATATTCCGGATACGGGTGACATTCCTCTTGTAGCCGATCTCTCTTCCTGCATCATCTCCGAGCCCATTGATGTTTCCAAGTTCGGCGTCATTTACGCCGGCGCACAAAAGAACATGGCTCCCGCAGGTATGACACTTGTCATCGTTCGTGAGGACCTTCTTAACTACGCGGAGGAAGATATGCCCACCATGCTGGAATGGAAGACCATGGCAGAGAACGATTCGATGTATAACACTCCCCCCTGCTACCCCATTTACATTGCAAAGCTCGTTTACGAGTGGATTCTCTCCTTGGGCGGCCTTGAAAAAATGCAGGAAATGAATGTGGCAAAAGCAAATCTGCTTTACGATTATCTTGATAGCCAAGATTACTATTTTGCTCCCGTTAAAAAGGATAGCCGTTCTTTGATGAACGTTACCTTTGTAACCGGCGACGCTGACCTGGATAAGAAGTTTGCAAGCGAAGCCGCAAAGGCAGGGCTGAAGAACCTCAAGGGTCACCGCTCGGTTGGCGGTATGCGTGCATCCATTTACAACGCAATGCCCTACGCAGGCGTTGAAGCACTCATCGCCTTTATGAAAGACTTTGCCGCTAACAACCCCAAGGCATAAAAATTTTTACCCCAAGAAAGGGACATGATTATGAATATTCAACTGTTAAATAAAATTGCCGCTGTTGGTCTCAACCAACTCGATGATAGCTACAACGTAGGTGAAAATATCGAAAACCCCGACGGTATTATGGTGCGCTCCGCCGTGATGCACGAGATGGAGTTCGCCCCCTCTCTCAAGGCAATCGCAAGAGCCGGTGCGGGCGTTAACAACATTCCGATTGAGCGTTGCTCCGAGAACGGTATCGTTGTTTTCAACACCCCCGGTGCTAATGCAAACGGCGTTAAAGAGCTGGCCATCTGTGCCCTGCTTTTGGCAGCACGCAACATTGTTGGCGGTATTGCTTGGGCAAATACCCTCACCGAAGACGTTGCAAAGCAGGTTGAAAAGGGCAAATCCAAATTCGGCGGCACCGAGCTGATGGGCAAAACGCTTGGCGTTATCGGTCTTGGCGCTATTGGCGGCAAGATTGCAAACACCGCCATTCACCTTGGCATGAACGTTATCGGCTGCGACCCATACCTCTCGGTAGACGGCGCTTGGAATCTCAATCACCGCGTCAATCACGCGGCAACCTATGATGAGGTATTTGAAAAATCCGATTACATTACCCTGCACGTTCCCGCAACCAAGGATACCAAAAATATGATCTGTGCCGAGAGCATTGCAAAAATGAAGGACGGCGTTAAGATCATCAACCTCTCCCGTGCAGACCTCGTCAACGCGGCCGAGCTCAAAGCTGCTCTTGCTGACGGCAAGGTTTCGGCATACGTTACCGACTTCCCCACCGAGGAAGTGATCAACACCCCCGGCGTAGTAGCTATCCCCCATCTTGGTGCATCTACCGAGGAATCGGAGGACAACTGCGCGGTTATGGCGGCACAACAGCTTGACGATTACCTTAAGAACGGTAACATCAAAAACAGCGTAAACTACCCCAACGTTGAAATGCCTCGCTCGGCTGTTGCGCGCATTTGCGTATTGCACCAAAACGTTCCCTCAATTTTGACCAAGATCACCGCCGCTGTTGCGGACGAAGGTCTCAACATTGAGAACATGACCAACAAATCCAAGGGCGAGAACGCTTACACGATGCTTGACGTTTCCTCTACTCCTTCCGATGATGCGATTGCACGCATTTCGGCAGTTGAGGGCATCAACCGCGTTCGTGTTATCTAAAATCGAAAACACAGAGGAAGCCACAACGGCTTCCTCTATTTTTTTATTTACATACACGCCTCATCGGCGGCGGCGATTTTGCAAAGTACGTTGCCCACGCGGCGCAAGATCATATTGGTGCGGTGAACGGCACGCATTGCTCTCGCCTGCTTGCTGTTCCAAATCATATAAAATATGCCGCCGAGAAGCGCCACGCCTGCCACAGAGCTACCTGCAATAATCAATCCCTTTTGCATTTGTTTATTCATAAACCTTGTCCTCCTTATAAAATGCTACCAATAGTATGGCAAGGTGTGACAATATTATACAAAAGCGAAATAAAAGATATAAAGCAAATAAAATCTCTGTATGTCATTCTGAGCGGAGCGCGAAGCGCGTAGTCGAACTTTTGCGGGTTGAGCGAAGCGAACAAGCAAAAGCACGAGCCCTCGGGCGAAGTGGGATATGGCTGAAAATCTCGGTGGCTTTTCAAAGAGAATGTTACATCCCCCTCGGCAAGCCACCCAAAGTCGTTGCCATATCCCTGCGTCGCTCCGCTCCTTGGTTTTGTATCGGATCGTCGCCGCGCGCGGCTCACTCCCTCAACAAAACTTCGACTTCGAAAACCGCTTCGCGATTTTCTTCGCTCAGAATGACAAGCTGATTTTTTATTTTTTGATTAGAAAAACAAAACCGCACCATCGGCATAGACGGTGCGGTTTTGTTTTTGAAATTTTAACATGTTTTTACTTTTGCTTTGTCACAACACGGAAATGCTGATAATAGGCAAAAGCAACATACGTATCGGCTAAAATACACATTAGCATATCCAACTTTATGTTTTCGAAAACTCCAATTGGAGTACCGCTAATGTTATGGCTAACGATGGTGAGAACAAATATTCCACCGCAAATGGCTGTGATAAAAAACGCGATGGCAATCAAAATTCTATCTTTGATAGCTATTATATCGCCATCTGCATCAGAAAACCATTGATCAATCGAAACTTGAATCACGCCAAATCCCACAACGATTGCCACTACAACAATAATGGCATTGACCCACATCACGGGAGTAATAAAATTGGGAATTTGGTTGCTGTTATAAAACACAATGCACGTAATTCCCCAAAATGCCGTAAATAAGCATCCAAGGATGCAAAATAATAAACATAAAATCTTTTTCATTTGCTAACTTTTCTTATGCTCTATATGCTTAAAAACTTATTTTTCCGGATCCATATACTTCCAATAAGAAGCGATATAGTTGATGCCCGACCACAGAGTGAAAACAAGCATCAGGACGGAAAGAACGAGGGATGCAGGCAGATACTCTGCAAATGCGGGGGGATTGGAGAGAGCGGCGTAGATGGCGCGCTCGAGAATGCAGATGACTACGCAAGCAATTTGCACGCAGGTCTTGATTTTGCCGAGCATATTGGCGGCAACCACAATGCCCGAAGAACCCGAAACCACCAAACGAATGGAGGTGACTGCGAGCTCGCGGAAGATAACGATCATGACCGTCCAGAAGAAAACGGTGGTGAAAATGCCGTTTACGGAACTGTCGCCCATCACCTTGTAAAGAATAACGAGGAGCGCACCGATGACCATGAACTTATCTGCCAAGGGGTCAAGAAACTTGCCAAAATCGGTGACGAGATTGTATTTGCGCGCGATCTTGCCGTCGAGCATATCGGTAAATGCTGCCAAGCCGAAAAGCGCACAGCCCACAAGGTTTGCCCACAGCGCATCGCTTGCCATCATAATGACAACGAACACAGGAACCATGCAAAGGCGCAAAACGCTGAGCTTATTGGGTAAATTCATCTTCATTGGCATTGCCTCACTTTCTTGTAACAATGTTGCCATAGAGGTCATACTCTACCACGTCGCGCACCTTAACACGCACAAACGAGCCGGGAGCGATTCTTTCCTCACTGCGGAAGTAAACCTTGCCGTCAATTTCGGGAGCATCGGCAGAGCTACGTCCAAAGTGTACCTCGGCAACGGGATCGAAGTCCTCACAAAGAACGTCAACGATCTTGCCAATTTTTTCTTTATTGAGCTCCTCGTTGATATCCATTTGCATACGCATGAGGATATCCATGCGGTCCTGCTTTACCTGCTCGTCGATCTGGTCGGGGAAATCATACGCGGGGGTATCTTCCTCACGGGAGTAGGTAAACACGCCTGCGTGGTCGAATTTCGCCTCTTTGACGAATTCGCAGAGTTCCTCAAAATCTTCCTCGGTCTCACCCGGGAAGCCCACGATAAAGGTGGTGCGAATGACGATTTCGGGGATCTCACGGCGGAGCTTTTCCACTACCCCACGAACGGTTTTACCGTCGCCATGGCGATTCATAGCCGAGAGCATATGGTCGCTGATGTGCTGCAGGGGCAAGTCGATGTACTTGAGAATACGCGGGTTGTCGCGCATTTCCGCTACCAATTCGTCGGTAATCTTATCGGGGTAGCAATACAGAATGCGGATCCACGGAATGGTAGTGGCGTCGGTGATTTTGTGCAAGAGCTCCGCAAGCGCGTATTTGCCGTAGAGGTCAAGGCCGTAGCGCGTGGTATCTTGGGCAACGATAGTCAACTCGCGCACACCAAGGGATTCAAGCTGCTTTGCCTCTTCGATGATATCTTCCATCGGGCGAGAACGGAATCTGCCGCGAATGGAAGGAATTGCACAATAGTTGCAACGGTTGTCGCAGCCCTCGGCAATTTTGAGGTATGCGGCATATTCGGGCGTGGTGAGCACGCGCTCGCCGCCAAGACGAACGGTGTCCTTATCCTCGTGCGAGAAATATTTTTGTTTGGAGCCCTTCTTCTTTTTGGTGGTAACGGCTTCGATGGCTTCGACAATGTTATGAATACTACCAACGCCAAGAACCGCATCCACCTCGGGGAGCTCTTTGAAGATCTCCTCGCCGTAACGTTCTGCAAGGCAGCCCGTTACAATAATGGCTTTGAGTTTGCGGTGCTTTTTGAGCCACGCGACGTCAAGAATATTATCAATGGCCTCTTGCTTTGCGCTCTCGATAAACGCGCAGGTATTGACGATGATAACGTCTGCCTCGATATCCTCGGGCGTGATCTCATAGCCGGCTTGCAATATTTCGTAAAGCATCACCTCGGTGTCAAGCTGATTTTTGGGGCAACCGAGCGATACAAATCCAATTTTCATAGTTTTCATTCCTTTGTTTGTTCTTTTCGTTCCCTATTATTTTATCACAAGAGAAGAATTTTTACAAGACCTTTGCAAAAATTTCCGTCCATTGGCAAAGAAAACGCCAAAAACTCTTGCAATTCCCCCACAAAAATGATATGATATAGATACATCCCTGCAAACGACAGGAGGAATTGATATGCAAAAGAAATACATTCCCGGCATCAACATTCTTGGCGGTGCCCCCTATACCGTTCCCGAACAGATGGAGATGCTCCGTCGCGTTGGTTGGGGCGGCGTGTTCACCGGTTGGGACAAGTCCAAAACCACCGAATGGGCGCTCGCGGCCGACCGTCTCGGACTCATTTATCAATCTATCCACTCCCCTTTCTACGAGGTCAGACACATGTGGTTTGCAGGCGACAAGGGCAAAGAGGTTGCCAACGGGCTGATTGAATGTGTCAAAGACTGCCACGCCAATCACATTCCTGTAATGGTCATTCACCCCTTTATCGGGTTTGAGGATCACGATCCCACCGAAATCGGTCTTGAAAACTACGCCCGCGTGGTTGATATTGCCGACCGTCTTGGTGTGCGCCTCGGTTTTGAGAACGTGGAAGGCGAAGAATACCTCGCCGCCTTGATGGAGCGTTTTTGGGACTCCCCTGCCTGCGGCTTCTGCCTTGACACCGGCCACGAGCAATGCTACAACGGTGGCAAGGATATGCTCGCACTCTATGGTCAAAAGCTTTGCCACACCCATTTCAATGATAATTTTGGCGTTTACGATCCCACCAAAACGTGGGAAAACGATTTCCACTTGACCATGGGTGACGGTCTTGTGGATTGGAAAAACGTGATGGATCGCATCGATGCTACCCCCTACGAAGGAGTACTTATGTGCGAGCTCACCCGTGGCAATCCTCCCCAATGGCACACCCACGACCGTTACGCCGCTATGCCCCTCGAAGACTACTACGCCTTCGCTTTCGACCGCATGCGCGCTGTTATGGATCGCACGCTGGTTTCGAGACCGATAAAAGTAGAATGAGGAGGCGGTTTTGTGGGGGAACTTTTGGAAAAGTTCCCCCACACCCCCTCAAAACTTCCCTAACAAAGGTCTAAAAAAGACTTTTTTGCTTCACTAACAGACAGTAGAGGCACTCGCAAGCATCGCGCCTTGCTGCCGCGAACGGTCAGGCACCACCGAGACCCTGCCCGTTAAGAAAGTTGATTTTCTTATACAGGAGGTAGGCTATGTATTACAAAATCATTGAGCTATATCCCAAAGAAGAAAAAATTGCATACGATGAAATAAAAGATTTACTATGGCATTTCTTATTTACACTCGAATGCAATGGGCAAATTTTGAAAAACTATAAAGTTATCGAAAAAGAAAATTTCCTGTTATACGTTACAACACCCAAACAAAACTCATTGGACGAAAAATACGACGGCTGCTATGTAAAAAAAGACAAAGAGGAATTATCGAAATACTTTGATTTGCAAATTACAGACTGCGGTATTGATTTAGAAAGTCAAAGCTACTGCAATTGTAAAAAAAGAACCGCTATAGAAATGCAGACATACAGATTTGATATTGATAGTGTATTTACCTGTTGCGATTGCGGAAAACCGATTGCACTCTATGAGTTACCCTATCCTGAAGATAGCGAGGATTATTGCGACATACAATTGTGGCAAGATAATTATGCTGCTACGGATATGCTTTGGATAAACTGCCTTTGCGACCGTTACACAGGAAATCAACGCGTAAAAATTGACTCTGCGCTAAACAAACAAGGAATTGCACTTGCCGAATATATGAGCAAGCAACTCAACTATCCCGTATATTATCATCTTGCCTGCGACTATGGCAAGAGCATAAAAACCGAAAAGGTAAATGATAAAATAACGCACGTTTGTCCTAAATGCGAAAAAACAATGAAACGCATAAAATTCCCAGAGGATTACGAAATAGATATTTGCGAAAATTGCAATTTATCTTTCGATGCACATTAAAACTTCATCTCACTCGTAGGGGGCGATTCACTCTTCGCCCGCTCCACACGAAAAAAACTATATAAATACTTACATAAAAGAAAAGAGGAAACAACCATGAAATTAAGTGTTTTAGCAAATCTTTACGGTCAAAAGAGCTTGGAAGAGACCCTGCAAATTTTGACCGGTCTTGGCGTTCACACCGTTGAGCTTGGTGCCGGCGGCTACCCCGGCAAGGCACACTGCAACCCCGAGGAGCTTCTTGCTGACGAGGCAAAGTACAACGAATTCATCGCCCTTTTGAAGAAGTATGACGTTGAGGTTTGCGCTCTTGCCGCTCACGGCAATGCTCTGCACCCCAACAAGGAGATTGCCGCGCAGTACGACAAGGACTTCCGCAATGCTGTCCTGCTCGCTGAAAAGATGGGCGTTGACACCATCATCACCTTCTCCGGTTGCCCCGGCGACT
Source organism: Eubacteriales bacterium (assembly GCA_045656885.1). Taxonomy (GTDB): domain Bacteria; phylum Bacillota; class Clostridia; order Oscillospirales; family CAG-272; genus UMGS1865. The sequence goes on from JAZORZ010000036.1 coordinate 27,498, forward strand.
GCGAAACCGCAAAGTACCCCAACTGGGTAACCTGCGCTTGGCCCGATGACTATCTTGCTATTAAGGAATGGCAATGGAATGAAAAGCTCATTCCCTACTGGAAGGAAGCAGGCGCGTTTGCACTCGCACACAATGTTCCCCACATCGCATTTGAAATGCACCCCGGCTTCTGTGTTTACAACCCCCAAACGCTGCTCGCTCTGCGCGAGGCAGTAGGCCCTGTTCTTGGCGCAAACTTCGACCCCTCTCACCTCATTTGGCAAGGCATCGACCCCGTTGCCGCTGTTCGCGAGCTTGCAGGAGCAATCTATCACGTTCACGCAAAGGACACCAAGATTGACAAATACAACGTTGCAAAGAACGGCGTGCTTGACACCAAGCATTACAGCGACGAGCTCCACCGTGCGTGGGTATTCCGCACTGTTGGCTATGGCAACGACGAGATCTACTGGCGTGATCTCGTTTCCAATCTCCGCCTCTGCGGCTACGACCGCGTTCTCTCCATCGAGCACGAGGATAGCGTAATGAGCATTGACGAAGGACTCCGCAAGGCAGTTTCCTTTATCAAGGGCATCATCATCGAAGAAGAAAAGCCCACCACCATGGCTTGGGCGTAAGTTTATGGAATAAATGCGGGGGAACTTTTTTCAGCGAAAAAAGTTCCCCCGCACCCCTTCAAAAAAGCACTCACAAAAAGAACAACAAAAGGGATAGCGAAAATTCGCTATCCCTTTATTATTTGGGTAAACTACTCTCTTAGCGCGTGGGGTCTTGGTGGTGCTCACGCGCTCGCGACAGCAAAAGCAAGTCTTTATGACTTGCGTCGACCGTCCATTCGTGAACTAACGGCTTCCCCTTTTGACCCTTTGTTAGAGAGTTTTTGGGAAGGGTTTCGGGGGAGACCCTAATATTTCGCACGCGAAATATTTGCGTAGCAACGATACGTTGCGATGTTTTTACGCAAAAAGGTCTCCCAAAAAAAACTCCCCTACTCCTCATCAAACACTACCGTAATGACACGGGTAATGATTGACTTCACGGGAACGCCGTCGGCGTTGGGATATTCAAAATCGGAATAGATCCACAGAGCGTGGGTATCGTCAAGAGGCAAGAGGTCGGTGTAGTAGCAAGAGGTGTTGTTCTTGCCCGAATAGGTATCAAAGGTTTGCGCGGGCTGCCATGTCTTGCCCGTGGGGTCGGACGTGGCGCGAATGCGCATATAAGGGCGGCCGTAGGTTGCAATACTAACACCGCAACCGAGCGTTACCATTTGCGGCAGCACGCCGATGTCGTCAAACTTTTTGACAACGCTCCAAGACTTGCACTTGTTGGTGGAGCGTGCCCAATAACAGGGCTTGGCATCGCCACCGCTACGCATCAGGATCATGATAGAACCGTCGGGCATAACGTTGAGGCAGGGCTCACAAAGTCCCTCGGAGAATTTAAGATCGGCGGTGGGAACGAGCTGTGAAAGAAAATTCCAAGTACGTCCGTTATCCTCGGAAGAGAACAGATAGGTGGAATAATATTTGCAATAGTCGGCAACTGCAAATTCGCGCGTGGGCGAATAGGAGTTAAAGCCGTAAAAATACATTGCCAAATACATCACGCCGTCGATAATAACGATGCTATCTTGGCTCAAGGAGAACATTTGTGTCATGGGGTAAAGCTTGCCGCCCGGGAACTCAACAAGCGGTGCATACGGCCAGTTGACGGTGCATTCAAACTTGTTTTTGCTATCGGTTGCAGGATCGTACTCATAGCCCCAAATGGTGGTATCATCATTTTTGGGCATATCCTCGGCAAAGAACAACTTGTAGTTATCGTTGTCCCAAGTAAATGCGGGCTCGTAGGCATTCTGCCAAGTAGCAGGGTGCGCATTTGCAGATTTGAAGCCGGCAAAATACTTGCCGTTTGACATTTGGAACTTGTTGGACGTGTAGCATAGAGAAGGATCGTCGCTCCAAGTCAAGCCGCCATCGGTAGAAACTTTTTTTCTGACGGTGTTGACGTAGTCATCAATGGTGTCGCTGCTGTAACTCCAATTTGCAACGATGTTGCCGTCAAGCGTGTAGGATAGTCCCGGAAACTGATAATGTCCCCATGCGTTATCCCCTACCGCACCTTGTGTCAAGACGACGGGCTCACCGATCTCCAAATGAAAGCTCTTGGGCTCGGTGGGAGTGATGGGAGCAGGTGTGGTCGCCTCGGGCGTGGTTGCATCGGGAGTTGTTTGTTCGGGTGTGGTCGCATCGGTGGGAGTTGCATTGGGGGTGGTGATAGCAGGTGTTTCATTGCCAGTATTGCACCCGGGCAAAAGGCCGAGCAAAAGCCCCATTGCGAGTAGAATAGAAATCTTTTTCATTCCGTTTCCCCTTTCTGTCAAGCTTTGGATTTATGCGCCAAAGGTCACCTTGAACTCTGCCGTTTGTGTCTTTTGGGGCAGAATGTGGAACATATCGTGTCGGGTATTGATGTCATGCATCTCGCCGTCATAGCCGGGCAGACCGCACCAGGGCTCGATGCACACAAAGGGTGCCTCGCTCTTGGCGGAGTGCCAAACACCGAGATACGGCATATCGGGATACTGCAAAGTTACAGAGCGCGTGCTCTTATTCGATTTGAGTGTAACGGTGCTATCCATACGCGAGAGAAAAATGCCATCGATCTCAAAGAGTTTGTGAGAGAGGGGCAGCTTGTTGCCGTCAAGGAGTGGATACGCCGTTTTTTTGCCTGTGAACAGTCCACGGGGGGAAATTTCAATTTGGTCGGGGGAACAGGTCTTGCCAAATTCGAGATAGTAGTCATCGAATTCCCCTTCCCCGTCAAGAGGTACGTTAAAACCGGGGTGACCGCCTACGGTTGCAGGCAGAATAACATCGCCCGTGTTTTCAATTTCAAAGCGTGTAACGATGCTCTCGCCCTCAAGAATATGCCAAATTTTAAGCACAAAATCAAAGGGATACATCTGTTTGGTCTCCTCGGTCGACTCCACACAGAAGCAGACAGAGGTGTTGTTGATGCACTCCAAAGTCAGGGGTGCTCTACGGATAAAGCCGTGGCAAGGAATCTCGTAGGTCTTGCCCTCAGAGGTATATTTGCCCTCAAAGAAGCGACCGCATACGGGGAATAACAAGGGCGCGTGTGACGACCAAAAAGCGGCATCTCCTACCCAAATGTATTCACAGCCATCGCGGCAAACCGAATGAATCTCGGCACCAATATCGCTGACCTTGACGGTTAGAATGTCATTTTGTAATGTGTAAAGCATTTTCGCTTCTCCTATTATTGCATTTCATCGATCACGCGACGAATTTCGGCAATGCGTGCAGGATCTGCACCCCCGGGAACAAAGTCGGTAAGCTCATTGCTAAAGAACTTTGCCCAAACGTATGCAGCAGCATATCTGCCATAATCGTAAGAAAGGTGAAAGCCGTCGCGACAGAAATCGGTGCCGTCGGGTTCAAGGGTGCGGCGCAGCGTTTGAATTGCCTTACCAACCTCAAGAATACCGTCGAGATTGTGTTCCTTAACAGCACGGTGTGAACACTCCTCGATCTTTGAAAACATCAGTTCCTGATCGTGATTGTAGTTTGCAAAGCCGGGGTGCGTGCTATCCTTGGCATAAGACCAGGTTTGATGCCAGATGATTTTGGCTTTGGGACAGGTCTTGCGGATGAACTCCAAAACCTCGGTCAGATATGGCTCATAGGTCTCATACATACCGGAATAATGGCTCACCTGCTGAACGGTGATATAGTCCCAATCCTCGGAGGCAATAATGTCGTTAGCACTTACGGTTGCCTCTCCTATTTTAACACCCTGTGCCTGATATTCATACCACGCTTTTTTGTTTTTGATCTTGTCTACGTGCATTTCCAAGCTGCAACCGCCAATGTGCAGGTTGCGAACATAAAGATCACCGGCAACGCGGTCGAGATACGTGGTAGCATCCCAAGAAAAGCTATTTCCCAATCCTAAAATTTTCAACATAGTCTTTCTCCATTTTTTGTTATTTGATGATCAAATACCGTGGATATCTGCCTGACGGAAGCCACCGCGCAGCAATATACCCTCTGCCGCCTCGGGCTCCTCGGTTTGAATAATCATAAATGCCTCGCCCTCGGTCTTGCCTGCAAAGGCGTACATATATTCCACGCCGATGCCGCTCTCGGCAAGCAAACGCAAAACGCCGAGCATACCGCCGGGGGTATCTTCCATCGTCAAGGAGAGCACGTTGGTTACGCGAACCACAATACCTGCCTCGGAGAGGATCTTTTTACCCTCCTCGGGCTTATCAACGATGAGGCGCAGAATGCCAAACTCCGACGTATCTGCCAGGGAAAGCGCGCGAATGTTGATGTTGTTTTGCGCCAAAAGATCTGCTACGGCACACATACGTCCTTGCTTATTTTCCAAAAATACGGATAATTGCTTAATAATCATAGCCCTGTCTCCCCTCTTAAATTTTGCCTGCGCGATTGTCAATTACGCGCTTTGCCTTGCCCTCACTGCGCACAATAGACTTGGGGTTAACCAAATGTACCTTGGCACTGATGCCAAGCATGGAGCGCAGATCCTCGGTAATGCGTTTTTCAAGCTTTTCGATTGCCTTGATGTTGTCGGAGAAAAAGCTTTCGCTCATTTCTACGTTGATATCAAAGGTATCGGTATTGTTGACGCGGTCAACAATGATTTGATAGTTGGGGGTGATTTGGTCGCCGCTGACCTTGAGGAGTACCTCCTCAATTTGCGACGGGAATACGTTGACGCCGCGAATGATAAGCATATCGTCGGTGCGGCCGTTGGGCTTGCGCATACGAATGTGGGTTCTGCCGCACTTGCAGGGCTCGGGATTGAGCGAGCAGATGTCGCGCGTGCGGTAACGGATAACGGGAAACGCCTGTTTGGTAATAGAGGTGAATACCAATTCACCCGTTTCTCCCTCGGGGAGCACCTCGCCCGTTTCGGGGTCGATGATCTCTACGATAAAGTGGTCCTCCCAAACGTGCATGCCTGCCTGCTCGGGACATTCGCCCGAAACACCGGGACCGAGAACCTCGGAGAGTCCGTAAATATCGTATGCCTTGAGCCCAAGCTTTTCTTCAATTTTGAGACGCATATCCTCGCTCCAGGGCTCTGCACCGAAAATACCGATGCGAAGCTTGAGCTGATCGCGCACACCCATTTTTTCAATTTCCTCTGCAAGATACATTGCATACGAGGGGGTACAGCAAAGAACGGTAGAACCAAAGTCAATCATAGTTTGAATTTGATTTGCCGTGTTGCCCGCAGAGATCGGGATAACGGTAGAACCAATGAGCTGAGCACCGCCGTGTGCACCAAGGCCGCCCGTGAAAAATCCGTAGCCAAAGGAGACCTGCACAAAATCCTCGTCGGTAACGCCTGCCGCACTGAATACGCGGGCAACGCATTCGTCCCAAAGAGCCAAGTCATCGCGGGTATAGCCGACGACGATTCTCTTGCCGGTAGTACCCGAGGATGCGTGCACGCGCACAACGTCCTTCATGGGAACCGCAAAAAGTCCGTAGGGGTAATAATCACGCAGATCCTTTTTGTAGGAAAAAGGAACACGGTGCAGATCCTCAATACCCTTGATATCATCAGGGGTAAGCCCTGCTTCGTCCATGCGGTTGCGGAAGCATTCTACGTTCTCGTAGCAACGCTTAATTTGTGCGCAAAGTCGCTCACTTTGCAGTTTTTTCAGCTCCTCGCGAGGCATACATTCAATTTCGCGATTATAGAAGCTCATTTGTCATACCTTCTTTCGTTTTAGGGAATCAATTTGTTTTTTTGCTTATGTGATTTTTAGAGATTGTAACCAAGGTCAAATGCCTTGAGATTTGCCTCCAAGAATTTGGGAGGCACGGTTGCCTTAATGGTCTCGACCCATTCTTCATAGGGGATTTCGGTATTCTTTGCCATCACGCCGATGAGAACGACGTTAACGGCCTTTGCATTACCTGCCTTTTGCGCTAAGGAAAGCGCGTCTACAGCGGTCAGGTCAACTGCCACACCAAGCTTTGCGAGAATGTCGGCAGGATAATCTGCCGCACCCGTGATAACGGGCATGGGGTTGATCATTTGATCGTTGACGATCATTTTGCCGCCCTTTTTGAGCCAAGGCAGTGCGCGGTAAGCTTCGAGACACTCAAATGCGAGAATGATATCTGCCTCTCCCTTGTCGATGATGGGAGAGTGTACGGCATCGCCGAATTTAACGTAGGTAACAACGCTACCGCCGCGTTGGCTCATTCCGTGAACCTCGGAGACCTTAACGTCATAACCCTTGCGGATAACGGCATTGCCGAGAATGCGGCTGGCAAGCAGAGTTCCCTGACCGCCAACACCAACGATCATAATATTCTTCGTGCTCATCTTATGCCTCCTCCTTTTCAATTGCTCCAAAGGGGCAAACGCCTACGCAAAGACCGCAGCCGTTGCACTGTGTTACGTCGATGCGAACCGCACCGCTCTCTTTGTCCACGCTGATAGCGGGGCAACCGAGCTTCATGCAGATCTTGCACTTGCGGCACTTTTCGGTAATGGTGCAGTTGCCCGTATACTTAACACTCTTGAGGAGCGCACAGGGGCGTTGTGCGATGATGACCGAGGGCTCGTCGGTTGCGAGCTCGGTCTTAACAACCTTTTCAAAATTCTTTACGTCAAAGGGATCGGCAACCGTGATACGGTCAATGCCAATACCTTGGCAGAGCTTGATCAGGTCAACCTGACGGGTGGCCTCTCCGCGAATGGTCTTGCCGGTGGTGGGATTATCCTGATGTCCCGTCATACCCGTGATGGAGTTATCGAGAATGAGAACGGTATTGATGCCCTTATTGTAGACGATGTCAATAAGTCCGGTAATGCCGGAGTGCATAAAGGTGGAGTCACCGATAACAGAGACGAGCTTGCCTGCGAATTCTTTGCCCTGTACCTTTGCCATACCGTGTGCCGCGCTGACAGATGCGCCCATGCAAATGGTGGAGTCAACTGCCGCCAAAGGTGCAACTGCACCGAGGGTGTAGCAGCCGATGTCACCGGACACAGTAACGCCCAACTTGTTTAAAACATAGAACGTGCCACGATGCGGACAACCCGCGCACATAACGGGGGGACGGCCGGGGATGGCTTCTTCGAGTGCGATAAACTCTGCGGCATCCTCGCCAAGTACTGCCTTGCGGATCATTGCAGGGGTGTATTCGCCAAGCATGGTAAAGAGCTCTTTGCCCTTGACTTCAATCCCCATTGCGCGGCAAGCATCCTCAATGAAGGGATCGAGCTCTTCGATAACGTAAACGGTCTTGCACTTTGCGGCAAAGTCCTTCAAAAACTTTTCCGAAAGCGGCCAAACGATGCCGAGCTTGCAATAATTTACCTTATCACCAAGTGCTTCTTTTGCATACTGATAAGCGATGCCTGCGGTGATAACGCCGATGTCACTACCGTTATCCTCAACGGTATTAAAGGAGCAATCTGCGGCAAAAGTCTGTACTTTTGCGGTTCTCTCCTCAACAACAACGTGACGCTTGATCGCGTTTGCGGGCATCATAACGTTCTTTGCGATGTTCTTTTGGTATTCCTTAACAGGATGTACTTCTCTTTCGCCAAGCTCTACCAAGCTTTGGGAGTGAGACACGCGCGTAGAGAGGCGAACGAGAATGGGGGTATCGAACTGCTCGCTGAGATCAAACGCGACTTTGGTAAAGTCGCGGCACTCCAAAGAGTCGGAGGGCTCGAGCATCGGGATCTTCGCCGCCCTTGCATAGTGACGGGAATCCTGCTCGTTTTGCGAGGAGTGCATGCCGGGGTCGTCTGCTACGCAGTAGACCATACCACCGTGCACACCGGTGTAGCTGTTGGTAAAGAGGGGGTCTGCCATCACGTTAAGACCTACGTGCTTGCAGCAGGTCATAGCTCTGCCGCCTGCAATCGATGCACCGATAGCAACCTCTGCTGCCACCTTTTCGTTGGGTGCCCACTCTACAAATACCTCTTCTGCGGGGTAGGTCGCCATGCACTCGGTGATCTCGGTGCTGGGTGTGCCCGGGTAAGAGGAAACAAGATGCACGCCTGCCTCGTATGCGCCTTGCGCTACGGCGGCGTTGCCAAGCATTAACTTTTTCATAGCGGTTCTCCTTTTTAGCCCTCGATCTGCTGTGCTACAAGACTTTCGCCGCAATAGATGCTGCGAAGCTTCGGCTTTTCGATTTTGCCTGTGGGGTTGCGAGGAACCTCGGCAAAAATGATGCGACGGGGACGTTTGTAACGAGGAAGCGGTGCGCAGAAGCGATTTAATTCTTCCTCTGTCAGGGTGTATCCTTCCTTGAGCTCCACGATCGCGGCGGCAATTTCGCCAAGACGGGGCTCGGGCAAGCCGATGACGGCTACGTCCTTAACGGCATCGTGCTTGCGGATAAAATCTTCTATTTGTACGGGGTAGATATTCTCGCCACCCGTGATGATAACGTCCTTTTTACGGTCGACGAGGAAGATAAATCCGTCTGCGTCTTCCATTGCCATATCTCCGGTCAGGAGCCAATCGCCGTGCAAAATCTCATTGGTGGCTTCTTGATCTTTGTAGTAGCACTTCATAACACCGGGACCTTTGACAGCGAGTTCTCCAACTTCACCGTTGGGAACTTCATTGCCCTTTTCGTCAACAACTTTTGTTTCCCAAAGATATCCGGCTTTTCCGATGGCTCCCACTTTGTGAATGTTTTCCACGCCGAGGTGTACGCAACCGGGACCGATGGATTCTGAAAGACCGTAGTTTGTATCATATTCATGTTTGGGGAATACTGATTTCCAACGTTTGATAAGACTTGGTGGAACAGGCTGCGCGCCTACGTGCATAAGTCTCCATTGGTCAAGTTCGTAGTCTTCAAGTTTAACATCGCCTCTGTCGATACTGTCAAGGATATCCTGAACCCAAGGAACGAGAAGCCAAACGATGGTAGCTCTTTCATCAGATGC
>JAZORZ010000037.1:0-17904 GCA_045656885.1 Eubacteriales bacterium
AGGCGCCGTCCCCTACAAGATTTGGTTTTCTTTGTAGGGTCCGCCGTCCCCGGCGGTCCGTTTTGCATCTAAACAACTCTCTTAACGGGCAGGGTCTTGGAGGTGCCTGACCGTTTGCGAGAGCCAAAGCGAGGTTTATCCTCGCGTCGCCCGTCCGTCAGTACACTAACGACTTATTTTTATAGATTTTTTGTGCGAGAGTTCTTGAAAGGGGTGTGGGGGAAACTTCTTGCAAGAAGTTTCCCCCACAATCTTTTTTGTTCTAACTTACTGTGCTGCATCAACAATCGCGGTGAACTTTTCTGCAACGAGGGAAGCGCCGCCGATGAGGCCGCCGTCAACGTTGGGTTTGGCGAGCAGTTCAGCTGCGTTCTTTTCGTTCATCGAGCCGCCGTATTGAACGGTAACGGACTCGGCAACGTCTTCGCCGTACATAGAAGCGAGAACCTTGCGGATAACACCGCAGGTTTCTTCTGCCTGCTCGGGAGTAGCCGTCAGACCCGTGCCGATTGCCCAAACGGGCTCGTAAGCGATGATAACGTTCTTCATTTCCTCAGCGGTTACGCCTTGCAGGTCGAGCTTGGTCTGCATAGCTACTACTTCGTCGGTAATGCCGGAGAGGCGTTGTTCTTTTACTTCGCCAAGGCAAAGGATAACCTTCATGCCTGCAGCGAGAGCTGCCTTGGTGCGCAGGTTAACGGTCTCGTCGGTCTCGCCAAAGTATTGACGGCGCTCGGAGTGACCGATGATAACGTACTCAACGCCGCAAGCGGTCAGCATCTTTGCAGATACTTCGCCGGTGTAGGCGCCTTTTTCAGCAAAGTGAACGTTCTCGGCACCAATCTTGATGTTAGAGCCCTTTGCAGCTTCTTGCGCTGCAGCGATGGTTACGTAAGGTGCGCAGAAGATGATGTCGCAGTTATCTTTGCCTGCAACCATGGGCTTGATTTCATTGATGAATGCGGTTGCCTCGGCAGGAGTGAAGTTCATCTTCCAGTTGCCGGCAATCACGGTTCTTCTCTTCAAAGGATTCATTTATGTTTACCTTCCTTTTTGCAAAATGATGGGGAACGGCGGCTCGCCGTTCCCCGTTGAATTTTAGGATAAATTACTTGTCAAGCAGGCAAGCGATGCCGGGGAGCTCGAGACCCTCGAGGAATTCGAGAGATGCGCCGCCACCGGTGGAGATGTGAGTCATCTTGGGGCCAAAGCCGAGACGCTCAACTGCCTCTGCGGAGTCGCCACCACCGATGATGGAAACTGCGCCGGACTCAGCAACTGCTGCTGCAACGGTTTCGGTACCGGTTGCAAAGTTCTTCCATTCGGAAACGCCCATAGGACCGTTCCAAACAACGGTGCCCGCGCCCTTGATAGCAGCGGAGAAGAGCTCGCAGGTCTTAGGACCGATGTCAAGACCCATCCAGTCTGCGGGGATCTTGTTGGAGTCAACAAACATAGACTCGGTGTTTTCGTCGTATTCCTTACCCAGCTTGTTGTCGATGGGGAGCAGGAAGTTAACGCCCTTGGCTTCTGCCTTAGCCATCATCTCTTTTGCAAGGTCGATCTTGTCGGTCTCGCAAAGGGAAGTGCCAACGCCATAGCCCTTAGCTGCAAAGAAGGTGTAAGCCATACCGCCACCAACAATGAGGGTATCGCACTTTTCAAGCAGATTGTTGATAACGCCGATCTTGTCGGAAACCTTAGCACCGCCAAGGATTGCAACAAAGGGACGTGCGGGATCAGCGAGGGCCTTGCCCATAACGCCGATCTCTTTTTGAATCAGGTAGCCGCAAACTGCGGGGAGGTAATCGGCAACGCCTGCGGTGGAAGCGTGTGCACGGTGAGCAGTACCGAAAGCGTCGTTTACAAACAGACCGCCCTCACCTGCAAGGTCAGCCAGAGCTTTTGCAAACTCGGGGTTGTTCTTGGTCTCGCGAGCGTCAAAACGAACGTTCTCAATGAGTACGCAAGTGCCGTTTTCCATAGCAGCGATCTTTGCCTTTGCATCGTCGCCGATGATGTCGGTTGCAAATGCAACCTTGCCGTCGAGCTCCTCATTCAGACGAGCAGCAACGGGAGCAAGGGTGAATTTAACGGGGTCGTTCTTCAGTGCCTTTGCCTTGAGCTCTGCGGTTGCAGCTTCTCTCTCGTTCTCGGGGAGAGCGTCAACCTTCTTTTGCTCCTTCTTGTCCAACTTAAAGTTAGGGGTGAAGATTGCGTGGGGCTTGCCCATGTGGGAGGAAAGGATAACCTTTGCGCCCTTTTCCATCAGATACTTGATGGTGGGGAGAGCACCGATGATTCTCTTATCAGAGGTAATAACGCCGTGCTTCATAGGAACGTTGAAATCGCAACGAACAAATACTTTTTGGCCGGCTTTAATTTCGATATCTTCAATCGACTTTTTGTTGTAGGTCATGGTTTTCATTCCTTTCAAAAAATAGAATTTTTCACATACACATATATCATACCACAAAGTGGAAAAATTATCAATAGGTTTTGTGAAATTTTTGACTTACTTTGTGGGAAAAGTTTTGGCATATGGAGCCCTCTTTTTAGAGATTATCGACAAATGCCCCCGCTATACGTCATCCTGAGCGAAGTCGAAGTTTTTTCGAGCGAGTAGCGAGGAAAAACCGCAAGGCGTAAGCCTCGGATGCTAAAGGACAGTTAACGAAATCAAAAAGCAAGCATCGGCAGGGGGGGTCCTTGCCGATGCTCGTTGTATTAAATTTTCTCCGCAATCAGCACATCCATACAATGCTTATGTGGGATACCGCTACTGTTACAATCAAAAATCTTTTCTTCATTTTTTCGAAATAGCCAATCGTGATAATACATAAATAGCTCTCCTGAATTCCAATCGCCTGCCGCAAGTTCGCTTTCTTCAATATCGGGCGGCAATGGAATAAAGGGCTTTCTTACAAAAACATTTATAACGTTTATACCGTTTGCTGTGGTATGCGCCTTAAGGCTATCAATGAAATTTCTGCGCTGTTCTTGATGAATATATTGGAATACACCGCTTGAAAAAATTATATCAAAATCCTTTTCAAACCTAAAATCGCGCACATCTGCTTTGAAAAAATCTATTTTCACGCTACAGTTATCAGCAAGCTCACGCGCTTTAGATAGTCCCTGCTCCGAAACATCGAAAGCTGTTACCTTATATCCGTTTCGTGCGAGGAACACAGCATCCTTGCCCTCGCCACACCCGATATCAAGCACCTTATACGGTTTGATTGGAGGCTTAATGCGCATAATCTCATAACAAAGATTATTGGGTTTTATTCCCCAATAATATCCCTCTGCATTGTATTTTTTGTCATATTCTGTTAACGATTGCGACGGATAGCCAAGCAAGGAATCAATAGATACGTTCAAAGCTGACGCGAGTTTAGGAAGAAGGGTGACATCTGGACAAGAAGTACCATTTTCCCATTTTGATACGGCTTGAAAAGAAATGTTGAGCTTTTCTGCCAACGCCTGTTGAGTTAATCCAAGCGACTTTCGCCTATCTGTTATAATTTTACCGATATTCATAAGCACATCCTCCTTTTGGAAACAATTATATTATACTACATCAAGTAGGAATGTTCAATAACCTAATCCTTGAATAGAGTATTCATTTTCTACTGATAGTTGAATAATAGCAGCACCACATTAGTGGTGAGTAAGTGCGCATTTGCGGGCAAACAAAAAGCCTCCCTTGTGTAAAGGGAGGTGGCAAACGTCGCTATGCGACGGGTGACGGAGGGATTGTAAAAGTTAAAATTTGCACCAAAACAATCCCTCAGTCAACTTCGTTGACAGCTCCCTTTACACAAGGGAGCCCCTGTCAGCAGTCGCCCATTCTGTTGTTATCTCATTAGATAAAACTGTCCTTTAGATCCCGCCGCATAGCCGCGGTGGGATCTCGTTTGAAATCTCGGTGGCTTGCCAATGGGATGTTTCATCGATACAGAAAGCCACCCAAACTCGCAAAGAGATCCCGTTGTCGCTATCGCTCCTCGGTTTTACCTCGCTCTTCGCTCGGTAAAACTTCGACTGCGTAAAACGCAAGCGTTTTTCTTCGCTCAGGATGACATGTTGATTTTTTATTTGGTTATTACCGTTAGAGGTGGACCGCCGGGGACGTCGGTCCCTACAAAGAAAACCAAATCTTGTAGGGGACGGCGCCTTCGACGTCCCGAGAAAACGAAAAAGTCTCTGCAAATAAAGGCGGGCGACCAATGGTCGCCCCTACAATGAATTTCATAATATCCGTAGGGGCGACCAGTGGTCGCCCGTTTTTTATTCACATATAATCGTTTATTAGCGGACCGTAAACGAAAAAGTTTGGCGGTTTGTCTTATCCCACTTGAAAATTCCCCGTTTTTCTGCTATAATGGTCTCAAACAACCAACGGTTGAGTGAAAAATCTCCGTTTGGTTGAGCAAAATCGCATTTATTCAACTGTTGTTCGCTTCACTTTGCAAGTTGGGGATGGTATAATGGAGCCATCACAGGAAAGGAGTTGTGCTTATGAATACAACGATTGGAAAAAGAATTGCGGCTCTGCGCCGCGAAAAAGGATTGAAACAGGACGAGCTTGCCGAAAAATTGGGCGTAAGCGCGCAAGCGGTCAGCAAGTGGGAAAACGACCAGACCTGCCCCGATATTTCCCTGCTCCCCTTGCTTGCAAAAACGCTTGGCGTGAGCGTGGATGAGCTTCTCTCGGATAAAGAGGAAAGCGCACCCGCCGTTCAAATCATTCCCGTAAGCGAAAGAAAAAACATCAATGATATGATGCTCCGCATTCTTGTAAAAGCTCACGGGAACAACGTTCGCATCAATATCCCCTTGCCTTTGGTAAAAGTAGGATTGGATGCCGGCTTGAATATGGAACAAGTAGCAGGCGGTAATGAGGTTCTCAAAAACCTAGACTTTGATAAAATACTGGAGCTTGCAGAGCAAGGTGTTATCGGCAATTTGATGGAAATAGATACTGAGGACGGCAGCACTGTTCAGATTTTTGTGGAGTGACATAAAATGAAAATATCGATCAACTGGGACAACACAAAATTGGCGTTGCACTTCCCCACAGGTCTTATTCTCAATCGATGCACGGCAGGCATCGTTCGCAAAGAGCTGAAAAAAGAAGGCATTACTCTTACGCGAAAGCAAACCGCTTTGCTTATCAAAGAATTGAAACGATATAAGAAAACGCACCGCGATTGGAATCTTGTGGAAGTAACAGAAGGCGGCAAAAACAGCGTCATTATCAAAATATAAAAAGCAAGGGATAGCAAGTGTGCTATCCCTTTGTTTTCGGGAGGAGCAAGCCCCTCCCCTACCAAGATACAATAAAAGGGATAGCGAGTATGCTATCCCTTTGTTGTTTATTTGAAAATCTTATTGCTTGTTGGCATCCATATTTCCGCTTGCGAGTTTTTGATTGATGGCATCTAAATTGCGCTTTTCGATTTTATCAGAAACATAATAGGTAAATACCATCAAAAGCACTAAAATCGGCAAAAGGATGGCAAGATATATCCAGAGGTTCTCTTTCAAATGCGTATAGTTAAACAATACCAGAACTGTTATGATATCGATAACAGAAAAACATATTGTTATCGCACGTCTGACCCAAAGATGCTTTGAAAAAAGCTTTAGCTCAAACGTAAAAAAAGCAAACAGGTGGTAAGGCAGAAGAATACACAACGATACATACAATATTTTTATGTTGGTGTAGGAAGCGATCAACGCCATCAGTAAAGAAAGAAGTGTTGATAATCCAAACGTATAACAAAAAGAAATCCACCATTTTTTGAACATAATTACACCCCCAGTTTTTTCTTGATTTCGGACACGTACTGTCTGGAAACAACGATTTTTTCATCGTTGATAAGTGTTGCAACAAGGCGGCTGTTTTGAGCAGGCATAATGCACCTCATTTTGCGCAAATTTGCAATGACCGTTTTGGATACTCGCGCAAATTTCAAATTTTGCAAACTTTCCTCTATTTTGTATAATCTTGCAGTTGCTTCGTAGGTCTCACTCTCGGTATAGAAAAAGGTATTTCCGTCAACCGATTCAAAATAGAAAATATCCGCCGCAGGTATAAAAAAGGTTGCTCCGTCTCTTTTCCCTGCAATGGTTTGCCCTATCAAGCCAATGTTTGCAACAATTTCTTCTACTTCGGCTGTCATTTTAGGGCACACAACAGTAACCTCTGTTTCGCTGATGCTTGGGTCCTCTCGAATTGTGAACTTCAATGCATTCTCCCCTTTCGTTCTTGTTGTTTTTATTATACACGTCGGCAAAAGAAAAATCAAGGCCTTTTTGCTCTCCTGCATTTTTGAAGCAGTAAGATGCAAACACCCTTGGTTTTTGGGACATCGTGAGCGCGTCCCTACGGTGAATTTTAATATTTTTTGTAGGGGCGATTCACGAATCGCCCGCTTTTATTCACGATAACCGGTTATTTTCGGGACGTCGAGGGCGCCGTCCCCTACCAAGATACAATAAAAGGGATAGCAAGTATGCTATCCCTTTGTTAATTACTGTTTTAGAAATAATGCAAGCAATCTCTTTCAAGCGCATTCAAAAAGGCGGTTGCCGTATAAACGGTATATTCGTCCACCTTGTCACCAATCTCCAAATGGCGTCCGCCCTCAGCGTGTATGACCTTGTGGGGAGTTGGGAGAATGATAAGAACCTTTTTGTCTCTCCCCTCAAAGCTGTAACGAAATGTTGTAACGCTCCTGAACAGATGGACATGCCCCAAACGGTAATCGCAAATATTCGAGCCCTCTCCCGTATCGGTCAAGCTCATTGTTTCGCCTCTTTTGAGCGAGTAGATAAATTTGCACTCATATCGCACGCCACCAAGCACGACCGAAAAATCCGCATCGTTTTTATGCTTTTTCTCGAGCGGAAATACGTCGCCGTTTTGCTCAAATATCACACTCTTTTGATCGCACAGAACAGATAGCTTTTTGAAAAATGCTTTTCTCTTTTTAATCGCTCTTGCATAGCGGACGAGATAAAAAATGATTTTGAGCGCCAGAAAAGCAACTGCAACGCTCCACAGCTTACTCAAAATGACCAAAATAATGCGGTAACTGTTAGCTACACATTCAATTGCAACGGGTGCGGCAACGCCGCCCAAGCAATATATTGCAATCATAAGCACGCATCTTGTTGCAAAATGCAGGGGGGTGCCGCGTTTTTTCCTTTTCCAAGTAAAGCGGTCCTTAGGTCCTTGCTTTACTTTGTTGCTTATAATGTATTCTCTAATAAGAGAAATCAGCAAGAGGACCTGCAATATGCGGCAAAAGAGCATGCCGTCATGAAACGCAAAATATTCAATGGAAAACAGAAACGCGGTGAAAAGAATACCGCCTTGAAACGCCAAAAACAACAGGTGAAAGCCAAAGAGGAATGCAACGAGAGCAATCAGAATCTTCAAAAGCAGTATGCTTTCTTTTTTGTATTTTTGCAAAATCACGACCGAGCTCACATCCTTTCCTAAATATGTTTGGGATTATTTCCTTTTCTTTTTTGCCGGGGAGTCTTGAGGGGGGGCCACCAAAAAGTCAATCCATACTCTCAATGACCCAAACGCCGCCGCGGCCAATTTCGATGAGGGCGCAGTTGCCCGTAATTTCGTTAGAGACCGCCCATTGGTTGCGGCGCGAGATGCGACCGTTCTTCAGAGGGTATTTGCAACCCTCGAGAGTGACGCCCTTTACGATTTCATCGGCGGCGATGAGCGAGAAATAACGGTACTGCGAGCGCGGCAGAAGAACTCCGCTGTTGCGCGTGAAGCGCACGCGGTTCTTGCCATCGGTGAGAATGGCATAGATGCGGTCGTTTTTGCGCTCCCACAAATCCTCGAGAATAGCAAGCGTGGAAAGCGTATGGTCGATGCGACCGCCGAGACCGCCAACGATGACGATCTCCCCCGCTCCGCGCTCAATGGCAACCCGAACCGCCAACTGCGTATCGGTGTCGTTTTTCTCGGCAGGCACGCGCAGGCACTCAATGCCATCGGGAATATTCTCCACACCAAGTGTATCAAAATCCCCAAGAAGAATAGCGGGCGTGATGCCCATCTTTTTGGCGGTAAGATACCCCGCATCGGCGGCGATGACAAGGTCGCCCTTCTCGGGTTTTTCGCTTACGTATTCGTCAAACACGGTGCCGCCCGTGTAAATAAACGCTTTTTTTCGTTCCATGTGAACTCCTTTTTGCCGGTTACTAATTTCGCCTCCCTTGTGTAAAGGGAGGTGCCGAGCGAACGCGAGGCGGAGGGATTGTAAAGATTAGTCTTATCGAAAGACAATCCCTCAGTCAGTCTGTCGACTGACAGCTCCCTTTACACAAGGGAACCTTTTGGTGCGATATGGGCTATATCAAAAAAATGTAGCTTGCTACCTATAAATATTTTTACAAATTAGGGGAAGAAGCGCGTGTCCTCTTCCCCGTGGTTTTATGCGTTGAGTTCTGCTTGCAGGTCTGCAATTGCAACTTCTTTTTCTTCGCGTGTGCTAAGATTCTTGAGACGAACCACGCCACGTGCGTACTCGTCACCGCCCATAATGATGGCGTGGGTATATTCACCCTTGACGGCGTATTCAAGCTGCTTGCCAAACTTCTTTTGACCGAGATACATCGAAGCTACGATGCCTGCATCGCGCAAATTCTCTACCAAAGAGGTGTACGCCTCGTAGGGAACGTCATCAAAACGAGTAACAAGCACCTTGACCGCCGAACCGAAGGTTTCGGGAATGAGCTTGTGCGTTGTAAGGAAGTTCTCCAGCGTTACGTCGCCCATGCCGTAGCCAACGCCCGAGATGCGTGCGTTCTTGACAAACAGGTCAACGAGGTTGTCGTATCTGCCACCGCCGAACATTGCGCGGTTGTTTTCGGGAGCATTGTCAAACACCTCAAAAACAGTGCCCGTATAGTAATCAAGACCGCGAATAATGCCGAAATCAAACAAGCAGTATTTGTCCAAACCCATCTTACGCAGTGCACCAAACAGGTCGAGAAGCTCCTGCGAGCCCTGCGACTCGGGGCAAAGCGCGGTGGCTTCTTCCACAGTCATGGTATAGAGCGCATCGATCTTTGCGATTTGTTCTGCGGTCAAACCGAGTGCGGTGAGATCCTTTTCGTAGCTTTCGCGTGTGACCTTGTTTTTGCGGTCGATGACCTTAGAGACCTGACGGCTGCCCTCGGCATCCTTGCCCGTGATGGCGGTAACAACGTCGTTGAAGAAGCGGCGGTTGTTGATGCGTACGGTGAACATGGTCTCGTCCGCGCCGTAAGCGCGCATAATGCGGATGGCACTTGTAATGACCTCGAGGTCGGCCTCATACGTGTTGCAACCGAAAATATCAACGTTGAGCTGCCAGAACTCGCGCAGACGTCCTCTCTGTGTTGCCTCGTAGCGATACATATTGCCAATGGAGAACCACTTGAGCGGGAAGCTCATCTCGCCCATTTTCGCCGCTACCATACGGGCAACGGTGGGGGTCATTTCGGGGCGGATCGCCAGGTGACGGTCGCCTCTGTCTACAAAATTGTAGGTCTGCTTGTTGGCGATCTCCTCACCGCTCTTTGCGGCATAGATCTCCAAGGATTCAAGCATAGGGCCGTTGTATTCGTCAAATGCGGCGCTCTCAAGCTCTTTGCGGATAACACCGAAGAACCAGTTGCGCAGCTTCATTTCCTGCGGATAAAAATCTCTTGTGCCCTTGTAGGGTTGCATAGAAAGCTTTTCTGCCATGTTTATAACCTCTTTGTGTTTATAATCATCTTTTATTATACCAAATCCCCACACCGATTGCAAGAGGTTTTGAAAAAAAGCAGAAGGGATATTCAAAAATAAAAAGCCACAACCGTGGCTTTTTTGTTTTTTCAAAAGTATTAGGAATAAATTACCACGGTAAGAGCCAAAACAATCAAATTAAAAAGGAAACCGATGCCAAAAGAAATAAGGGCGGCAATTAGGCACGCTCTTACTCTTCTCGGTCTTTCGTGCTCAATCGCCCAATAGATAAATCCAAACAAAGGAATCAACACTGCCAAAATGCAAAGTCCAACACTGATTGTATCATATTCATACTCTTCGTATTCTTCATCCTCTTCAGGTCTCTCGTCACCGATAGGATCTTCAACCATAAAACCACATGAGGGGCAAAAATCGGAACTGTCGTTGATTCCTTTTCCGCATTTCGAGCAAATTTTCATCATTCTTCTCCTCAAATATTTATTATTCCTTTTTGGAATTATTTATATTATAATTCCGTTTTGGAATTTTGTCAAGCGTTTTTTAGGATATAATTCTAAAAAAGAACAAAAACGGAGAGAATGATGAAAATTCGCAAGCAAGAATACGGAAATGCCAATATGGTTGGAAAAAACATAGAAACATTACGCAAAGAACGCGGCATTAAGCAAAAGGATTTTATTGCAAAAATGCAGGTTATGGGGTGTGATATTAACCCAACAAGTTACTCTAAACTCGAGGGTCAAGTTCGCAGTGCAACAGATAAAGAAATTTATGTAATTTCAAAAATTTTGGACGTAAAGATGGAAGATTTGTTTGAGATTAACGAAGATGAATAAGCTTTCATGTAAGGCGGGCGATTCGTGAATCGCCCCTACAATGGATTTTATAATAATTCGTAGGGGCGACCTTTGGTCGCCCGTCTTTATTTACGATAACCGTTTATTTTCGGCGGGAGCCAAGCCCCCGCCCCACATCGCTTGCGATGTTTGACACCATTCTCCTCAAGGAGAATGCTTTGCGTTAATTTGGCATCGTCACGATATTCTTATAACTCTGCACTCTGCATTCTGCACTCTGCACTCCCTTGGGGCTCCCGCCTTGTTTCTAAACAAATCTCTTAGCGGATGGGGTCTTGGCGGTGCCCAGCCGCTTGCGGTAGCAAAAGCAAGTCGATGACTTGCGCCGTCCGTCTATCCGTATCTTTGAAATTTTTTTATATTTTTGTGCGAGATTTCTTGGAAGGGGTGTGGGGGAACCTTCTTGCAAGAAGGTTCCCCCACAAAAAATTCTATTTACCACTTTGTTTTTTTCTTCAGCACCTCATAAAGCGAGAGGAAACTCCCGTGGCGCGACTTGGGAATGGTGCCGTCTTTGACGGCGGCAAGGATCGCACAGCCATCCTCCTTGGTGTGGGAACACTTGGTGTAGCGGCACTCCCCGATGTAGGGCTGAAACTCTCGGAAGGTAAGAGGAAGATCCTCTTTTTCAAAAAAGTCGAAGCGTTCAAAATCGAGCATTGTAAAGCCGGGGGTATCTGCCAAAAAGCCGCAATCGTCCTCGTTTGTGAGAGGATAGAGCTCGGTGACACGTGTGGTGTTTTTGCCACGCTCGATGCGGCGGCTGATCTCACCCGTTTGCAATTCCAGCTGCGGGAACAGACGGTTGAGCAACGTGGATTTGCCAACGCCCGAAGCACCCGAAAAGGCGGCTACGGTTCCATTCTTGATATTGGCAATCCGTTCTTCGAGAGCATCAACGGGCAGACCGCGACCAACACAGAAGACCTCAAAACCCGCGCGGCGATAGATATCGGCAAGCTCGGCGGAATAGTCGGGCGCGAGCTCGCTTTTGGTAATGACGATAACGGGCTCGATGCGGTTATGCTCGGCAATACAGATGAGCTTGTCCACCGTTTCAAGCACAGGGTCGGGCGTGGTTGCCGCGAGAGTGACGAACAAAAGATCAAGGTTTGCCATAGGCGGGCGGATAAGCGCATTCTTGCGCTCGAGAATCTCGTCAATCGCAACACCCGTGCCGTCCTCGGCGCATTTGATGTTGTCCTCTTCGTCCTTGGAGTAAGCGGTGTTATCGTAGGTGACCTTGACCACGTCGCCCACGAGAAGAGAACCCTTGCGGTGCAGACTGCCGCGGCCTCTGCCCGTTACGGTCATACCGTCCAGCGGCATCGGCTCGCGTGTGGCATCACAAAACAGACGCACTGTAAACAGTCCGCCGTTGCTTTTGATGACTCTTCCACACCCTTGATACATAGGTTTTCTCCTTTTATTCTTCCTCTTGTGAGATATAAATCGTTATTTTTGTGCCGGGCAGAACCACCGTTCCCTCGGCGTGGCTTTGCTGAAAGACCGTTCCTGCGGGCACGCTTGACGGGGCTTCGATCACCTCGCCCACGTTTAGTTGACACAGCCACAGACGAATAAGTGCATCGGCTCGGGTTAGTCCGCAAAGCTGTGGCACGCTGACGGTTTTCTGCTTTTCTCCTTGGCTGACCGTCAGTGTGACGGTTGCTCCTCGGGGAACACTCTCCCCTGCCCTCGGTTCACAGGATAGGACTCTGCCCACCTCGTACGGTGAGGGCTCTGCCACCGTGTTGACAACGAGGCCGAGGTTGCGCAGCTCTGTTGCGACCTCGTAAACGTCACGCCCCGTCATTGTGGGCAAGCGGATACTTTCCTGCCCCAAGCTCACAACAAGGGTGACTTGGCAAGGTTTGCCTTCCACCAAGCGGCGGCGACTGCCACCCGTTGGCGTTTGGGTAAACACTACGCCTGCAGGCGTGTTTTCGTTATAACGGTATTCGATATCGACCTTGAGCCATTCGGGGACTTGAACGTTGTTGATATTCTCACCGCAAAGGTTGGGAATCTCCACGGTTGTCGGTTCTTTTTCCAGCGGTTTGAAAAGAATATCCACCGTGATCCACCCCACCGCCAAAAGCAGTACGAGTGCAACAAGTGCCGAGCGTTTCCACGTGCGTGTATCTTTGAGCCATTCCCCAAGCTTCATATTTGTCCTCCAAAAGGTTGATATGTAAGGGGAATATGGGGGTAACGGAAAGTTGTTACTCCTCTGTTTTTTTCATCGCCGCGCGGCGGAGCTGTCCGCAGGAGGCGTTGATGTCGGAGCCGAGCTTGCGGCGCACGGTTGCACGAATGCCCTTGGCCTCGAGTGCCTTGGCAAATGCCGCAACGGCTGCCTTGTTTGATTTCTTAAATCCCGTTTCCGCTACTTCATTCACGGGAATGAGATTGACGTGTATGGGCATTGTTTCGGTGCGCGAGCGCAGGTGGGCATTGAGCACCTTTGCCAATTTGTTTGCGTTCTCCACCGAATCATTTTTGCCGGCAATGAGGGTATATTCAAAGGAAATTTTGCGCCCCGTGTGTGCGAAATAGGCACGGCAGGTGTCAAGCAGCTCGCCAACGCCCCATCGGTTGTTGATGGGCATGATTGCCGATCGTGTCTCGTCATCGGGCGCGTGGAGCGAGATGGAGAGCGTGATGGGAAGGTCCTCCTCCATCAGCATTTTGATGCGGTCAACAAGTCCGCAGGTCGAAAGAGATATGTGGCGGTAACCGATGTTGAGCCCCGCCTCGGAGTTGACAAGGTGCAAAAATTTGATGACGTTATCGTAGTTATCCAGCGGCTCGCCTATTCCCATCATTACGATGTTGGAAATGCGCTCGCCAATATTCTTTTGCGCGGCAATGACCTGACCGATCAGCTCGTCGGCACCAAGGTCACGAACTCTGCCGCCAATGGTAGAGGCACAGAATTTGCACCCCATGCGGCAACCGACCTGCGACGAAATGCAGATGGTATTGCCGTGCTCGTACTTCATGACAACGCTTTCCACACAGTTGCCGTCGGCAAGAGCGAACAAAAATTTCACCGTTCCGTCAATGGCAGATACCAATTTCAGTTCCACCTCGGGCAGGTGATAGTGGAAGGATGCGCGCAATTTTTCCTGCAGTTTTTTGCCGATGTTGGTCATCTCCTCGGGAGCGTTTCCGCGGTGGAGCTGCTCAAAAATTTGCTTTGCGCGATATTTTGCCTCTCCGTTCTCGGCCATCCAAGCTTCGAGTTCTGCTATGCTTTGGGCAAGCAATGCGGGCTTTTTTTGTTCGTTCATTTGGCGCCTCCTTTCTTTATTGTGTCCAAAAATTTGGGAAGTATCAATTTTATTTCACGCGCTCCATTACGGCATAAAAGAAGCCGTCGGTGCCGTCGGTGTCGGGATAGAGCGTGCGTTCATCCCATAAATTGAAATCATTGTTGTTTTGCAAAAAGCGGTCTACGTTCCAATCATTTTCGGCAGGCAAGAGCGTGCAGGTGGAATAGACTAGCTTGCCGCCAACCTTGACGTATTGCGATGCGCTCTTTAAGATTGCAAGCTGAATATCGGGCAGTGCCTCGCTTGCGGCAGGGTCTTTGTAACGCAACTCCGGTTTTTTGGCAAACACACCAAAGCCCGAGCAAGGCACGTCGCAAAGCACACGGTCGAATGTGCCGAGCCACTCCTCGTTGGTGTTTCTCGCGTCGCGCTCGGCGGTTGTAAGAACGGTGATGCCAAGCCGCGCGGCACCGCCCTCAACAAGGGAAAGCTTATTTTTGTGCAGGTCGCAGGAGATGACCTCTCCCGTGTTTTGCATATCGATAGCTGCGCCAAAGGATTTGGAGCCGGGGCAAGCGCAAGCATCCAGCACTCGCATACCGGGCTTTGCATCAAGGGCTCTTACACAAAGCTGAGAGGCCTCGTCCTGCACAAAGAACAATCCTTCAGAAAAGCCATAAAGCTCGGTTACGGGAGATTTATCGCACACGTGAATACCTGCGTCACTCTCCTTTGTGGGGAGTGCATGAATGCCCTGCTCACCAATTTTCTCAATCAACTCCTCACGCGAAACACGCAAAGTGTTGGTACGCAAGGTCAGGTCGGGTGTCTCGCCAAAAGCGGCAAACAGCTCCTCGGCTCTCTCAAGAGAAAACGTATCGATGAACTTGCGGCAAAGCGCGGGACAGAAGGAATATTTAACAGACAAATATCCCACGGCATCTGCGTTTTTATCGGGGATTGGAATTTCCTTTCCGGAACGGATAAACGCGCGCAGAATGGCATTGACAAATCCGCGACTGCGCTTGCCTGCCATATTCACCGTTTCGTTGACAGCGGCGTGGTCGGGCACGCGGTCAAGGTAAGCAAGCTGATAAATACCCAAGCGCAAAAGCGTGCGTACATCGGGAGAAATCTCTTCGCCCTTTCTGTCGGTCAAGCTGTCAATGATAGCATCAAGTGTAATCTGTCGCTCAATAACGCCGTAAACAAGCGTAGTCAAAAGACCGCGGTCGGGGGGCGTGAGGTCGGAGCGTTTGATGGCAGTATCCAAGGCGATGTTGGAATACTGCTCCGCCGACGCACACTTCACCAAGACGTCATATGCAATTTTGCGTGGGTTGTCCATACGTCGGCTCCTTTCCGGGAATTGTTAATCCTCTTTTTTCTGCAGCATTTTGCGCTCAACGCGCGAAAGCTTGTATGCCACCCAAGGCGACTCGTCATCATACAGACAAAGCGTGCCCAAGGGGCGTTTTTCGTAGTCCAAATCCCCCTCGTAATAAATGTCAGCAAAGACATAGAGCATATCGGGGGTAACTTCGATGTTGTCAAAAACAAAGCGGTAGTAGGTGTAAAGCGAGGTCTCGGTGCGTGTGGCAGCACTGGGATAATAACGCTGCATTTCCAAGAATGCCGAATCCTCATTGTCCGCGCGGTTTTCGGGCGTTTTGTCGGTGGTAGTGATAAGAGTGAGGTCGAAAAGCTCCTCGCTCTTGTCGGGGATCGTTTCCAGTCCGTAATCCCGTGCTACGTTCTTGATGGTGCTGTTGTTGTAACGGAACACCAGCTGCACTTGCTTTGCCTCGGGAATAAAGACGTACTGCGTAACCGAAAAATACCCTCGGTTGTATTTGGCAGTTGTAATGGTATCCTGCATTTGATATTGCAGGACAAGATCGTTGCCATGCTTTTCGTATGCCTCATAAAGGGCATCGTTACCCGTTAAGTATTTTACCTCGTCGGGGTCTCCCGAGGAGAACACGCGCCAAAGAATAATGCCGCAAACAATGCAAAGAAGGAGCGAAATGCTCCATTTGACAACGCGCCAAAAAACGCGCATGTTATGTCGGTTTGACATGGTCTCCTCCTTTAGATTTTCAAAAGTGATGCGAGATGGGGCTCAAGGGCTACTCCCATACGCACGGGGATATTGATTTTTGCAGACTCACCAATGAGCAAAACGATAAAGTCTGCAGCGCGGGTGCAAGCGGTCTCAAAGCTGTCGCCCTGCATCAGGGCGCCGAGCAAAACAGAGGCAAAGATGTCACCCGTGCCGGGATAGGAAATATCCTGACAGGTGCGCTTGATCCAAAAGATGCGGCCGTCCCCGTCTCTGCCTGCGTTGGCAACAATGCCACCCGCAAGTCCGATACCCGTTACCACGATTTTGCCGTGGCAGATGTGGGAGAGCTTTTTAAGAAGAGCGAGAACGTAGCTCTCGGCTTCCCCCTTGGAAAGCGTTGCGGTATCGATGTAAGGCGTATCGGTGAGAAAACACGCCTCGGTAAGATTGGGCGTGAGTACCTCGGCGTGGGTGCTCAATTCGCGCATACCTTCGGCAAGCTCCTTGGTGTATGTAGCGTAGAGCACGCCGTCGTCGCCCATTACGGGGTCAACGAGAATGAGCGGTGTTTTTCCTGTTTCGTCGGGTGTTTTTCCAAAGCGTTCGATAAATTCGCGCACCACCGAGATCTGCTCCTCACTGCCAAGGAAGCCCGTGTAGATAGAACCAAAGGTCATATCCAAACGGTCAAAGTGTGCCGAAATGTGGTGCATATCGGCGGTCAGATCGCGGAAAT
Organism: Eubacteriales bacterium; assembly: GCA_045656885.1. GTDB lineage: Bacteria > Bacillota > Clostridia > Oscillospirales > CAG-272 > UMGS1865. Next base: position 16,718 of record JAZORZ010000037.1, read on the forward strand.
AAAGCCCCTCAAATCCACCCGTGTGGCTGGAGAGGAGCGCGGTAGGCAGCGGTATGGTTTGGTATCCCATCACCGAAAGTGTGGGGATCACAACCGTGAGCGCGCAACGCCCTACGCAGGAAAAATCGTGGATTGCGGCAATGCGCCGCGGCGGTAAATGTTGCATATATCTTCCTTCTTTTTCGCAGAATGCGAAAAAATTTTAGAGGTTCAAAAAACAATGATCAAACAGTCGATTCGCGTTGAGCCCTCCTCCGGGAGGAGGGGGGACCGCGATAGCGGTGGGAGGAGCCGGCGGCATTTTAGTGTAGCACTTGCCATAATACGAACACCTTGCGTTCGTACACGCATTCTCCTTCCGGCTCGCACACTCGCCACCTCCCTCCCGGAGGGAGGCCTATGATAGTTCTGCCTTTTGCAGAAAGAATTTAATAGTTAATTTTTCAAATTCTCAATTTTTAAGGCGGTCGAGTGCGTTTTGCAAAATGATTTGTGCCGAGAGCGTATCAATGACCCCCTTGCGCTTTTGTCCGCGCGTGTTGGTCTCGTTGAGATAGCGCGAGGCACTCATGGTGGTCATGCGCTCGTCCATCATAGCGATGGGAACGTCGGCAAGACGCTCACGCAAAAGTCCTGCAAACTCGCGGCAACGGTCGGCGCGAAAGCCCTCGGAGCCGTCCATGTTCTTCGGGAGTCCCACAACAATGGCAGAAACCTTTTGCTCGCGTGCGACCTCGGCAACCTTGTCGGCAGTCTTGACAATGCCACCCGGGCTGACGTATCCGATGCCCGATGCCAAAAAACGGCTCGCATCTGAGACGGCAAGTCCTGTTCTCGTGTCGCCAAAGTCGACCGACAGTATCTTCCCCGTCGTTTCTTTTTTTATATATTCAAGTGTATCAATATTTCTTTCTGCCATTTTAATATCCCATTTCAAGTTGTTAGTTCAAGAGGTATGCGTCCATAATTTTACGGACTGTATAGGACGAGTTACCGCCCGATGCTCCGTGCTCTATCATACAGGTTACGACTATCTCGGGGTCATCGAGGGGGGCAAATGCCGTAAACCACGCGTTATTACTTGCGTTCTTTCCCGCCTGTGCCGTACCCGTCTTTCCGCCCGCGTCATAGGGCGCGTCGTCAAAGTTCGAGGTGATATTCCAGTTCGTTTCATCTCCGAAGATTAC
>JAZORZ010000038.1:0-47736 GCA_045656885.1 Eubacteriales bacterium
AGTGTTGATATATTTTTGGGGTTCTATCGGTAAATGTAGAAACAGTTTTTGCAACAGCTTTTTTGATAATACGATTGCGTTTTGAAAACAGAAACATAAAATCACCGCCTTTTCCTTAATTATACCACAAAAAACAAAAAAACGCAACCCCTTTGTATCAGAATTGCGGTTTTTGTTTGGCGGAAGGAGAGATTTACGAACTCAACTTCGCGCTTCGTGCTCGTCTGCAATCGCATCGAAAAAAACCACACCCTATAAAACAAAAAGCATCGGTGCTTCACAGTTCCTACTATAGCGCAATAGTGCGATTGCGTTCGCACAAATCGACCAACGTCGCCAAAAAACAAAGGCATCACCACTCGGTGATGCCTTTGTTTTTTTGGCTAATAACCCTAATTTTGATACAAATGCACCCCTTTTTGAGGTTAGGGGAAAAGTGATTTTAGAGGGCGTTATGCATCACATTCGCCCAATAAATCTGGATTTAAGACTTTAAGTATAGTAGCATATCCCACAATTTTTGCACCTTCTTGGATATTGATTTTCTTGCCTACCCATAGACAATGTGGGTGAGCCTCCGGAGAAATGAAGGTAATTGTACCTTTTGGCGTGCCATTAGAAGGTACGGTTTGAACGTCATAATAGTGATGGACACCGGTTGTCAAATAATCGCCTGTTAGCAAATGCATCGGGCGATAGCCATCTGCGGCAGGATTCTTTCTTGTCCCGACAAATTCAAACATAACTTCAACATCCGGTTCTCGATCAAAAATTGTTTTTTTCATACAACCACTCCCTTCGAGAAGATTATATCATATTTCGCAAGGCAATTCAAGAGATTTTTGCATTCTTGCATCCTCATCACGCCAACGGCGTGTATATCATCAATGCGAAGCATTGTATATCATCAACACGAAGTGTTGTATATCATCAAGCCGCAGGAAAATACACGCTGGTGCGTGATGAAATACAAGGGCGGTTTTCCGCCCTTGATGATATACGCCGCACTCCGTGCGTCAATGATATGCCAAGCCTGCGGCTTGGATAAAAAAATCCGAGAACAATGTTCTCGGATTTTTTGGCGGAGAAGGAGAGATTTGAACTCTCGCGCCGGGATAACCGGCCTACACCCTTAGCAGGGGCGCCTCTTCGGCCTCTTGAGTACTTCTCCGTGTACTCATTGCAAGCTGCCGTTTGCAGTCGCTTGCAACAACGCTTATTATACACTATTTTTATCCTTTTGTCAACCCCTTTTTCATCTTTTTTTTCAATCTTTTTTCTTTCGTTTTCTATTGACATACGCATAATAATTATATATAATAAGTTTAATAGAGTACTGCAAGGCAAAATGCCTTACGTGCATTATTTGAATGAACAAAGGAGAAACACAATGAGCATTCTGAACGAAATTTCCGAAAACCTGCAAAGAGGCAAAGCAAAAATTGTAAAAGAACTCGTACAGCAAGCAATCGACGCGGGAATAGATCCCCAAGAAATTTTGGGCGGCCTCCTCTCGGGCATGGATGTTGTTGGTGAAAAATTCAAGAACGGTGAGGTTTACATTCCCGAGGTTTTGGTTGCCGCAAGAGCCATGAATCAGGGTGCTGCACTCCTCAAGCCCCTGCTTGCCGAGGCAGGTGCTGTTGCCGCGGGTAAGGTTTGCATCGGTACCGTTCAGGGCGACTTGCACGACATTGGTAAGAATCTTGTGAAGATGATGATGGAAGGCAAGGGCCTTGAGGTCGTAGACCTCGGCACCGACGTCTCCCCTGAAAATTTTGTGAAAACCGCTATTGAGGAGAACTGTCAGGTCATCTGCTGCTCCGCGCTCCTTACCACCACCATGGGGGTTATGAGTGACGTTGTAAAAGCAGCCGAGGCCGCAGGTGTGCGCGATAAGGTCAAAATTTTGATCGGCGGTGCACCTGTCAGCGAGGAATTCTGCCGCGAGATCGGTGCCGACGCTTACTGTGCCGATGCTGCAAGCGCTGCCGATATGGCAGTTGTTCTTTGCCAAGCATAACCTCAAAATCGAGGTTTTAAGGGAGAGAAGAGAAATGACCGCAAGAGAAAGATGTCTCAATATTTTGCATTATCGCGCGGCTGACCGTATGCCCGCCGTTCACTTTGGATATTGGCAAGAGCTGCTTGACGAATGGGCAGAACAGGGGCACATTTCCCACGAGCTTGCAGGGCGCGCGGGAGCTGACGGAAGTGACGCGCAAAAGGAACTTGATAAAATTATCGGTTGGGATTGCGTATGGGGATATAACGTAAGTATACACACCGGTCTATATCCTTATTTCGAGCGCAAGGTTTTGGAAACGCTCCCCGACGGCACGCAACGTGTTCAGACCGGAACGGGCGTAATTGAAAGGATCAAGCCCGGTGTTGTTTCCATTCCTTCGGAGGACGATTATCTGCTCAAGGACAGAGAAGCTTTTGAAAATCTTTACCGTTCCAGAATGCAATATACCCCCGAGCGCTTTAACACCACGTATTTTGATACCTTTAACGAAACACGCGATATGACCGTGCCGATTGGCATCGGTCTTGGCAGCGTTATGGGGCACATCCGCGATATCTGCACGGTTGTGGGTATGAGCTATCTGATGTACGACGAGGACGAGGATCTGTTTGCCGACATTGTTGATACCTATGCCGAAATGCAATACAAATGTGCCGAAGTAACACTTGCTACGGGTGCACAGTTTGATTTTGGACACTATTGGGAAGATATCTGCTTCAAAAACGGGCCTCTGCTTTCTCCCGAAATTTTTAACGAGCTTTGTGCCAAGCACTACAAGCGCCGCAACGAGCTTTGCCACAAGTACGGCATTGACATTATCTCGCTCGATTGCGACGGCGTGACCGAAAAATTGATTGGCACGTGGCTCGAGAACGGTGTTAACGTGCTCTTTCCCATCGAGGTGGGTATATGGGGCGACCAATTTGAGCCCGCGCGCAAAAAATATGGCGAAAGTCTTTTGGGCGTTGGCGGTATGGACAAGACCGCCCTGCGCCGTGATAAGGCGGCAGTAGATGCCGAGATCGAGCGCATGAAGCGCCTGTCTTCTATGGGCGGATTTATTCCTTGCCCCGACCACCGTCTGATGCCCGGCACAAAATTTGAGCTTGTACAATATTATGCCGAAGAAATCAAGAAGATCAAATTTTGATCTTTGAAACATTTAGGAGAGAGGAATGAACGGAACAGAAAGAGTTAGAAACGCCATTTTGGGACTGCCTGTTGACCGTCAACCCATTTATGGCTGGGTAGCGTGGAATTTGCGCGATCAATTTGCCACCACGTGGGGAAGTCCCGAGGTGTTTGAGGATCATTACGAGTTTGATGCCGCGCACATCTTTGGGCACCCGTGCCCCTATGATAAGGCACTCGTTGAACGTCTGAGACGTGAGAACGACGAGCTTACCCCCGATCTTCTCATTGAGGAGGCATTCCACATCTCCCCCAAAAAGGGAGACTATTCTGCTATACGCGCCTCTTTTGACTATCACAAATCCAAGGGGCGTTTTTGTTACGTGCAAACGCCGGGATTTTTTGAGTTTTTCAACGACGTATTCGGTATTCAAAATCAATTGATGTATCTTTTGCTCTATCCCGAGGAGCTTGCCGAGCTTTACCGCCGTCAAGCCGATTGGATCATCGAATTTGCCGACATCTGCATCGATATGGGAATGGATTGCATTCACATCTCGGATGACTGGGGCACCCAGCGTGACCTGATGTTTGCACCCGATCTTTGGCGCGAGCTCATCAAGCCCAACCTTGGGCGTGTCATCGATTACGTTCATTCACGCGGCGTATTTGTGAGCTTACACTCCGACGGTTGCATTGATAAGATTACCGACGATCTTGCCGAAATAGGCATCGATATGGTGCACCCGTGGCAGGAAAGCGCAGGAATGTCGTATGACATCTACATCGAAAAATACGCCGACAAGTTTGCCATTCTCGGTGGACTTTGTGTGCAGTCGGCAGTCGGGATTCTGCCGCAAGCAGAGCTGCTTGACGAAATTCGGCGCGTGTTTGCAAAAATGCGCGGTCGCCGTTGGATTTGCTGTACCACGCACTTTGTGCAATCGCATTGCACAATGGAGGATCTCAACGCCGCATACGACCTCGTTTACGAGCTGGCAAGAAATTGATTAAAGGAAGAAAGCAATGTCAAATTACAATATGAAACAATGGGTAGCCGATCTTGTTGGCAACCACCCCAAAAAGCCGATGCCGATCCTGTCTTTCCCGTCGGTGGGATTGTTTGGCGTCAGCGTAAAAGAAATGATTTCGGATAGCACCCTGCAAGCGCGCGGCATGCAAGCGGTGGCAGAGAGCACTCCTGCAGCGGCATCGGTCAGCTTTATGGACCTTTCCGTCGAGGCGGAGTGCTTTGGCTGTGCCGTTACCGTCACCGACGACGAGGTGCCCACCATTGAGGAGCCCATCATCACCGACGAGGACGAGGTTGCGGCTCTCACCGTTCCCGAGGTGGGGAGTGGAAGAACGGGAATTTATCTTGATGCTATCAAAAAAGCGAAGGAACTGATTACCGATCGCCCCGTGTTGGCAGGTATGATCGGGCCGTATTCCTTGGCGGCGCGGCTTTTCGACCTCTCCGAAATTATGATGAATTGCTACGATGATCCCGATATGGTACACGCAGTGCTCGCAAAATGCACGCAGTTCCTCGTCAATTATGCCAAGGCGTACCGCGAGGCAGGGGCGGACGGAATTGTAATGGCAGAGCCCGTAGCGGGACTTTTGTCTCCTATGTTAGAGGAGGAATTTTCCGCGCCTTACGTTAAGCAAATCGTGGACGCGGTGCAGAATGACAACTTTATTGTCATTTACCATAACTGCGGTGACAACGTGCCCAAGATGCTTGAGTCCATTCTTTCCACGGGTGCGGCGGCGTACCATTTCGGCAACGCTGTGGATCTAGAAAAGGATATTCTTGAAAAAGTACCTTCTAATGTCGTTGTAATGGGTAACATTGACCCTGCCGGTGTGCTTCGTATGGGCACGCCCGAGTCTGTTCGCGCGGCGACCACAGAGCTGCTTGAAAAGTGCAGCAAGTACCCCAACTTTGTGCTTTCCTCGGGCTGCGATATGCCCCCCAAAACGCCTTGGGAGAATATCAATGCTTTCTTTGCGGCAGCAGAGGATTTTTATAACAAATAAAGGACGAACTATGATAACCTTTGATCAAATCGAAAAACTGTTTGCATTTAACACGCAGGGGAACTGTTGCCTTGAAATTGAATTTTCAATAAGGGGAAGTGACAAATTCGACAATTGTTGGATGGGGAAATTGTTTGACAAAAAGACAAAAAAAGACGTCTATTGGTTCGGTTTAACTGCCGACGGTAGCAATGCATTTGACTATCCAACCTTCGAAGAGTTTGCATCGGCAAAGGTGTTTGACGGTAAATCACTTGCTCAAATTTGGGAAGAAGTAACGGTTTTGACGGTTGACGGTTGCGATCCCGAAGATCCGTGCGTTGCAAATAGGATGAAGAAACAAATGAAGTCTATACTCATTACCGGTGCCGCAGGTGGAATGGGGCGTGCCACCGTGTCGCTCTTTCAAAAGAGCGGTTGGCGCGTGTTTGCTCTTGACCGCGTGGCTATCGAACAAGAAGAAAATATCATTCCTATCGTTGCAGACCTCACCGACGAGGAAAGTGTTAAAAACGCAGCCCAAGCGGTTGCAAAAATGACCGACAAGCTCAATGCCATCATTCACTTTGCAGGTGTTTATATGCTTGATTCTCTTGTGGAAATGCCAACAGATGCTTACGACCGCATTTTTGATATCAACGTGCGCGGCGTGTATCTCGTCAACAAGCACTTCTTGCCGCTTTTGCAAAGGGGAAGTCACATTCTCATTACCACGAGTGAGCTAGCCCCCCTCGATCCGTTGCCGTTCACGGGCATTTATGCCATTACCAAAGCGGCACTCGATAAATATGCATATTCCTTGGCAATGGAAGTGCAGCTTTTGGGCATTTCGGTTTCCGTACTGCGCGCAGGCGCGGTAGAAACGGGAATGCTCGGTGCATCCACCACCGCCCTCGATCGCTTTTGCGAGAACACAAAGCTCTATTCCTGCAACGCCAAACGCTTTAAGGGCATTGTGGAAAGCGTAGAGTCGAGGTGCGTTCCGCCTGCCAAAATTGCCGAAAAATGTGCACGTATTTTGAAAAAACGCCACCCCAAATTTGCATACGCCATCAACCGCAATCCCTTGCTTTTGATGTTGAATATCCTTCCCAAACGATTCCAGCTGTGGATCATCAAACAAGTATTACGCTGACGATTTTCAACTCTGTGAGGTAACAAAATGCTGAAAAAACTGTACGAAAAGAGCAATATCTGGTTTGCGGTTGCGTGGATCATTGCTTATTGTGTGCTGATGTCGGTAGGGGATGCACTCTCCGAGGCGATCGGCGTACAAAAGGTCATCACGCTCCCCGTAGCAATCGGGCTTTGTGTACTCCTGTTTTTCTTTTTGAAGAAGAACGGTTTGTGTGGGGAATACGGTCTTTGCCGTCCTCGGGCGTCGGTGCGTGCAATGCTATATTATTTGCCCGTTTTCGTTATGCTGACTGCCAACCTGTGGTTTGGCGTCACCTTGAACTGTGGGCCGCTTGAGACCGTTCTTTATATCCTGACGATGTTCGGCGTCGGCTTTTTGGAGGAGGTCATCTTTCGTGGGCTTCTGTTTGGCGCGATGCGTAAGAATAATTTAACGGTTGCCGTGGTGGTTTCCAGCATCACCTTTGGCATGGGACACATCATCAATCTCATCAACGGTTCGGGAGCGGAGCTGATTCCCAATTTGTTGCAGGTGGTTTACGCTACCGCAGCGGGACTCATGTTTGTAATGCTGTATTACAGGAGCGGCAGCTTGATCGTTTGCATTGCCGCGCACGGGCTTTTCAATGCCATCAGCGTGTTTGCAAACGAGCATTTGACACTCGGTCAGCGCGTGCTTTCCTGTATTTTGCTCAGCGTCCTGATGGAAGGATACGCCCTTTATCTTGTCCTCGCAAAAGGGGAAAAAGCAGATGCTCCAACCGAGTCACAATAAACAAATGACAAAAAGCCGACGGAAGACAGAATTTTCCGTCGACTTTTGTTCTTTTATAAAATAATAAAAAAACTCTTGACAAACACGCAAAAGTATGATAAAATAGATGCAATCTTGAAAAAAGGAGGATCCGAACTCGAAATGGACGGCGACAGTAGCGGCGATGCGAACTGTATCCCTTTGAATCGAATTTTGTTATGTTAGCGGCACATCTACACTGCACAGGACAGGGTGGGTGCGCCTTTTTGTGTCGTTTTTTGGCACCAAACTTAAAAAACATACTCGAATTTAATTTTTAGGGAGGAATAAAAACTATTATGATACTACAGCAGTTGTTGTTACAACTCATACTTATTTTACTCAATGCCTTTTTTGCGGCAACCGAGATTGCTTTGCTTTCGGTAAACGAAAAAAAGGTGCGCGCCATGGCCGATGAAGGCGACAAAAAAGCGAAAAAGCTGATCAAAATTATCGATGATCCCACCAAGTTTTTGTCCGCCATTCAGGTGGGCATCACCCTTGCGGGTTTTCTCGGTTCTGCATTTGCGGCCGACAATTTTGCCGATAAGCTGACGGGTGCCATCGTTTCGGCCTTTGGTGTGTCAGCGGCATACGTCAGCGTAATTGACACTGTGTCGGTCATTCTCATTACCTTAATCCTTTCTTACTTTACGCTTGTTCTCGGCGAGCTCGTTCCCAAGCGCATTGCTATGAAGCATAAGGAAAAGCTTGCAAACGGCGTGTGCGGTGTTATTTCAACGCTTACAAGCGTGCTCAAACCCATCATTTGGCTCTTAACGGCATCCACTAATTTGGTTCTTCGTTTGTTTGGCATAGATCCTCACGAAAAGGATGAGGCAGTCTCCGAGGAGGAGATCGTTGTTATGCTTGATGCCGGTGCCGACGAAGGTACCTTAAAGCAAGATGACGTAGAATACATAAAGAACGTATTTAAGCTGGAGCGACTTTCGGCAGCAGACGTTATGACACCCCGAAGCGCCGTAGTTGCCGTGCCCGATGACATTTCGGAAAAGGATCTGCTTGCGGTAATCGAGGAGGAAGGATATTCGCGTATTCCCGTGTATTCCGATAGCGTTGACAAGATTGTTGGCGTTCTCCATACACGCAAATACCTCTTAAAGCGGACCGAACCCGATTTTAAGCTTGAAGATGCTCTTTTCCCGCCTGATTTTATTCCCGAAACCATTCACTTGGATGCTCTGTTTAAGAACATGCAAGAGAACCATACGCATATGATGCTCGTTGTAAACGAGTACGGACATATGTCCGGTGTTGTAACTATGGAGGATATTATTGAGGAGCTCGTAGGTGAGATTTGGGATGAACAGGATGAGGCAATCGAACCCATTGTTGAGACCGAAGAAAACCACTACCACGTTCTGTCCAGTGTTTCCATCGATGAATTCTTTGAATACTTCTCGCTTGAAAAGAGCGATGAGATCGAGTCCACCACCGTAAACGGGTGGCTCTCCGAGGTGTGCGGCAATATTCCCGAGGTCGGCTTTGCCTTTGATTATGACAATTTGCATATTGAAGTAACAGAGGCAGACGAGCAAATGACGCACGAGATCTCCGTCGAGGTCGTTCCCGAGGCGGATGAGGACGACGAGGACGCCGACGAGCGCGAAGATAAAGACGAAGAGAAAAAAGGCGATTGATAAAAATCAAACAGGCAAGCAGTCCAAAAGGATTGCTTGCCTGTTTGATTTACGCAAAGATTCGTTCACGTTTCGCGGCCAAATCACGCCGCACTTCGTGCGTCAATGATATACCAATCCTGCGGATTGGATAAAAAAATAAGCAACCCTTTTGGGTTGCTTATTTTTTGGAGCTGGTAATCAGAATCGAACTGATGACCTCGTCATTACCAATGACGTGCTCTACCGACTGAGCCATACCAGCGCCTGCGACTTTGTTATTATACCAAATCAAAACGCATTTGTCAACCCCTTTTTTGAAAATATTTTTGATTTTTCTGTTTTTCTTTCTTTTTTGCGCTTTCTATTGACACACCTCGCCAAATTATGCTATAATACATACAGAAATTCTCAAAAGAAAGGATTTTTGCCGTGGAAGAAAAACAACCGCAGGACCTTGAAATGAATATGGATAATACCGAGCCGATTCCCGAGGAGGCAGATATCACCGAAGCAGGGTCTGCCGAGGTTGCAACAGAAGCAGTAAAACCTACCGAGGAAATTTCCCTTGAGGAAGAGCCCGTTGCAGAAGAATCAGTTGAGGAAGACCCCATTGCAGAAGAAACTCCCGAAGAAGAGACAACTCCCGAAGAGGAGACAACTCCCGAAGAAACACCCGATGAAAAAACCATCCAAGAGGAACCCATAGAGGTGCCCAAGTCCGAAGAATTGCAAACCAATGACGCACCGCCTAAACGAGCAGCAGGGCTTGTTCTCAAGCCGTGGCAGCTTGCTGTAGCCGCAGTTGCAATTGTGGCATTGGTGATTGGCGGCATTGTGCTGGGTATTGTGCTTGGCAACAAAAATGGCGGTAACGCTGACGATTCTCCCGTCGATTACGAATGGGAATTGCCCGAGGGCGTACAAACCAACCCCGATCAAATCGTTTTGCCCGGCTACGTGGAATTGACCTTTCCTGCAGGAGAGCAGGTTATCGAAATTGTGTTGCCCAATCCTGCAACCAATCCCTGCTATTTCCGTTATACGCTTATGCTTGAGCATACGGGTGAGGTTTTGTATCAATCCAAATTGATCGCTCCCGGCAAAGCCGTGCTGGAGATCAAGCTTTCCCGTCCGCTCGAAAAAGGGGATTACGCCTTGCTCATTGGCATTGATTCCTTCTCCCTTGCCGACGGTAGCACCCCGATGAACGGGGGCGAGCAGAAGGTTCTGCTCAAGGTAAGATAATAAAAAAAGACCTTTGCACGGTGGTGCAAGGGTCTTTTTGTTTTTGTCATTGCTTTATTTTCCAAAACGCCATCCAAGGTTGGTAGCCGTTTTGGCGAGCGTATTTGCGAATAAAGGGGCGTTCCAAAAAACGCTTGAAGCGGAAAAAGAGATTGGTCTTGTCTTTGATAGGGGGCACGACGATGGCGCGGAGTCCTATGTGCTTGCCTGCAAAGCAATCGGTCAGGAGTTGATCGCCAAGCATGGCGGTTTCGGCGTGGGTTGCGCCCAATTCCTTCATGGCTCGCTCCAAGGTCTTGCGCGAGGGCTTGCCGCTGTCGGGGTAGGCGATAAGACCTAGGGGCTTGTTAAATCGTTCTACACGAGGTGCATGGTTGTTGGAAACAAGCGCGGCACGAATGCCTGCCTTTTCTAAGTCTGCGAACCAATCCAAAATTTTTTGGCTCGGATCGGGCTCTTCGTAGGGGGCGAGGGTGTTGTCAATGTCGATCAGGAGTGCGCGCACGCCAATCGATTGCAAAAATGCGGGTGTCACTTCATCAAAGGTGGCAAACATATAGTCGGGGGTGAGATAATCTTTCACGGTGCACTCCTTTCGTTTTTTATCAGTATAACATATTCGGGGATAAAATACAACCCCTAAAAAGGTAGCTGTTGCAGGAGGGTGAAGCCCGCAACAGCTTTTTTCTATATGGTCCGCAATGCTTTCCAATAGCAGCTGCCGTCGCTTCGTTTTACAAAAACGGCGGTGTAAACTTCGGAGGTTTCTCCGTTCGCTGTCAGGGTGAATTGCATACGGTAGGTGTGTTCGGTTTCATAAAGCTCGAGAACGGTTACCTCGGCAACACAGTCTCTTGCTTGCACGGGGGAGGTATAATAGCCCACGCGGGAAAGATAGGAGAAGGCATCTCCTTTTTTGTGGCTGACAGACGTGCCACCAAAAAAGCGGAAAACGACGTTTTCAAAATCCTCTTTCGAGATCAGCGTAGATGCCGAAAGATAAGGGTAGAAGTTTGCCACCTTGTCAAGCGAGGCACGGTTGCCCGTGTAGCGGCTGTAATCATCGCGCAGCATATCGTTCAGTATCTCGTCGCGGTAGAGACGAACCGCCTCACTCGTGCCCGAAAAAGAGGAAAGGTGAATGTTGTCGCTTACAATAATGGTGACCATATTGCAAAGGAGCGACGCGGTTGCACCGTCGGGCTGAAGCTGACGCAGGGGCGATTCCATAAAATAATCGTTTGTGTCAAGCCCAAACAGACCGCGTATCCACAGGGTGTTCGGTCCTGCCATACAGGAGACCAAAAGCACGCTGGAAAGGACAAGCAAAAGGATAGCAAGACCTATGCGACGGGTATGCAGTTTTGTTTTTGATACTTTGTGCAAAGCTTTGCTCTCCTTTCCTCTTCATCACCCTTTATTGTATCAAAATAGCAATATTTTGTCAATAGATTTTTTTGAAATTTTTACTATATTTAGTATATTTTTAATCTTTTATTTCACAAGATATATGAAATTGTCGCACATACATGCAATTTTGTCGCACACGACACAAATCTGCGACATTTTGAAAGAAAAAAAAGCAATCTTTTACTCCTTGCAAACCGACTCCAAGCGGCGGCACAAAATGTGCTCCGAGGAGAGGAGCTTGGAGAAGACCGAGCGCACCACGCGGTCCTCGGTGCGACCCATCAGGGTTTCATAGCAATCAATGTTGCGGCGGCGCGCCCAAAGGGCGGCAGAGACATGTGAACCCCGATCGTGCGTGGGACAAGAGGCGCGCTTGCGATAGGTGTAGTGCGGCTTTTTCTGCCCGTCCGTGTCGCTGAGCGCGTAGAAAAGCTCGCCCAGCAATCGAAAATTATCAAGATCTTTCTCTGCGAGCTCTTCAAAAAGATCAGAGAGAGCGGCGTCGCAGTCGCGGCAGACAAGACTGCGGTAGATGTTATCCGAAATGCTGAAAAACGCCTCGAGAGAGCAGGTATAAACGGCAGCCGCCATTCGGGCATCTCGCCCAATGCAACCGCGCAATGACGGGCGAAAGGGCGGGTAGTGTACGTATTCGTTATTTTGCTTTTCTTGCATAAAAATATCCCCCGAAAAAATGATTCTTTATCATCCTATGCGAAAGTGGGGAAGGGGGTGAAAAGAGCGGTATTATTCTACTTTTGTAGGGGCCGACGTCCTCGACGGCCCGAGAACGTGAAAATTTATCACTTGACAAATCCCCGTTTTTTGATATAATTATTATGGATAAAGATTACCGAAAGGAGATGCCCCATGAGCCGAGAATATCCGCCACTGACACGCAAAAAGCAAAAAAGAAAAGACGGCCGTGAGTGGGTGGTCACCAAATACAGTTATATTTATGCCATCGTCTTTTTTGCCGTGGCAGTTCTGGGTCTATTATTAGGTGAAGAATCAGGACTTTTTATTGCTCCTATACTTGCCGTAGTAGGTATTCCGTTCCTTGTTGCTGCAATCAACTGCCGCGTGACGATGAATACCGAGCAAATTACCGTGCGCAACTTTTTCCGCATTTCCAAAACCTATTCGTTTAGCGATATTGAGTCTTGGAGAAGAAATACGCACTATGTTTATCTCTATCCCGTGAGCGGTCGGCGCATTTGCATCAAACGTGAGGACGAGGTTGACGATGGAATAAAGCAGCTGATCTTACGCCTTAAGCAAAACGGAGCATATGAAAGGGAAGGCGTCAGCGATTTCAAGCTTTATTGGGGCAACTGCTCTCGTCCGATTTCGCAAAGCATAGCGCTTATTGCAGCTGCTTTCCTTGCGTTGTTTCTCACCATGTTGATAATGAGCGAGTTGGCTACGGCATCAACACACAAGGAAGATTTGAAAAGTCACACCTTTACCGTTACCGAGGTTCGTGAGGTTGAGGACGGTTTTGAGTTGTATGACAAGGATACCTACTATTATGTAGAGGACATGGAGCTTGTCGAGGGGCGAAAGCTGAGCGACTTGGAAGGAACAAGAATTTCGGTTTTGATTGACGAAATCAACACGGTATGGGAGTTGACCGACAGACACCAAATCAGTTGGTACACCTTTGAGGAGTATCAAAGTTATCTCGGGAATGACACCGTATCGTTCATCATTTTTATCATTTTTTTTGGAGGCCTCTCAATTGGGGCAACCGTGTATTGTGTTTTGGTGCTGTTGGCTTATCACGCACCGCATAAGCACCCACGTATGTATGAATATTTTGAAACAACCAACATTGGTAGGAAGGGAAGTGTTTCTACCTTTATAGGACTTCCGCCGCAGAAAGGAAACTTATGAAAAAAGCAACGTTTGGCCCCGGTGGAAACGGGGATTGGTTTTATTCCGAAGGAAAAAAGAGCACCCTGCAAGCACCGGGGTGGCTCAAAGAAAAAGGACTTGATGCCTTTGAATACGAGGCGGGCAACGGCATTGCAGGCAGCGAGGCAACTCTGCGCGCTATCGGTGAAAAGGCACGCGAGCACGGCATTTTGATGTCGCTCCACACGCCTTATTTTATCTCGCTCTCGGGTGTTGACCCCGAAAAGCGTCTCAAGAGCATTGAGTACATTCAAAAGTCGCTTTGGGCGGCAGATCTCTTGGGTGCGGATACCATCGTCATTCATAGCGGCAGCGCCGCAAAGATCTCGCGCGAGGAGGCCATGGCGCTCTCCAAGGACACGCTCGAAAAGGTCGCCGAGGCCGTTGGTGAGACGTCCATTCGCCTTGGCATCGAGACCATGGGCAAGGTCAATCAGCTTGGCACGCTCGAGGAAGTTATCGAGCAGTGCAAGGTGTCGCCCATCTATTCACCCGTGGTCGATTTCGGTCACTTGAACGCGCGCAACATTGGCGGATTGTTCACCGATGTGGATAGCTACCGCCGCGTGTTCGATTTGATTGGAACAGAGCTTGGCGACAGCTTTGCGCGCGATTTGCATTGCCATTTCTCCAAGATCGAATATACGGGAGCAGGCGAGAAGAAGCACCTCACCTTTGCCGATGAGGTCTTTGGTCCCGCATTTGAGCCGCTTGCCGAGGCCATCGTCCGCGAAGGCGTGGCGCCTCGCATCATCTGCGAATCCGCAGGCACACAAGCCGAGGATGCTCTCTTTATGAAGGATGCGTATCTGCACGCGCTTGGTATGATAGGGGAATAAAAGACAATAACAAAAGACGAACGTTTTATACGTTCGTCTTTTTTTGCGGACGACCGATGGTCGCCCCTACTTTGCGTCTATTCAACTCTCTTAGTGAGCAGGGTCTTGGTGGCGCCTGCGAACTCGCGGCAGCCAAAGCGAGGTTTACCTCGCGTCGACTGTCTGTTAGCGTGCTAACAAATCTATTTAGAAAATTTTTGTGCAAGAGTTCTTGAAAGGGGTGTGGGGGAAACTTTTTTCAAAAAGTTCCCCCCTGCAATCTTTTACAAACTATTCAATTCTTCATCAATCGCTTTCGCAGCGGTCTTGCCCGCGCCCATAGCGAGGATGACGGTAGCGGCACCGGTAACGGCATCGCCGCCGGCATAAACGTGATCGAGAGAGGTTTTGCCGGTCTCCTCTACCACAACAATACCGCCGCGACGGTTGATCTCAAGACCTGACGTAGTCGATTTAATGAGCGGATTGGGTGATGTACCAATGGACATAATGACGCAATCGCAATCAAGGACAAACTCCGATCCCGGAATCTCCACAGGGGAGCGTCTGCCCGAGGCATCGGGTTCGCCAAGCTCCATTTTGATGCAACGCATGCCCGAAACAGAGCCGTTTTCGTCGGAAAGAATTTCGAGCGGATTGTTGAGCAGGCGGAATTGCACACCCTCTTCCATGGCGTGCTCGACCTCTTCCTTGCGTGCGGGGAGCTCTGATAGGGAACGGCGGTAAACGATGGAGACCTCCTCGGCACCGAGGCGGAGAGCACAACGCGCGGCATCCATTGCCACGTTGCCGCCGCCAACCACCGCTACGCGGCGCGCGCGCAGAATAGGAGTGGTGCTATCGGGCAGATATGCCTTCATCAAATTGGTGCGCGTGAGGTATTCATTGGCGGAATACACGCCCTTGAGGTTCTCACCGGGAATGCCCATAAAACGGGGAAGTCCCGCGCCCGAGCCAATGAATGCGGCTTCAAAGCCCTCTTCTTGCATCAGCTCTTCAATCGTAACGGTCTTGCCGACAACGGTGTTGAGAACGAATTTTACACCGAGTGCTTCAAGCCCTGCAATCTCTTTTGCAACAATGGATTTGGGCAGGCGGAATTCGGGAATGCCGTAAACCAACACACCGCCCGCGGTGTGAAGTGCCTCAAAAACGGTAACGTCATAACCGCGTTTTGCAAGCTCGCCCGCGCAGGAAAGTCCTGCGGGACCCGAGCCGATAATTGCTACACGGTGTCCGTTTTGTACGGGAATATCAATAGAAACAGTATCGTTTTGGTTATGTAAGTCAGCCACAAAGCGCTCGAGTCGACCAATGCCGACGGCCTCGCCCTTGATGCCGCGAATACAACGCCCCTCGCATTGATTTTCCTGTGGGCAAACGCGACCGCAGATGGCGGGGAGCGAGCTCGAATCGGTCACAATGCGATAGGCCTCTTCAAACTCACCGACCTTGATTTTTTGAATGAATCCGGGAATATCGATGCCAACGGGGCAACCCGACACGCAAGCGGGATTTTTGCAGTTTAAGCAACGATCTGCTTCTTGCACTGCCATCTCGGCGGTGTAGCCGAGTGCGACCTCGTCAAAATTTTTTGCGCGCACAAGGGGATCTTGCACGGGCATAGGCGTTTTCTTGGGGGAGATATTTGCCATATCAGTTGCCCTCCTTTTTGAAGAGATTGCAGGTGTCCTCGTGTGCGTGTCTTTCAAAGGGGCGGTACATCGAGGAGCGTGCAATGGCTTCGTCAAAATCAACGAGGTGCCCGTCAAATTCGGGGCCGTCCACGCAGGCAAACTTGACCTCACCGCCAACGGTGAGGCGGCAACCGCCGCACATACCTGTGCCATCTATCATAATGGGGTTCATCGAAACAACGGTGGGGATGTTATATTCTTTTGTCAACAAGCTTACAAACTTCATCATGGGCAAGGGGCCAATGGCAATGACCTCATCATAGTTTTCACCACTCTCGATCAGCGCGCGCAGGGCATTGGTTACAAGACCCTTTTCACCCCACGAGCCGTCATCCGATACGGGAACGAATTTGGTGGAATGGGACTTGAATTCTTCTTCGAGAATGACCAATCCGCGGTTACGGAAGCCGATGACGGAATGCACCTCTGTGCCGCGCTCAAACAGTGCTTTGGCAACGGGGTAGGCAATGGCGCATCCCACGCCGCCACCCACAACGGCTACTTTTTTGTGCCCTTCGAGCTTTGTGGCGTTGCCGAGAGGGCCGACAAAATCAGAGAGGGAGTCGCCCGCGTTTAAGCGGTTGAGCTTTTCTGTGCCTGCACCGACGACCTGAAAAATAACGGTAACGCTGCCCGCGTCGCGGTCATAGTCTGCAACGGTCAGGGGAATGCGCTCGCCGTCAGCATGGGAGCGAAGAATGACAAATTGCCCCGGTGCGGCTTTTTTTGCCACGCGGGGTGCATATATCTTCATTCTCGTTACCTGCTCATTCAGGCATTCTTTTTCTAAAATGCGGTACATAAGGTAGTCCTTTCGGTGCTGCCGTTTTGCAAGAAAAATGTTTTTTGAGAATGTCAAAAAAAGGGGCTTGTCAAAACGGATAAAATGATGTATAATGTAAGTAATAAATATTATACTACTTTGTTTTGCGATTTTCAAGAGGGGGCGGCTCTTTTTTATAAAAAAGAGCACTCCAATTGAAGGAAAAGAAGAAAGGCGGCACGAGGTATGGAAACAGAATTTCAAAACGCGGTTGGAAAAGGCATGGGCGAGGTTATGCGCGATATAGCTGATTTTCTTTCCACGCCCTTTATTATCAACAAGGAAAGACAGCTGGATTTGTGCACGTTGGTGCCCGATTTGAATATGCATGAGCAGTTCTCCTTTGCGCTCCTGTCCGAGGCACACACCCAAGGTTGGGAAGCGGAGACTGCCGAAAACTTCTACCGCCACGCATGCGGCAAGGTTATCGCCCCCGAAACCGTTACAGCAATGATCATGGCGTTCCGCAACCGCGATAGCAAGGAATACCGCACGTATGCACAAAAATACGGCAATCGCTTCACGGCCCTTGACGGTTCTTATTGGTCTACCGTTCTTGCTCTTGGCATTGATGCGGAGCAGATCGGCGAGGTGATGCAGTACCTTCGTTTGTTCACCGTTTGCCTGATGGAGTTTGCCTATATGGAAGACCGCAACCCCGATGTTACCTACACGTGGTGCTATTACGATTCCTTCCGTCAAATGCTCGACGACCTGACCGCCGCGCCCGATCCCGAGCCGCTCCCCCTCAAGGTGCGCGCACTGGGTGGCAGTGCCGGCAAAAGAGAGCAGGATACCTATTACCTCTCGCTTGGTGTTGATATCGAAAACCCCAACCTTGACCGCCTTGCACGTAATATTCAGCTCGATGTCGTGCTCAAGGATAAAGAGGGTAAGGTGATCACTACCATTGGCGATAAGCTTGAATCGCTTGACCCCGGTGCTATTTATCACTACGGTGTAACGCGCAAGATTCGCGGCAACGCTGTGGCAAGCTTTTCTGCAACAGCCAAGGCGGCGTCTCACCTTAAGCTCAAAACGCCCATCATGAAGCACGTGGAGTTCTCCGAGCTTCGCTTGCGTAAGACCTTTGAAGGAATGTTCTTCTCGGGTAATATGACGGGTAAATACGACACGCCCTTGCGTTCTATGACCTTGCATTATCAGTTCTTGAGCGCACAAAACAAGATTTTGGGCGGCGGCAGTGAGTGGGTGCTCGATGGACTTGAGCCCGGCGGCACGCGACAGGTCAACTCTAAGATCGCACTTCCCATCGAGGGCGCGGCAAAGGTTGTTTACTCTGTCGATTTTGACGTAGTACAGCTGCTTGAAGAATAAAAAAGAACAGCCAATGCCGCGGCATTGGCTGTTTGAGTATCACCGAAAGTGCATATCGCTATACACGTATTCCATGTGGGCGTCGGGATAGGTGTCATCGAGATAGGTTTCCCATCTGTCAGAGGGCGGCAGGCCATCGCGCCGCTCCTTCCAACGAAGAATGGCAGATGCCGATACGGCAAGGTTAAACGCCATAAAAACCGAGCATGCCACGCAAAAAATATGCCACCGATGTGTGTGCATACGCCGCAAAAGGCGCACAAGTGCGGGATAAATCAAACCAATGAATACCATGCCGAGAAATCCCCACAGGATTGCCATTTGACCGCTGACACGACCGCCGAGGTTAAGTGTGTGCGAGGAATAATCCCACGAGACCGAGCCGAACGTGCGCTCCTGAAACAGACTTGTAAAGTATTCCACGGCACCGCCCGTGACGGCAAACGCCAAAAATTGCAACCCCACCCGATGGCGAGGTACAATTTTTGCAACCGCAAAGGCGGCAACCGCGCCCACACCGTAAACAATGCAAAAGGGACCCACAACCGTGGCGGAGTGGTCGACCCACTCGCCCGTGAGCAGGATATGCCAGATCCCCTCTACTATAAACCCGAGGATGCTGCCTACAAAGAACACCCAAAACAGCTCCTCATATCCCCAAAATAAACGGCGCGAAAGCGTATTTTTCTGTTGCATGTTTTCTTCCTATCCTTTTTTGAAGATAGTATATACCGATTTTTTTGCATTATGTTTTGATAAAATTTCCGCGCGAAAGGAGACCGTCAATGGCTACAAAATACACAGATATTTCATATGGCGTTGATGCCGCACACAAGGCGCGCTTTGACCGTCTCTGCCGAGAGGTGGCATCCGCACCGCGCACAAGTGGCGATGAGGGCATCGGCACGCTTGGCGAAAAACGTATGCACGCCATCATCAAACGCTATCTGTGCGAGGATCACACCCATCACGAGGTTGGGGTGCTCGATACGGGCTACGTATCCGACGTGCGCATCGGGAACGACGTTTACGAGGTGCAAACGGGCGCCTTTTACCCGATGAAAAAGAAGATTGCGCACTACATCGAAAACACAAATTGCACCGTCACCGTGGTGCATCCCATCTCGGTGGAACGCTATGTAACTTGGGTAGATGCCAAAACGGGAGAGGTCACACCGCGCAAAAGGTCCCCCAAGCGCGAGCGAGCCATTCATCTGTTGCCCGAGCTTTACTGCTTGCTACCATACCTTGGCAACGAGCGGTTGCGGTTTCGCCTGTTGATGATTGAAGAAGAAGACTTCCGCACCCTTTCGGGCCGCAAGGATGACCGCAAGCGCGGCGCGCGACTGTATGAGCGAATGCCGCTCGCCCTTTTGGGTGAGATTGAATTCTCGTCACCTGCTGATTTTTCCGTCTTTCTCCCAACCGACCTGCCGTCACCGTTCACCGTCAAGGACTTCTCGCAAAAAACAGGTCTGCGCGGACGCGATGCCTATTCCGCTGTCCATGTGCTTGAACAACTTGGATTGATTGCCCCAACAGAGCCTGTTGGCAGAGCGATGGCGTTTGTTAAAAAATAAAAGGACAGAGCACTCAGCTCTGTCCTTTTTTGCTTTAGATAAGTCTGATTTTCTTTGTTACGGTTTCGCCGTCAACAATGATAACGCTATGTGTTCCGGTGTGGCCGGCAGAAATGCGATGTCCGTCAACCGTTGCCACGAGCATATGGGGGTACTCTATTGCAGCTTGCAGCTGGTCATATACCTTGCCGTTGATTACAAGCTCGTTGGTTTGCTTCACTCTGCGGTAGCAAACGTCATATTTGTTCAATACGTAGGCTTCTGCCAAAACTCTGTGCTTTGCTCCCTTGTCTGCCTCGCGCAGGGGAGTGGCGTTTTGAGGGGCTTCGGGTACTTCGGCGGTGATTGCGGCATCACCGTTTTCGGTCGCCGCTTCGGGAGTGAGTTCTTCTTCGGGCGGGAGTTCCTTGAGTTTTTTGGCTGCGTTGATGCCGATTACAAGGTAGTAGATTACCCATCCGTGGAATGCAACGTCCAAAATTGCTTCAAAGGAAATGCCGTCGATAAAAATCATGGCAATGGTATCAATCGCAAAGAAAACAAGGGCAAAAATAAGCCAACCCGAACGGTTCTTGCTCGACATAAACCATGCAAGCAAATAGAGGAGCGTAAGAGCAAAGGCAATAATCAAGAGTACGGCAAAAACAGAATTGTCAAAAAAGGTCAATTCTTCCATCCCCTCGTAATACTCTTCGGGGAAGCGACCGCAAATCATCATTCCAAGACCTGCAATAAAGTAGGGAACGAATGCGGAAAAGAGGAAATAGGAGTTTGCATTGGTAATTAAAAGAATTAAGTTGATTGCTGTAAATGCAACTACCAGCAACAAATTCATTCTCGAGGTTCTGTACTTTTGCTCGTAGAGAGCGCGCGGCGAGGGTTGTCCCTGCATTTGAAAGTTTGCCATAGACGATCTCCTTGTCAAAGTAAATTGGATGGGAACATTATAGCATGGCTGTAGAAAAAAGTCAATACAAAACAGCCATTTTTTTAATTTTAGATGAAAGAATGGCGCATTTTATCATCCGGCAATTCAAAAACAATTCCATTTTGTTATTTTGTGCGAGAGTTCTTGAAAGGGGTGTGGGGAAAACTTCTTGCAAGAAGTTTCCCCCACAAATCCGCGCCCTTATTGCTTTTTCATTTGTCTCAAAAACAACAACACCGCGGCGACGAGAATGGCGATGGCATAGCCGAGAACCCACCACAGGTGTGGGAAGATGCCTGCATAGTTGCCTGCGATAACGGCGCGTTGCATTTCAACGGAGTGTACAAAGGGCAGGGCATAGGCGATCTTTTTGAAGGCGCCGCCAACGAGGTCGAGGTCGAACCAAATGCCCGAAAGCCAAGCTGAAAGGTTAGTCAAGAGCGCACCGCAAATGCCGCCCACCTGCTTGTCGTTGAATACACTTCCGCAAAGGAGACCGAGCGCAATATAGAGCAGCGCAACAGGAATGAGAAGTACGAGCGACAACAGAATGTTAACGCTAATATCCAACCCCAAAATGACGGCAAAAATATAGGTCGCTATCCCCTCGGCAAGCGCGATGGGAATGAGGGGCAGGGTGTAGCCGAGAATAAAATCCACGGGCGACATGGGCGTGGTGTAAAGGCGGTGCATAAAGCTGCTCTGCTTATCTTTTGCAATTACGGTAGCCGAAAATAAGGTCATAAACGCAAGCCCGAACACCGCAATACCGGGCGCGAGGTGCGCGACCTCAAACAAGCTCACAGGGATGTTTGCCTGAATGGCACTCAACAAAAGCAGGAGCACAACGGGGAACCCGAACAGAAAAGAAAGGTTGAGGGGGTCGCGAATGATCTCTTTGAAATTTCGGTTTGCAAAGGTCAACGTTCTCATTTTTGCGCCCCCTTTACAATTTGAATAAAAGCTTTTTCAATGCTATCTGTACCCGTCTCGGCTTTGATGCAGTCGGGCGTGTCGCAGATGAGGAGCTTGCCGTCCTTCATAATGGCAATGCGGTCGGAGAGTGCCTCGGCTTCTTCCATATAGTGCGTGGTGAGAATGATGGTTACCTTGCTCTTGAGTGAACGGATAATATCCCATAATTCACTGCGCGCAAGCACGTCAAGCCCCAAGGTCGGCTCATCGAGAAAGAGCACCTTGGGTTCACTAATGAGTGCCATTGCAATGCTGAGGCGGCGTGCGTATCCGCCCGAAAGCTTGCTCGCTTTCTTGTTCAGCACGCCCTCAAGCGAAAGCATGGTGGAAAGGGAAGAGACCTTTTCGGCAGTCTTTTGTTTGTCAAAGCCGTAAATACCGCAAATGAGTTCGAGGTTCTCGCGCACGGTCAAACCTGCCGCCACGGCAGTCTCCTGCGGAGAAACACCAATGCACGCCTTGACTACCGCGGGATTTTTGGTGATGCTCTCCCCAAGCACCGTCGCGTCACCGCTTGTGGGGGAGGTCAGGCAAGAAAGCATCTTAATGGTCGTTGTTTTTCCCGCACCGTTGACGCCGAGCAGGGAAAAGAGCTCGCCCTCGGCAATTTTCAAAGAAAGGTCGTTTACTGCCGTAACGTCTTTATAGCGTTTTGTTAAATGGTCGATTTGAATAGCAGACATAATTTCTCCTTCATTTCAAAATATGGTATCATTATGATATCATATTCATCTCATGTTGTCAATAGAATTTGCGAAAAAAAGATTTCCAAAAAATATTTAACCAAAAAGTTAAATAACCTATTGACAAACCCGAAAAGGTGTGCTATACTATAATTAACCAAAAGGTTAAATGATGCATCGACAATTTTATTACATTCTATTGGGAGATATTATGAAACAATTTATTAAGAAGTATTGGAAGACACTTTTGTTCTTTGCCGTGGCGGGTCTTGTCGGTGGTTTTTGCACAGGACTTTACATGCTGGACAGCTATCCGCCCCAGATGCAACAAGAGGCACTCGCGCAAGGGCTCACGCCCACGATTATGGCCCTCGTGACCGCAATACAGGCGGCAGGGTACGGTATTGTTCTTGGCATCATCGGTATTTGGCTTGGTAAGAAAATAGGTCTTTGGAAAGACGAAACGAATTTTGAGAAAAAAACGCTCCTCATCACGCTTGCAATTGCCGTGATCGGTGGTCTTGCCTTGATTCTGCCCGACCTATTATTCTTTGGCAAGTACAACGAGGTGATTATGAACTCTTATGCCGCAAAGCCCACCGTTGTATATATCGTGGGAGCGATCCTTTACGGCGGCGTAATTGAAGAAGTCATGCTTCGCCTGTTTTGGATGTCACTGATCGCTTTCATTCTTTGGAATTTGTTTGCAAGAAAAGCAGAAAAGCCCACTCTCGCTATTTTGGTTGCATCTAACATCATCGCGGCACTTTTATTTGCCGCAGGACATCTTCCTGCAAACTTTATGATGTTTGGAAATTCTCCCTTAATTCTTTTCAGATGCTTCTTGCTCAACGGTGCTTTCGGTTTGCTGTTTGGTTATTTGTATCGCAAACACGGTCTGCGCTACTCGATGCTCGCACACGCGGGATGCCACATCGTATCTAAACTCATTTGGATTTTGTTTATTTGATTTTCATACAATAAAAGGAGGAAACACTGTGGGACTTCAAAACACCATCAAAGCGCTATCCGATCCCATTCGCCGCGAAATTCTGGAAATGCTCAAGAGCGGTCGCATGGCGGCAGGGGAGATTTCTGAAAAATTCCCCGTCAGCGGTGCGGCAATTTCCAAGCATCTGTCTGTCTTGCGCGAAGCGGATCTGATACGCGACACCCGCGAGGGGAAATTTATTTATTACGAATTGAACACTTCCGTCTTGGAAGAGGTAATGCTGTGGCTTAGCGGCTTGAAAGGAGATAAAACATGATTAAGAAGAATTTGAAGGTTTTGATTATTACGTCCATCATTATTTTGTTGCCCATGGTGGCAGGGCTTGTTTTGTGGAACCGTTTGCCCGAGCAGGTTCCGTTCCATTGGAATGCGGCGGGCGAGGTTGACGGCTGGGCATCCAGACCCGTAGCGGTGTTTGTGCCTTCTGCTATGATGCTGGCACTGCAATGGTTGTGCATGGTTGTTACCTCTGCCGACCCCAAAAAGCAGAACCACCCCGAAAAGGTGAAAGTTCTCGTTCTTTGGTTGATTCCCGTTATCACCGTTTTTATTTCGGCTCTCATGTACGTTAGTGCATTGGGAGGCAGCGTGCGCGTGGAAATGCTGATGCCTATTCTGCTCGGTTTGGTCTTTGTTGCCATTGGCAACTATATGCCCAAGTGTAAGCAAAACTACACCATTGGCATCAAAATCCCGTGGACACTCGCAAGCGAGGAAAACTGGAACCGTACCCACCGTTTTGCAGGTTGGGTTTGGGTTGGCGGCGGCGTTGTGATGCTGCTGTCGGGATTTTTAGGCATCTTTTGGCTCACCTTGGTGCCTGCTATTATTATGGTAGCGGTACCGCTGATCTACTCTTATATTCTGCACAAAAAAGGCATTTGATCAAAATAAAACCCGCCCTCGTTCCGATCGAACGAGGGCGGTTGTTATTTACTTCCAAACCTTGGGTTGGTAGCGAATTTCACTGACCGCATAAACGGTTACAAATGCTTTGGGGTCGGTTTTGCGAACAAAATCCATTAGCTTGCGGTATTCGTTTTTATCCACAATGGTAATGACCTCTTTGCGCTGTGTGTTGTCGTAAGCACCGATGATCTCGTTGAGGGTTGCTCCGCTGTGCAGACCGTGCAAAATGTAGTCTACGATTTCATCAAGCTTGTGGGAAATGATGCACACGCGGCGCTTGATGTTGAGGCCGAAAATGAAATAATCCACAACAATACCGCAAAAATAGGTTGCCAGAACGCTGAGCACAACGGTTTTGGTGTCATAATAAAGAGCTGCGGAAAGAGCGACCGCAATGCCCGAAATGGATCCCGCTTTGCCAAATTCCATTCGCAAATATTTATGCATGATTTTTGCAACGATGTCAAGACCTCCCGACGAGGCGTTGCGTAAAAACAACAGAGCCATTGATATGCTGACGATAACGATGTAGCAAAGCACGTCAAGCAAGGGGTCATTCGTCAAGGATTGAAAATTCGGTAAAATCCACTCAAACACGCCTACGAACAAAGGAATCATAATAGACGTATAAACGGTTTTTGCACCGAACTCCGAACCAACGAGGATAAACCCGACAATAAGGAGCAGCACGTTGATAATGAGGTTAATAACCGACATGGGCAGGGGCAAAAAGTTGGCAAGCACCATGGCGAGTGCCGAAATGCTGCCGACTGCCACTTGGCTTGGCATCATAAAAAAGAATACTGCTGTGGCAACCCCAAGGGCACCAAGGTTAATAATAACGAATTCTCTCAAATCGCGAAATAAAGCGTTTTTTCTCACAAAAGTTCACCTCTGTTTCAATCGTTGTTTGAGCATTTTTCGGCGTCGATCGCCAGCACCAGCATCAAAATGCAGGTGGCGTGGTTGGGATCGCGAACGTCAATAACGTATGTATCTGTCCAGTTAAAAAGCTGCTTGCTGACGTCGGCAATACGTTGACCGTTTCCGTCGAGAATTTGATAATCCCAACCAAACCAGTCACCGTCTACCTGCCAGCCGTTGCAATCGATGGTAAAGCGGGGACGGAAGAAGGAAAGCTCCTTGCGAATAGAACCCACGTAGCGACCGTCAAGATACATTTCAAATCTCGGCAGCCAAGAAAAAACGCGCTCCTTGATGTAACCGACCTCGCAGCCGCGATTGTCATAAATGCGCAAAAGATGTCCCCAAGCGAGCTCACCGCGCACAGTGTAGAGCACATAGCCGTCCTCGTCGTAAATGTCGTAGCTGTCAAACCACGAGAACATACGTTGTTTGAATAAAAGCTTCATAATCTTTCTCCTTTTATCAGTATGCTGTTGAAATCAAAACGGTTGCTATCCCTGTCAAGCTTACCGCATTGAGGCAAGCGGGGAGCAGAATACTGTCGCCGCGCCCGAACGGATAGGCAGTGCCGTCACATTCGATCACACCCTCGCCCGCAACACAGAGCAGGTGACGGAGATATCCGTTGTGTGCAAGCATTTGTGGCTTTTTACGTAATTCCAGCTTTTCCACGCGGAAGTAGTCGCAATCGGCAAGTACCTGCTCTCGTGACGTGGGCAGCCCACGGGAGTAGCGAATGGTATCGATCTCGGCTTCCCTAAAGGGACGGATAACGTCGCACGCCTTATCGATATGCAGCTCACGCAAGGAGCCGTCCGCCCCGCGGCGGTCGTAATCGTAAACGCGATAGGTCAGGTCACAGTTTTGCTGAATCTCAGCAATGAGAATGCCCTTGCCAATGGCGTGGGGAAGCCCTGCGGGAATAAAATAGGTCTCGCCTGCCGTTACCTTTTGCACCTTGAGTGCTGACATCAATTCCCCCTTTTCCAACGCGGAAACAAAAGCGGCGTTGTCGAAACCGTCGGTAAGACCGCAAATGATTTCGGCATCCTCGTCGGCATCAACGATGTACCACATTTCGGTTTTGCCGCGGTCATTCTCTACATGCGCGGCGTAGGAGTCATCGGGGTGCACCTGCACCGAAAGGCGGTCGGCGGCATCGATAAACTTGATGAGTAGGGGAAATTCGCTCCCCGTGGCAGCGGTTTTGCCCATTAGCTCGCTGGGGCAGTCGCGCAAAAGCTCGCCAACTGTTACACCTGCAAGAGCGCCGTTTTGCACGGTGCTCATTTCTTTTTGGCGCACCGTCAGCTCCCAGCTCTCACCAACCGTTGTGCCGTCGGGTGCTGGCTTATTCCATTCGCGGGGCAGACGTGTGCCGCCCCAAATGGGCGATTTTGTAACGCCCTTTAGTTTCAGAGGGTAAAGTTTTTTCATTTTCAAATCCTCGATTGCAGTTTTGCTCGAAAAGATTGGAACTTTTGCGATTTTGATAACGGCTCCCTTGTGTAAAGGGAGCTGTCAAATGCCGTAAGTGCATTTGACTGAGGGATTGTTTCTTGGCTGATCTGATTTCCAATCCCTCCGTCACGGCTTTTGCCGCGCCACCTCCCTTTACACAAGGGAGGCAAAGGTTTGTGCGCTTCGTTTTTTTGGGGGGGAATGCACTTTGAAATGAATCAAAGTTTTTTCAGCTTTGCGTAGGTAGCCATCAGCTTTTTGGTGCCAACGGTATCGAACATAATTTCATAGAGTGTATCAGCCCCCATCGACTTGACCGAGAGGATCTCGCCCTCGCCAAAGTTAAGGTGCTTGACGCGGTCACCCGGGGCAAATACCTCGCGTGTGCCGCTTGTGACAGGGCGTGCAGGAGTTGCTGTGGGCTTTCCAAAAGAGGAGGAAGGCGTTGCACGTGTTGCGCTTTCGCTATAATAAGTGCGTTTTTGTTGCACGGGGGCATTATAATTGTTGCCGTATGCACCGTGTTGACCGTAGGTGTATTCGCCGTAGCGGTTTTGTGAAACGCGCACAGAGTTTGCTTGGCCTTCGTCAAGCTTTTCAATCAGGGATTCGGGAATTTCGCTCACAAAGCGCGAAACGGGATTATACATGGTTTGACCGTAAAGCAAGCGGTTACGTGTGTGCAAAATACAAAGCTCCTTTTTTGCACGTGTAATGGCAACGTACGCCAAGCGGCGTTCTTCTTCCATCTCGCTTTGCCCCTCGGTAATGGTCTGCATACCGGGGAAGAGTCCTTCCTCCATACCGGGCAAAAATACCACGGGGAATTCCAATCCCTTTGCGCTGT
Organism: Eubacteriales bacterium; assembly: GCA_045656885.1. GTDB lineage: Bacteria > Bacillota > Clostridia > Oscillospirales > CAG-272 > UMGS1865. The sequence continues at coordinate 27,368 of JAZORZ010000038.1, forward strand.
GCACGGTCATCATCACAACGGCATCGGCGGTCTCGTCATAGCGGTCAACGTCGGCAACGAGAGCGGTCTCTTCCAAAAATCCGGTGAGCGTGGGCTCGTCGTTGTCCTGCATATATTCAAGAATACCCGACTTGAATTCGTCAAGGTTTTCAAGGCGTTCTGCCTCCTCGGGTCCTGCCGCCACAAGCATCTGGCGGTAGCCGGTCTTCTCCAGCATAATGTCAAAGAGCGCGTCAAGCGGTGTGCTTTGGGCAAGACGGGAAAGATCATTGATGATTTGTGCAAAGCTGAGTAGCGTAGCGGCACTGTTCTTGAGTGCCACAAAGGAGTCGGCACGCTCGATGACTGAGAACTGACTGCACTCCTGCTCGGCGGCGATCAGCGCAATGGTCTCAAGCGTTTTTGCACCGATCTTGCGGCGGGGCTCGTTGATGATGCGGGAGAGACGGGTGTTGTCATCGTGGTTGCTGATGAGCTGCAGATATGCTACAACGTCGCGGATCTCCTTGCGGTCGGTAAAGCGCGTGCCACCGAGAACACGGTAAGGAACTGCTGCGCGCGCAAATGCTTTTTCAATGCTTTGCGATTGCGCGTTTGTGCGATACAGAATAGCAAAATCGCGGTAGGTCGCCTCTTTTTTGGCAACCGCGCGGGAGACAGTATCTACAAGGTAGCGCGCCTCCATATTTTGATCGTCGCACAGCTTGAGGCGGATCTTCGCACCCGCACCCGAGGACGTCCAAAGGGTCTTGCCCTTGCGGCCACGATTGTTAGAGATAACGGCGTTTGCCGCATCCAAAATGTTACCTGTCGAGCGGTAATTTTGCTCGAGCTTGATGATCTTCGCATCGGGGAAGGTCTTATCAAAGGTGAGGATATTTTCAATGGTCGCGCCGCGGAAGCGGTAAATACTTTGGTCATCGTCACCGACTACCATCAAATTGCGCGTGGTGGGATTGGTCAGGAGCACCGTCAGCTGCATTTGCGCCACGTTGGTATCCTGAAACTCGTCCACACATACGTAACGGAAGCGGCGCTGATATGCCTCGCAGATTTCGGGATAACGCTTGAGCAAAAGGACGGTTTGCATAATAATGTCGTCAAAGTCGAGCGCGTTGGATTCGCGCAGATAGCGTTGGTATTCCTCATACACGCGCGCCACCTGCTTTTGACGGTAGTCCTGTCCTGCCTCAAGTGCAAAGGCATCGGGCGAGAGGAGCTTGTCCTTGGCGTGGCTGACGGCATTGATAACGGTTTTAACAGACAAAAGCTTTTCGTCAATGTTGAGTCGCTTCATTGCGGCGAGCATCGCCTTTTTGGTATCGTCGGCATCGTAAATGGTAAAGCCGGGGCGGTAGCCCATACGCTCGCCGTGCTGGCGCAAAATGCGTACGCAGATAGAGTGGAACGTGCCCGCCCAAATGTCGGTGGCGGTGTGCTCCTCATCGGGGAACATACGGGAAAGACGCTCCTTGATCTCATTTGCTGCCTTGTTGGTAAAGGTGATGGCAAGCACGCGGTAGGGCTCGCAGGTGTTGTTTGCAAATTGCGGCAGAATGTGCTCGCGAATTGCCTCTGGCTGCAGCATCATAGCGCGCTCGAGCTCGGCTACGCGCGCTTCGTCTGTTCCGTAAGGCACGTAGTCGCTAAAGTAGGCGTTGCCGTAGCGAATGATAAAGGCAATGCGGCGCACAAGCACGGTGGTCTTGCCGCTACCCGCACCCGCCAATATCAGGAGCGGATTGTTGACGGTGAACACCGCTTCGCGCTGACGCTCATTCAGTTCGGAAAATGCTTTGTCAAACAGTCGGCGCTTGACCGAAAGATAACGTTGTTCGATAGAGGTTTGCATGAAGATCCTTTCTAATTCAGGTTTGCAATAGAGGTGATGATCCAAACCGCCAAAGTGACGAGTGCCACGGGAGAGAGCAAGCTCTCAAGGAGCATTGCGGGGAAGCGTCGCCACGGCAAGGCGGTCGTGTAGTTAGAGGGAATGTTCTTTTTTGCGTGCACGTGGTAGATCTTTCGTGCCTCTCCTGCGGCAAACGCCGCAAAGAGCAAGAAAATAACCGCAACGCAAAAGATGAAAATTTCGTTGCTGCCTGCATTGACGTAGAATGCCGAAAGATAGGGTTGACCGAACAGACAGAAGAGATTATAGCAGACGTGCAGCAGAATGGGAGCCAGAAAAGAGCGCGTGGTGTACATGGCGCACGCAAGTAAGGCACCCAAAACAAAATAGGTCAAAAAGTGTGTAAAGGAAAAGTGCAGCATGGCAAACGTGAGTGCGCTTACCGTAATGGCTACGCCTACGCCGCGCCCCTCGTACTCCGAGCAGAGAATGGAGCGGTAGGTCAATTCCTCGCCAACGGCAGGGAGAAGTGCATACGCCAAAATGGCATACGCCGTTTCGCTAGGTGTTTGCGTGTGAGCAACAAAGGTATCGTAAAGGGTAAAGCTGCCCTCAAGCGAGCGAATGCCGCCCGTTAGGATTGAGGTCAAGAGCCCCCCTGCAATCATGACCACCAAGAGATAGAGCAAAAACGGAATGTGTGAAAGCCGCGGCGGACGCAGGCGGATGCGCTCTGCAAAGCTTTCTCCGCGCAGCTTGCAATAAAGAATGGCGGGAATGATGAAAATGAGCACCTGTATCAAAATAATGCCTACGTACTCGTTGTCACGGTCGAGCAAACGCGCGTCGATCAAGCGGGAAAGCAAGAGTAGCACAAAGTTACTAAGCACCAACAAAAGGGGCGCGTGCAGGGGCTTCAGCGTGCCGTTCTTTCCGCCGCCTAAGCGTGCGGAGCCACTCATCAACCAATCGCAGAGAGCACGCCAACGGCTTGCGGGCTGTTCCTCCTTCTCGGGAGCTTTCTCGCGCACGGTGAGTTTGGGCTGCGGTGCGGCTTGTGGCTCGCGGTTTTTGCGGCAGTTGTAAACACCGCGCTCGGTAAAGAGCCAATCCACGGGCCTGTCGTGCGCCTCGGTGGGTACGTTCTTGAGCAGGAGCGAGGCGTAAGTTACACCAACGGTCTTGCCCGGAAAGGTGGTAAGATAGCGGTCGTAGTATCCCTTGCCGTAGCCGATACGATTGCCCTCAAGGTCATAAGAGAGCGCGGGAACGATACAGAGCGCGCGACCGTCGGGAATGCACAGAGGTGCGTCCTCGGGTGGCTCGGGAATTCCGTAAGCACCGGGGGAGAGCTTTTGTCCCTCGGGCAGCGTGTAAAACTGCATCGTGTTCGTTTCTCTGTCGCAACGCGGAAACGCTACGGGAATGCCGTGCTTGCGCGCCGCGCTTGCCAAGGGGAGCAGGTTGATTTCGTTCTCCAAGGGGGCATAAACGAGCAGCATAGATGCGTTTTGAAAGAGAGGAGAGTTGATGATCCCCTCGGCGATATCGTGGTCAAATTTTTTTCTTTGCTCGCGCGAAAACTCAGCGCGTTTTTGCAAAAGAGTGCCACGTAGTGTGATTTTATCCATCATCAGTCGGCAAGAATGGCAGAGCGCAGAGCATTTGCTACGTCCTTACCTTTGAGGGCTTCAACGAGCTCGAGACCAAAGTCAATAGCAACTCCCATACCAACCGCGGTGATGATCTTTCCGTCGGTAACGACCTTTACGCCTGCGGGTTGTAGAATAGCGCCCTCGAGGTATTCTTCAAAGCCGGGGAAGCAGACAGCGGCTTTGCCCTCAAGGTATCCGCGCTTGCCAAGGACCATAGGAGCGGCGCAAATGGCGGCAATATAAGCCCCCGTGTTCGCCGCGGAACGCAAAGCCGCATCTACGGTGCGCGATTCATCAAGATGTCGTGTGCCGGGCATGCCGCCGGGCAGAATGATCATTTCGGGCTTGGAATCGCGAAACATTGTGTCGGGAATATCAACACCGACGGCAATGCCGTGTGCGCCAACAATCGTGTCGCTACCGCCAACGCCAACGGTGGTGACGTCGCAGCCCGCGCGGCGCAAAAGGTCAAGGGGAGCGAGTGCCTCCACCTCTTCAAATCCGTTTGCCAAGAACATATAAATCATATCGCTATCTCCTTTACTGAATTCCTGCGGTCAGCTTGATGAGCAGCTTGATGCTATCGGGCTGAACCTTTGCTTCGTGTGCCGCACGGTTGCGGTGAATCTCGCCGCATTTGGTGCAACGGTGAATAATGACGTAGCCACGGCGTGCATCGGGCTCGGTGCGAATGGGCTCCATCTGTCCGCCGCAGGTGTTGGCGCGGTCGCCGGGGTTGATGTCTACGTGCAATGACCAAAGACAAAAAGGGCAGTGGTTGCGCGAGGTAAAGCCCAAGGGCTCAACCTCTTTGCCGCAGTGCGCGCAAATAAAGCCGCTATCGTTTTTGCTAAAGCGTTTTTGTTCCATGGTCAATGCCTCCAAAACATAATTATCTATTTTAATGATAACATAAAAATATAAAAAAGTCAATTGGATAGACGCAAAAGCCGCAATTTTTTATACATAAAAAATTGGCGAAACTTGCCAAAAACCTCTTGACAAACGCCAAAATATGGATTATAATAGAATTAGAACTATTCTTATTTCAAAAGGAGAGAGAAAAATGACAAGACAAAGAGAGCTTATCATTAGCATTTTGAAGCAATCCGACCGCCACCTGACGGCTGACGAGATCTTCTTTTTGGCAAAGCTGAAAATGCCGTCCATTGCTATGGCGACCATTTACAATAATTTGAACGCAATGAACGAGGCAGGGCTTGTCAAGCGTTTACATATCGATGGCGTTGCCGACTGCTTTGATAAAATTATGGAGCCGCACGACCACCTGCTTTGCGACAAGTGCGGCAAGATCACCGACATCAAGCTTCATTCTCTGACCGACACACTCGAAAGCGAAATCGGCACCGAAATCGAGGACTATGAGCTGACGGTTCACTACGTTTGCCCCGAGTGCAAGAGTGGTTCGAGAAGAAGATAATTAGGGATTGTCTCACTTTGCGCAGAGCAAAAGCCACACGTTATAAGGAGATTGAACTTTCATAAAACAAAGTCGATCTCACAAAAATCAAAAAACATCAAAAATATGCGTTTTTGCGCCACGTATATGCAAAAAGCCGGGAAAATCAGGCGATTTCCCCGTCTTTTTTTATTGTATGATAATTATACTTTTCCCCAAACGGCCCTTAATGTTGCATATAGCACATCGCACTCGATTGCGTGTTTTTTGCGGTAGTTCGGTTCTTTGCCCGACACCTGTTTGAATGCCTTTAAGGCGCTTTCGGGAATCTGATTGAATATCACATTTCGATCCAGCATATCAGCAAGGACTTCGTATGTACCGTTGTGCTGCTGTATCCAATCGGGAACACCGGTAACGGAGCCAAGCCAAAAGGCGAATTGGAAGTTGTAGGAACTATTGATAATACCAACGATTTGCTCCTCTGTCATAGGCTTCAGCGCCTGCCAATTGTAGTTGAACGGACCGACGAATCCGCCGCCGAACTCCGACGGCTTTTTGAATGTGATGTATTCATCAACGTCCTTCATGATTTCGTAAGCGTGCTTGACTGCTGCTTTTGCAGTATTCATATTTTCCTTGGTACGCCAGCATTGTGTGGCGGCAAGAATGCCGATGTGATTCGCGCCGGGGAATTTAGCTTTTGGCTTGTAGTATCGCTCGTTCTTGCCTCTGATAGAAAAATCGTCAACCGAGTCGTACTGCAAAACTGCTGACAGATGTTCAAAAGCCAAAGACAATTCTTCCGCATAAACGGGAATATCCTCGGGGGCTTTTATCATAGCGAGAATGTTGGCAACGATTGCGCGATTGCCACCACGCCCTTCGGCATCTAATGCCTCGCCGCCGCGAAACCAATTCTTGTGAGTCGATGCGATTTCGTGTGTCAATAGCGCTGTAACCGCCTTTTGAATTGCCGGATTGCTCGCTTCGACACCCAAGTTCAAAAGCCCACCAATGTGGCAGTCCATGCCGTCAATACCGTGAAGCTCGTGACCAAACCACCCGTCGGAGTGTTGCGCAGACAAATGCTTTTGTGTATTTGACAACGCCAAGATCTCGTTTTGGAGTGCCACCATAAAAGGCTCGTCCACGGGAGTACCAAGCATATCACGGTGAATCAAGTATTTTATGCTTGGACCAGCGTGTTCAAGGAGAAAATCTATTTGATTTTGAAAGTTATATGCCATAAATCAAACTCCTTTGTTAGCATAAAACATAATCAGAAGTGCGCGGAACGTAATATCGCACGCTTTGCGAAGTTTAGATTTCCAATCGGTTTCAAGTTGCAGACCTGCATAAGGCCCCCAGCCGCGAAACTCATTTTCATAGAAAGGTACATCACAGATTCCGTTTTCGTTAAAGTGATTGGCTACAAAGTCGACTTCAGATTGAAGCTCCTTGAGATACGGATATAAGCCGCAACGACAAAGCCACTCGACCTTTTCAAAATTAACCTTTCTGATGCCATCGTTATCAAATTTGTTTATCGCATTTGTTTGGATAGAAAAACCTTCCGGATAGTACCATAGCGGACCTACTGCGTGTCCTACCCAACATGCAATGGGAGTATTCATAATTTCAGGTCTGTCAGTACGCATAAGGCGTGCAAAAGCTTCGGAAAGCATTTTGATGTTGCTTTCTGTTTTCCATAAGTCCGTAAATGCAAGTATTTCCAGATGGTATCTGCAAGGCCATCTTTCACCATTGTTAAACAATCGGCATTTTTTTGATTCGCGCGATACATCTAATATCGAGTCTACTTCGGTGACTCTGCGGAATGACTCAAGAGCAACTTCTATTTGCGGTCTTATATCTATGACATCATCATAATGCGCTCTTGCTATACAAGCCGAACGAATCATATTTTGACCGAAAGCCGGTATTTCAAATTCGCTATAATATTGCCCTTTGGTTTCGTAGCAAAGATCGGTAAGCTTTGTGGTTACATATGCTTCCATAGCTCTGTCGAGAATGAAAGTACCCTTAAGACCTTTTTCGCCCATATACTTTGTTGCGGTCTCTTGATTATCATATTGACCGGCATTTTTATTAGAGCCGTGAAAACCCAAACCTATCCATCCATTTTCTTGTTGCTTATTTGCCAAAAAACATAGGATTTTCTCTTGCAATATTTGTGCTTTCAGTTTCGCTTCTTCCTCCGCGGTGATGTTTCCAAGAACTTCTTTCTTTACACGGAGACGGATAGAGGGATTGGCGTTTTCAAGTAAGAAATCTATTGATTTTTGAAAGTTATATGCCATAAGTCAAACTCCTCTATTCGAGTGAAATGTAGCGCTTTATTCTTCCATCAATTTCGCATTCTTAAATGCTTCAATAATGGTTTCTTTATCAAGTGTGGTAGAGAGGTAATGTCTGTCATTGACTGCGAGGACGGTCTTGCCGTCAACCTCTTTAAGGGATAGTTTGTTGCCGCCGAGCTCATCCTCGTAAGTGAGGTCGGAAGCGGAGAGGGGCAGGGAGAGTTTGCCCTCGCCCTTGGTGTGCCACAGGACGACATAGTTCTTGTTTCTTCTTGTAAAGATATAAGCGCTCATAGGAGCGTTCTCGCCGCCCGCGCCCTTGATGCAATCGTAGGGAACGAGCTCATATTCGCCCTCTTCGTTGATGAGCAGAATGTGCTCCTGCTCGGTGGTGCGCAGAGCCATTTTTTGCTCGGGGGTGATGAACTGATGAATACGTGCTTCTTCCCAACGGCGCAAAACCTCAAAATTATCCTTATTGCGTGGATTTGCTTTGACGGCCTTGAGATCTGAGAGGCGAATGGTTGCGGGGCAATCCCAAGAGAATGCCAACGCATCGGCGTATTCGTACATATCGGGCATCATTTCATTGTAGTAGAGCCACCAACCAAAGTTGAGGCGGGTGAAATCCTGTGCCATACGGGGAGCTTCTTCAAAGGGGTACTCAACGATCTTTTCCTTGAAGATGGGAGCGGGGAATACATCAAATGCGTTGCCGCCGCTGATGTAGTGCCAACCAAAGTGGGTTTTTGCCGCGCCCTCGCAGAAGAGCGGGGGAGTGTTCAGTTTTTTGATTACGCGGTACTGTGCGTTAGAAACGTGGAAATCGTAGGGGGGATTGACGCCCTCCGAGCCGTCGAAATAGAGGAACTCAAAGCCCGCATTGTAGCACTCGGCAAGCTTTTCGGCAATTTCGTCCTGCATATCGGAGTTTTGGTCGAGGTAGAAGCTTGCGGCGGTAAATTCACAAAAGTCCATTACGCCGCCAATCTGGCCAAGCTCGTGGGGGACGATATTGGTCTTAAACGCACCGCGCTCAACGCCACGGAAGCAGTAGGGGTATTCGTTGGAAAAACTCTCGTAGGTGACAAGCTCACCGCCAAAGCGCAAAATGCGGCATTTATCCCACATGGGTGCGTTTTGGGGATTTTCTTCTACATAGATGGTGGTATCGTCTGTGCCGAGAGGACGGGAGAGCGTGAAATGCTCTTTCAGGCGCAAGCGGTGGTCGCAAACGGGAGTGACGTACTTGCTCCAAATGCCGATATGTGTGTGCAAAACATGGAAGCCGGGGGTAATGCCTGCGGCTTTGATCTTGTCGAGCATCTTTTTGAGACCCTCAACGCCGCCCTCGTAGCAATCCTGGTATTCGTAGTTGCCGATCCAGCCCTCGCCGCCCTTTTCCTTGAAGATGGCAGGGTAGTAGATGAGCATATAACGCAGTCCGCATTGCTTTGCGTATTCGATATTTTCATCAACGTTGTTGGGGTTGATGTGCATGGTCCAATAGAGCGAGCGGTTAATAGAAGGCGAACGACGGCTCTCAACCCCGCGGGGCAGGTCAAAGTCAACCTCAAGAGATTCAATGCAATCAAGCAGCTTGTCAGCGGCGCAAGTGATAAGCGCGGCGCGCGTGCCCTTGAGCTTGACCTCGCGAACGGCGTCGGCAGTCAGAATCATTGCGCCCTTTTGCTCACGCGCGTCAATGCTCTCATAGGGAGAGGTACCGAGCACGTTGATGGCTACCTTGTCATCGGACACAACGTTGAGCCAGTTGCCAAACTTTTCTCTTTTGCGAATGGGGAGCTGAATGAGGCGGAAGGTTGCCACAGGGGGGCGATCCATCCACAAAGGGCCAAATGCTTCGGGGCCCATCGGGAAGTCGACAAGCTCGAAGGTGATGTAATCGTCACGCTCAACTACGCGAACAGATGCATTGAAGCGGATAAGTTCAAAGCTGACGGTGAGAATATCGCCCTCGCATGCAATATGCGTAGAGCCAAAGGTCATACGCTTGTTGGGGTGGGCGAGCTTGATTTCGTTATTAAAAGGACGTTCTTCGGTAACCGAGAACATCGGAACAAGCTCGTTTTTGTCGAGACATTCTTCGCCGGTGGCAAGAGAAATCAGACTTTCGGCATAGCCGTTTTCATTCAGCGTCAGGCGCAGATGTTTGTTTTCAATGATGATGGAATTTGATTGCTTTTTCATAGTAACCTCCTATGTGAGCTCTATTGCCTCCATTATAGCAAAACTTGCCGCTCCGTCTGTGAACAAATCGTAAAGAAAAGAAAAAAACAAAGTTTTTTGAAAGGAGGAAAACTTATCCCTGAGAAAAACGGGGGATTTTGTTGACTTTTTTCTTGCTGTGTGGTACAATAACCACAAAGGCGCACGTGCGCGTTTATTATCCAAAAGGAGACACCTTATGCAACTCGTATTACTCACTGCTCTTGGCGTGGGCGGAGCCACCGCCGTTGGAGCACTCTTGGGATTTTTGATCAAGAAGCCCTCTCATAAAATGAACGACCTCATTCTTTCCTTTGCCGCAGGCGTTATGCTGGCAGCGGCTGTAATGGGATTGATTTTGCCCGCAGTTGAATACGGTGGCAAATTGGGACTCCCCATTACCATTGTAGGTATTTTTATCGGCGCGTTCTGCTTGAACCTGATTGACAAGCTCACCCCTCACTTGCACCGCTTGGCAGGTGTTGAGCAAGAGCAGCACCCCGAAAAAGCCAAAAGCTTGAACAAGGTGCTTTTGTTTGTTATTGCCATCGGCATTCACAATTTGCCCGAGGGACTTGCAGCAGGCGTTAGCTTTGGCACCGAAAATGTAGCGCAGGCAATGGCGGTTGCCATTGGTATTGCACTGCAGAACATTCCCGAGGGAATGATCATTATCGCTCCCTTGCTGTCAGCCGGCATGAGCCGCGGCCGCACCCTTGCCATTGCCATGCTGACGGGCTTGGTCGAGGTCGTTGGAACGCTCATCGGTTATTTTGCAGTCAGCATTTCCACCGCGGTTTTGCCGTTCTTCCTCGCGTTTGCAGGCGGTATTATGCTTTATATCATCAGTGACGAGATGCTCCTCGAAACCCACCACGATAACGAGCGCGGAGCAACCTACGCACTCCTCATCGGCTTTTGCCTGATGCTTGCGGTTGACGTTTTGTTGGGGTAAAAAATATTTTTCTCATTTGCGTGATGCGCGCATCACAAATTCTGTTTACTGTAGTAAAGGACTTTGAACAGAAAAGGAGACATTATGAAGAACGAAAAGTATTATCTCAAAAAATACCGTTTGCTCATTTGTGCACTTTTAATCATTTGTATTTCTTTCATGGCGGTGGTGTACTTAAACGTTGAAAGTAACACCGTTATGATGCTTTGCTGCATAGTAATCGCTCTTGTTGGCTTTTTTGCAACGCGTATCATCATTCGCAAGGTGATCTTGTCTGTGTTGATGGATGACCTTAATGCACCGCTCTTTCGCAAGATCGTAAAAAAAGGGAAGTTTGCAGGGCTTCAATTATGGAGTGAATATTACTGCGGCAATTTTGGCAACGTGGTTGAACTTTGCCGCAAAAAGCTCGCCGACCCCAAGGCGGCAAAAAAAGGACGATATATGTACCTCGGTCGTCTTGCCGCCGTGTATTACGCTATGGGAGACAGCGAAAGCCTGCAAGCGGTTTGCCAAGAAGTTGAAAAATATTTGAAAACAGAGAAACCGTCGGTCAAAGGAAAGCAGGCAGCGTACATCAAACTCTTTGATTTCTATAACGCCTACCTTGCGGGCGATTGGGAAACCTGTGAAAAGCTTGAAGAAAGACAGACGAAAAGCAACTTGGACCGCATGGCATGGGTGAACTCCCAAGCGCGTATTGCTCTTGCAAAGGGAGACGTTGATCGCGCAAAAGAGTTGTTTGAGGAAGCGCGCCAAGCCCCCAATCTCTGCTATGCCGCGTGTGCTGACGAAGGTCTGCGCGCCATCGAAGAGGGAACACCTTACGGAGAGGGGTTAGAACCTCTTGCAACCACCGAGGATTTTTACGTTATATATCCCGCCAAGGTAATCAAATTTTTCCGCTGTGTTTGGGTCGTTTGTTGTATTTTGGCTGTTATTCTTCTTTGGGTGTCGGCAGGGCTTGAATTGTATGCGATAAAAGAAGCCGAGCGTCAAGAAGAGTTGCAAATTCAAAGAGAAGAAGAGCGAAGAAGAAAACGCGAAGAATACGAAGAAAAATACCGCGTGTTGATTGAAAATGATTATGACGGTGTAAAGATATTGGATTGTTTTACTTTGAAGTGTGGTGATGAAACTGCTGATAGCATGATTATTTGCGAGGCAGATGACGGCTTACTGATTGTTTCCACCTACGTTTATACAGGCGAAGAGCAACCTCAGTATGAGTCACAGGTCTATCTTTCCAAATATCTTTTCCCAATGGGAGAGGAAATTCCGTGGGATTTGGATTTTGACTGCGTTGTATCCGATTATTCAATAAGAGTCGTATTTTACAGTCAAGAGCAGGGCATTCCCGAAAATGCACTGGCGGTGCGATTTGTAGAGGCATGCGACACGCCCCTCTACGTAGCATTCTTTTTGATTGAGTAAATAAAAAAAGCAAGCCCCTCAAAAAATGAGGGGCTTGCTTTTTGTAACGTCATCATACGTCAATATCCTTCATATACTTACTACCGTTTTCGGTAATAAATTGCTTACGTGCGGGGAGGTTGTCGCCAAGGAGTGTATCAAATATCATCTCCGTTGCGGCGGCATCGGCGGGGGAAACAGAAATCAGACGGCGCGTTTCGGGGTTCATGGTGGTGTGCCACATCATGTCGGCATCGTTCTCACCAAGACCCTTGGAGCGTTGCAGGGTGTAACGCTTGTGGCTGATCTTTTTCAGGATCTCTGCCTTTTCAAATTCGTCATAAGCAAAGAATTTTTCGTCCTTGGTCGTGATCTCAAACAAAGGAGTTTCGGCAATGAATACCCGGTGCTCGGCGAGGAGTGTGGGGAGCAGACGGTAGAACAGAGTGAGCAGCAGCGTGCGAATTTGGAAGCCGTCCTCGTCGGCATCGGTACAGATAATGACCTTGGACCAACGCAAGCTGTTCAGATCAAACGTAGCTACGTCATTCTTCTTTTTGGTTTTGATCTCAACGCCGCAGCCGATAACCTTGAGCAGGTCCGTAATGATCTCGCTCTTGAAGATCTTATCATAGTCGCTCTTAAGGCAGTTGAGCGTTTTGCCACGCACGGGCATAATTGCCTGATATTCGGAGTTGCGCCCGAGCTTACAAGAGGTTGCCGCGGAGTCGCCCTCTACAATGTAGAGCTCTGCCACGTTGGGATCCTTGGAGCGGCAGTTGATAAACTTTTCAACGCGGTTTGCACCGTCGATAGAGCCCGAAAGCTTCTTTTTTACGTCTACGCGCGCTTTTTCGGCACTTTCGCGGCTGTGCTTGTTAATGAGTGCCTGATTTGCAAAGAGCTCTGCCGCTTTGGGGTTTTCAATAAAGTAGACCTCAAGCTTTTGGCGCAAAAATTCGTTGAGCGCGTCTGCGATAAAGACGTTGTTGATCGCTTTTTTGGTTTGGTTCTCGTAGGACGTCGAGGTCGAAGAACCGCTGATGATGAGCGCCAAGCAATCGGCAATATCGTTAAAAGTGATCTTGGTTTCGTTTTTCGCATAGCGGTTGTGCGCCTTGAGGTATTTATCAAGTGCGTAGGTAAAGGCAAGCTTTACTGCCTTATCGGGAGAACCGCCGTACTCAAGGTAGCTCGAGTTGTGGTAGTATTCCAAAAACGTAACGGTATTGGAAACGCAGAAGGTGATATCTGCCTTGAATTTGTATTCGTCAAGGTCGGCTCTGTCGCGGCCCTGTGTTTCAATGTGCCAGGAAACTGGAGCGGTCAAGCTCTTGTCGCCAACCTGCTCGGCGAGGTAGTCGGAAATGCCGTTTTCATAAACGAATTTTTCCTCGGTAAAGGTCTCGTCGTCCTGCTCGATGTGCAAAACAAAGGTTGTGCCGGGGTTGACCACCGCCTGACGGTGCAGGGTATCGCGGAAGAACTCGGGGGGAATGTTGATGTCGGTAAAGACCTTGAGGTCGGGACGCCAGAGAACGACGGTACCCGTGCGCTTTTCCTTGGGGGTAAGGGGTCTTTCTTGGAGCTCGCTGTTGACCTCACCGCGACGGAAGCGAATGCTGCGCTCCACCTTTCCGTCATAGGATTTTACAATCATATATTCCGAAGCATACTGCGTCGCACACGCGCCCAAGCCGTTCAGACCAAGCGAGTATTCGTAAGCACCGCCGCCACTGTTGTTTTCATATTTACCGCCTGCATAGAGCTCGCAGTAAATCAGATCCCAGTTCCAGCGACCCTCGGCTTCGTTCCAACCAAGAGGCACGCCGCGTCCGTGGTCGTCTACTTCAATGCTTCTATCCTGAAAAACGGTAACCTTAATTTCTTTACCGTGTCCTGCCTTTGCTTCGTCTACCGAGTTGGAGAGGATCTCAAAAAAGGAATGCTCGCATCCCTCAAGCCCGTCCGAGCCGAAAATAACCGAGGGGCGCTTTCTAACTCTGTCTGCACCCTTCAGGGCTTTTATGCTTTGATCGTTATATTGTTGTGCGTCTTGCTTTTTTGTAGCCATTGGCGTCCATCCTTTCGCAAAGCGTAGTGTAACAGTCATCTGCTATCATTATAACAGAAAAAAACCTTTTTGAAAAGGGGGATTGCGCATTTTTTGAAAAAAATTGTATTTTCTCGTCTTTTTCTATTGCAACTTTGGGAGAAATAGAATATAATAGTATATAGATTGACACGCAGGAGCGCGCGGGCATGTCCGCGCACGCGACAGAGCCGCCAAAGAGGCGGTAAGGGAGGAAAGACACTTGAATTTACTTGATTGGATGCAATACATACGCGGCAAGCGTTGTGCAGTAGTGGGCATTGGCGTTTCCAACCGCCCCCTCATCGATTTTTTGCTGATGCGCGGTGCTATTGTTTGTGCACGCGACAGAAAAACGCGCGAGCAGCTGGGCGAGACTGCCGAGGAACTTGAAAAGCTTGGTGCATGCCTGCGCTTGGGTGACACTTATCTCGAGGATCTTGACGAAGAAATTATCTTCCGCGCCCCCGGCATACGCCCCGACATTCCCGAATTTGTGGCAGCTGTAGAGAGGGGAGCGGTGCTCACCTCGGAGATGGAGCTTTTCTTTGAGTTGACCCCTGCAACCGTTATCGGCATTACGGGTAGCGACGGCAAAACCACCTCGACCACACTCACGGGCTTGATTCTCTCGCAGGAATACAAAAACGACGAGCAAGCACGCATCTTTGTTGGCGGCAACATTGGTACACCGCTGCTCCCCATGGTAGCCGATATGACCGAGCGTGATTTTGCGGTGGTTGAGCTTTCCAGCTTTCAGCTGCAGGGCATCAAGCACTCGCCGCACGTAACGGCAATTACCAACGTGACCCCTAACCACCTGAATTGGCATACGGGTATGGAGGAATACACCGAGGCAAAGGCAAACGGCTTCCGTCATTCTCCCTGCCGCCGTGCGGTGCTCAATGCCGAAAACCGCATTACGGCAGAGCTTGTCAAGAGTGCAGATATTCCCGTTACCTATTTCTCCTCCAAAAAGGAGTTCTACACCGAATTTCCCCTAAAGGCAGGGGATAGCGCCGTATATGTCAGAGAAGGCAAGATTTATCTTTGGTATAACAACACCGAGCGCCAGATCATGCAGGCCGATCAGCTGCTCTTGCGCGGACGCCACAATCTTGAAAATTTGATGACTGCGATTGCCTTGACCTTTGAATATGCCTCTGCCGAGAGTGTGCGCGAGGTTGCAACCACCTTTACGGGTGTTAAGCACCGTATGGAGCCCGTCCGCGTTTCAAACGGAGTAACCTATTACGATAGCTCCATCGATTCCACTCCTGTCAGAACCGCCGCGGTGCTTTCGGCAATGCCCGCAAAGCCCATTGTGATTTGCGGCGGATCGGATAAAAAGACTCCCTTTGAGCCCCTTGCCGATGCCATTTGCGAATATGCCAAGGCAGTGGTGCTCACGGGTGCAACCGCAGGCAAAATTTTGACCGCACTCTCGCAAAAGGAAGAGGTGCAGGATGGCAAAATTCCCGTTTATATGCAACCCGACTTTACCGATGCCGTCAGGTTGGCTTGCACCGTAGCAAAAGAGGGAGATATCGTCCTGCTCTCACCCGCTTGCGCAAGCTTTGACGTCTTTAATAACTATAAGGAGCGTGGAATGGCTTTCCGCTCCATTATCGAACAGTACTGACTTTATTCCAATGGAAATTGTGAACACCATGTAAATATCAACCGAATATCATTGACAATCAGTTGACTGTGTGGTAAAATATATACACGTTGAAAAATGAAGCTGTTTTCAGAAAGGAAAAAGAAAATGAATTACAATCAATATCAAACCCCTTATTATGAAACACGCCCCCGCAAGGCGGCTGATTTCCGCCGCATCGCACGCCACGCCCTCAAGGGCTTTTGGTGGCTGGCTTTCGGTGTTACCATTGTGGCAACTATTTTGAGCGGCGTTACTTTAAGCGGTGGCGGTAGCGTGTCTATCGGTATCAGCGGTGGCAATTTTCCCTTTGATATGAGTGAGATCAACACTCCCGAAACTCCCGACGTCGAGGGGTCGGTTGGCATTATTGGCGGTGCCGAAGAAGGAGCTCCCAATGTGCCTATTCTCACGCCCGAGAAGGCAGAGAAATTTGAAAAAGCCCTTGCTGATTTTGACTTTTCAGCTATGGCAGAGATCTTCGGTGATGATTATCCCGTCCTTGCTCTGATTCTTTCTTCTTTTGTCCTGCTCTTCGTTTTGGGCACTGTTGTTGCCTTCCTCTTGTATATCTTCGTTTCCTCGCCCGTAAAAGTGGGCTACCAAAAGTTCTGCCTGAACGTGCTTGACGGTAAGAGATCGAGCGTTACCTTTGATAGTCTTTTTGATTACTTTAGACGCGGTTACTTCAAGAGCATTGGCCTGAATCTTTGCCACAGCTTTTTGCTTTGGTTGACAAGACTCCCTGCCTTGATAGGTGTGATCATCGGCAGTGTACAGTTCCTGGGCACACTTCCCGCAGTTCTTGCCAGCGAGACACCCGATGCCCTCATTCTCTCTTGGCTTGCTTTTGCGGGCTGGTCTCTCCTTGGCTCTTTGGTTACTCTCTGCATTTATATCCCTGTGTCCTACACATATTCCATGGCACATATGATCATGGCGGATTATTCCAACGTAGGTCCTATCGAGGCGTTGCGCCTTTCCCGCCAAATGATGCGGGGCAACAAGTGGCGTCTGTTCTGCCTTGATTTCAGCTTTATCGGTTGGATTTTGTTGGCGATTTGCTGCACCTGCGGCCTTGGTGCCTTCTTCATTGCACCTTACCAAAACGTGTCCCGTGCTGCGTTCTATCATGAAATTTCCAACCGCACCACCCCCGAGGACGTAGAATTCCCCAGCATCAACCCCGAGGACTACTTCAATTAATCCATTTGTCAAAAGAAAGCGAACAGTAAAATGATTTTTTCCAAAAAGATACAAGACTTGGCGCAAGAGGCAGAGCGCGCGCTCACCGCGCAATATCAGCACATCGACGAGGTTGCATTCCTCAACACGCAAAAGGTGATGGATGCCTTTCGCACTCACCGTGTAAGCGATTCCTGTTTTCAATCCACCAGCGGCTACGGTTACGATGACCGTGGCCGTGAGGTGCTTGAAGAGGTTTGGGCCGACGTTATGGGGGCAGAGGCCGCCGTTGTGCGTCAAACCATCATCAGCGGCACGCATGCTCTCTCCATCGGTCTTTTCGGCATTCTGCGCCCGGGTGACGTCATGTACTCGGTAGCAGGCAAGCCCTATGACACCCTTGAAGAGGTCATCGGTCTTTCGGGCACGCCCGGCAACGGCTCGCTCCGCGACTTTGGCGTGGATTATGACCAAACCGATCTCAATCCCGACGGCAGCTTTAACTTTGCCGAAATCGAGGACAAGCTCCGCGCTCTTGGCAATCGCGCCAAAATGGTATTCGTGCAACGCTCCAAAGGTTACCTCAACCGCAAGACCTTGAGCGTAGATGAAATTGGTGAACTCGTTAAATTTGTAAAGAGTATCAGCCCCGAAACCTACGTTGTGGTTGACAACTGCTACGGCGAGTTTGTTGAAGACAAAGAACCCACCGCTGTTGGCGCCGACCTTGTGATCGGTTCGCTTATCAAGAATCCCGGTGGCGGAATGGCGGAGACGGGTGGCTACCTTGCGGGCACACGCCGTGCCGTTGAGTTGGTTTCTTACCGTATGACCTCTGTTGGCATCGGTGCCGAGGCAGGCGCTACGCTGGGACAAAACAAGTCGATGTTCAAGGGCTTGTTCTACGCACCGCACACGGTTGCACAAGCACTCAAAACCGCACATCTTGCGGCATATATGTTTGAAAAACTTGGCTACGCGGTAGAACCCAGTTGGAACGAGGAACGCCACGACATCATTCAATCTGTCATTATGGGTAGTGCCGAGGGGCTCTGCGCATTCTGTCGCGGTATTCAAGCCGGCTCTCCCGTCGATGCTTACGTTACCCCCGAGCCCTGGGCAATGCCCGGCTACGGCGACCAAGTCATTATGGCGGCAGGCACGTTCGTGCAGGGAAGCTCCATCGAGCTCTCCGCCGACGGTCCTCTGCGCGCCCCCTATACCGCTTTCTTCCAAGGCGGTCTTACCTACGAGAGCGGACGTATCGGCATTATGTCGGCTGTTCAAAGCGTTTTGGGAGAAGAATAAGGGCGCGTTTGTGGGGGAACTTTTTGCAGAAAAACATCGCAACGTTCCGTTGCTACGGTAATATTTCGCACGCGAAATATTACGTTCCCCCACACCCCTTCAAAAAATCTCGCACAAAAGGACTATAAAAATAAGTCGTTAGTGTGCGAATAGACAGTCAGCGCAAGTCAAAGACTTGCTTTTGCTGCCGCGAGCGGCTAGGTAGCGAAGCGGCGCGAGGGGAGTGAATGACACCACGGTGTGGTGTCAGAGCCCGAGCGTGACCGAGCCGCAGCGAGACCCACTAACCCTATCCGCTAAGAGAGTTGATTTACCTTAACCATCTAATCCTGTAGGGGGCGACGTCCCCGACGCCCCGCCGCAACAAATGAAAGCCGCACGAAGAATTAACCGGTAGGGGACGGCGCCCTCGACGTCCCGAATATTTTAGGAAGGAGCCGTTATGCAATACCGCGTTATCAAAAGCGACCGCAAAACGGTTGCCTTACAAATCAAGGCGGGCGAGGTCATCGTCCGCGCGCCGCGCGCCATGAGCGACGGTGCAATTGCCGATTTTGTTGCACGTCATGAGGATTGGATTCGCAAAAAGCTTGCCACGATGCAAAAAAAGCCGAGCGGTCCTCGCATCACCGAAGAGGGAATTGATCTCTTAACCGAGCGTGCGCGTGCGATTATCCCACCGCGTGTGGCGTATTATGCTTCGCTCGTTGGCGTAGACTATAACCGCGTGACCATTCGCCATCAAAAAACAAAATGGGGCAGTTGCAGTGGTAAGAGGAATCTCAATTTCAACTGTCTCTTACTGCTTACACCCACCGAGGTGATGGATAGTGTCATCGTGCACGAGCTCTGTCACCTCAAATACATGAACCATTCCAAAGAATTTTGCCAAGAAGTCTTGCGCGTATGCCCCAATTACAAACAATATGACCGTTGGCTAAAACAAAACGGTGCGGGCATCATTCGCAGACTGCCAAAATAAAAGCAAAGGAGATTTTGCTATGTTACAAGTAGGAACCAAAGCCCCCGATTTTACACTCTTTGACAAAGACGGCAATGCCGTCTCTCTCTCCGATTTTTTGGGCAAGCGCGTTGTGCTGTATTTTTATCCCAAGGATAATACCCCCGGTTGCACTCGTCAGGCGTGTGCATTTGCAGGGGCGTACAAAGAGTTTGAAGCGCGTGACGTTGTCGTTATCGGCATCAGCCGCGATAGCGTAGCGTCGCATCAAAAATTTGCCGAAAAATATAAGCTGCCTTTCATTCTCCTTTCCGACCCCGAGCGCCAAGCCATAGAGGCCTACGGAGTATGGCAAGAGAAAAAGAACTACGGCAAGGTATCTATGGGTGTGGTGCGCTCTACCTACCTCATTGATGCCGAGGGCAACATTGAAGCAGTTATGCCAAAGGTCAAGCCCGACACCAACGCCGCCGAAATTTTGGAGATGCTGTAAGGAGAAGGGCAATGAAAAAAACAAAACTTCTTTTGAGTGCCTTGACGAAATTTCTCTGCGGTCTTATTCTTGTTGGCGCGCTGCTGTTTTGGCCCGCTGGCTCGTTTGCCTTTGCGGGTGGCTGGATATTTATTGGGCTGTTGTTCATTCCCATGCTGATTCTCGGTGCGGTGCTGCTCATCAAATCCCCCGAATTGCTCCAAAAACGCCTTGATGCCAAGGAAAAAGAAAACACCCAAAAGGGCGTTGTCGCTCTTTCGGGACTCTTATTCTTGGTGGGCTTTATAATTGCGGGCTTGGACTACCGCTTTGCGTGGTCGCACGTGCCCACGTGGCTTGTTATCGTGGCATCTGTTATCCTGCTTATATCCTACGCCCTCTATGCCGAGGTCATGCGCGAGAACGCCTATCTCTCCCGCACGGTGGAAGTGCAGGAGGGACAGCAGGTGGTGGACACCGGACTGTACGGCATCGTGCGACATCCCATGTACGCCGTCACCCTCTGGCTCTTTTTGTCCATACCCGTGGTGCTCGGCTCCTGGTGGAGCCTTCTGTGCTTTGCGCCCTACGCTGCCGTCATCATCCTCCGTATTCACAACGAGGAAAAGGTGCTCACCCGCAGCCTTCCCGGCTATGCCGAATACAAAACGCGGGTCAAATACCGTCTCATACCGTTTGTTTGGTAAAAAAAAGACCGTGTCTGTTAGGGTCGTGCCCTAAAGGACAGTTTTGCAAGAATACGGTATATCTCGAAAGAGGTATGCCGTATTCTTGTTTTTGTTTAAGCGCTTTTGGCACTTTGGATTTCTCGCATCATTTCAA
>JAZORZ010000039.1:0-40957 GCA_045656885.1 Eubacteriales bacterium
GGGAGCAAACGCTCCCCCTCTTTCTTGATACGGACAATAATCCGTTAACTAACAAGTTGATTTTGTGATTTGTTGTGCGAAAATTCTTGAAGGGGTGTGGGGGAACTTCTTATAAGAAGTTCCCCCACGTCAACCGCGTCCTATTTACTTTCTAATAATGGTCACACCCGAGGGCAGAATGCCTGCTTGCTCGTAAACGATGGCGTTGATCTGTGCGATCTCGGCGGGTTGGAGGTCATCGGCTTTGACCACGATGCTGGCGGTGTCATCGTTGATAACGGCAACGCAAGCTTCAAAGCCCTTGGCGGTGATGAGAGACTCGATGTTGGCTTCCTTTTGAATTTCGTCGGCAATCACGGCGATTTCGGCAAGGGCTTCGTTCTTCATTGCTTCGGTGGCATCTACGTTTTCAACAACCGCTTGCAAAACCTCAAGTGCCTCATCGCGTGCGCGTTGGCGGCTGACTTGGGTGGCAGAGAAGTATGCGTTTACATCGGTTGCTTCGCCCTCACCGGCGTTATCGGAAATGTTACCGCTGGGTTGGTCGTAGCCGTCATAGCCGCTGTCTTTGTTCGCTCCCGAGAACAGAATAAAGTTCATTAAAACAGCAACGCCAATGAGCAATACCGCACAAGCGATAATGATGTTGCGTTTTCCAATCTTTTCTAAAATGATCTGCAATTTGTTGGGCTGCTGAATTTCGGTCAAGGCAGTAGATTCGTTTTTCATAGGGTAAATCCTCCTGTGTTTTGGTTGTGCTATAACCTATGCAAAGGGGAAAGGAAATATGACAAGAGACAAAAAGAAAAGGATGAAATAAAAGTTCCATCCTTATTTATTATGCAATCAGAGCAATCTCTTTCGCAGATTCTCGCCCGAGGCAGGGGAGAGGTAAGAGGGGGGAATATCCAAAATGGTTTTGCAACCAACCAAACCTTCTTGGCGCATACGGAATGTCGCACGCGCGCAAGCCACCAAAACGCTTGCGGTGAACTCGGGGTTGGAGTCAAGCTTGAGATTGTATTCAATAATGTTGGTGTGCTCACTGTTCTTGCCTGTTTTGCCTGCGTGAATCACAAATCCACCGTGGGGAATGCCACTATGGTCGCGTTGCATCTCCTCTGCAGTAATAAAGTGAACAATGGTGTCGTAATCTGCAAAATAGTTGGGCATCGTGACGATTTCACTCTCGATGCGAGAAAGGTCTGCCCCCTCTTTGGCAACTACAAAGCACTCACGAAGATGTTTTTGGCGAGTGGAAAGCTCAGGGTTAGAGCCACTTCTCACTGCCTCAAGAGCTGCTTCTTTGGGAATGGTGTATTGCTTTGCATCGGCAACGCCCTCAATGCGACGAATGGCATCGGAGTGCCCTTGGCTTACGCCCTTGCCCCAAAACGTGTAGCCCTTGCCCTCGGGCAGAATTGCCTCGGCATAAAGACGATTGATAGAGAACATACCGGGGTCCCAACCGCAGGAGATAACGGCAAGATTGCCACCCTCGCGAGCGGATGCATCAACATTTGCAAAATGCTCGGGGATCTTTGCGTGTGTGTCAAAGCTATCCACAACCGAGAAGAGCTTGGCAATCGCAGGCGTTTGCTGGGGCAGATCGGTGGCACTGCCGCCGCAAAGGACCATCACGTCGATCTTGCCGACCATATCCTGAATACTGTCAATATGATAAACAGTGGCTTTGTTGGAAAGAATCTTGACACTTTCGGGCGCACGTCGTGTAAAAACGGCAACCAACTCCATATCGGGGTTTTGCGAAATAGCACATTCCACACCGCGACCGAGATTTCCATATCCAACAATTCCTATGCGAATGCTCATAATAGACCTCCTTATGGGTCTTGATTTCTATCACATATTGTAGCACAAAAGAGGGAAGATGTCAAGAATTTTTTTCTTGACATCTGTGCCAATTTGTGATAAAATAAATGGGAAAGGAAGGTGTGGCCAATGGAAAAGCAAACCAAGAACATTATCACTCGTGAATGGGTAGAAAAAGAGCTCCGCTTTTATAACACCGCAAATATTCGATATACTGTAGTTTGTTTGGCTGTAATCATACTTGTCTGTGGTGGTATGATCGCGTTCATTTCTCCCTTTATTATGGATTCGTATGAGAAGGTATGGCACAAAGTCATTTTTGCGGTAGCATTTGGCGGTATTATGACTGCACCGGTTTGGTTTGTATTGCCACAACTGATTCGCTCTTTTATAGAGCGAAAATGGCTGAAAAATGGTGATTTTGAAATTGTAACCCGACCTCTGCTTTACAAAGAAGACAAGCTTGTTCGTTACAAACGAAGCACACAAGAGGTTTTCCATTTTGAGGGTTTTGATGAAGTTTGGGCAGGCCATACGGATTATCAACTTGCCGCGATGGGTGACGAGTTTTACATCGTTCATTACAAGGGTAGCAAAAAAGCCCAAATGGTATTTTCGCTGAAGATATACCAATATAAAGAAAAGTAACAGAATAAAAACGGGCGATTCGTGAATCGCCCCTACAATTAGAATTCATAAAACTTGTAGGGGCGACCATCGGTCGCCCGTTTGTTGTTTTGCGGTAATTGTTTGTTTGCGGACCGTAGAGTACGCCGGTCCCTACAAGGGAAAACATAAATTTTGTAGGGACTGGCCTCCCGGACAGTCCGATTTGAGGCTAAACAATTCTTTTAGCGGATAGGGTTAGTGGGTCTCGCTGCGGCTCGGTCACGCTCGGGCTCTGACACCACACCGTGGTGTCATTCACTCCCCTCGCGCCGCTTCGCTACCTAGCCGCTCGCGATAGCAAAAGCGAGGTTATACCTCGCGTCGACTGTCCACTCGTGCACTAACGACTTTATTTAGATGATTTTTGTGCAAGTTTTTTTGAAGGGGTGTGGGGGAACTTTTTGCAAAAAGTTCCCCCACAAAAAACGTCCTTATTCAGCGTAATGATACGTTCCTTCTGTCAGTACCTCTGTTCTACCCGAGGGCAGGGTGAGACGAGCGGTGACACCTGCGGGAACGGTAAATTCATAATAAACGGTATCTTCTTTGTAATACCAATAGGAGCGAATGGTGCCGTATTGGGTGTCGATCGAGCCGTCGGCATAGCCGAGGCGACGGTCGGGATGAGGTGCGAGGGTGATCTCGCGGTAGGCAGGGGCATTGTCCACGGGTTCAATACCAACTGCCTTGCCAAAGATCCAATCGTAAACCGCACCGTAGGCATAGTGGTTAAAGGAGTTCATGTCTTTACTCCAAAAACTGCCGTCCTCTTTAATGCCGTTCCAGTGCTCCCAAATGGTGGTAGCACCGTGATTAACAGAGAAGAGCCAAGAGGGGTTCTGTTCTTGGAAGAGCAGCTCGTACGCCACGTCTGCGTGACCGTTTTCGGTGAGGGCGTGCAAGAGGTAGGGAGTGCCCAAAAATCCGGTGGTCATGCGCATGCCATTCTCGCGGATCATCTCGGCAAGACGGTCGGCAAAGCGCTGACGGTCTTTTTCTTCACAGAGGCCGAACTTGAGAACGAGCGCATACGCGGTTTGTGTTTCGTTGGGGGGATTGGAAATGCCGTGCGGGCAGAGGTCGGGGTACTGACGGAGCTCGCCGTTTGGAATAAAGTGCTCACGGAAAGCCGCAACGACCTTTTCGTAACGCTCGTCAAATTTAGCGGTATCGTAACCGAGCGCGCGTTCTGCTTTGCGAATGAGGGCAACCGAGTTGGCATAAAAGGCACTTGCAATAAAGTCGGTAGATGTAGCACCCTTGTAGCTATCCTCGCCGTGGTCCATAGCAAGCCAATCACCGTAGTGGTCGCCGCCAAGCCACAAGAACTCTTCGGGACCCGTGTAGTGCAGGTACATAATATATTTGCGCATCATGGGGTAGTGCTTGGCAAGCAATTCCTTGTCGCCGTAGGCGAGGTAGATCTCCCAGGGAATGATGCACGCGGCATCCGCCCAACCGGCGGCAACGGCTACATATTTGTTGCGATCTCTATTACATCTTGGAATGAACTGGGGAATACCGCCGTTGTCGCGTTGATCGATCGCCATTTCACCAAGCCACTTTTCAAAAAACTTTTTTACGTTGAAGTTGATAGCCGCGGTGCGAGCGAAAACCTGCGCGTCACCTGTCCAACCAAGACGCTCGTCGCGTTGCGGACAGTCGGTGGGGGTGTCAAGATAGTTGCTCTTTTGTCCCCAAATAACGTTGTGATAAAGCTGATTGATCTTCTCATTTCCGCAGCGGAAATATCCCGTACGCTTCATATCCGAATGAACAACAATCGCACGGAAGCAATCAAGGTCAATTTGTTTGGTGGGGAATTCGGTCAGGCGCACGTAACGGAATCCTTGGAAGGAGAACGAGGGCTTGAAAACATCCTCGCCGCCCGAGCAAATATAGAGGTTTTCACATTTTGCTTTGCGGAGATTTTCGGTGTAAAAATTGCCGTCCTTGTCCAAAACCTCGGCGTGGTGGAGCAGAATACGTGCACCGCGCTCGGCTTGGATGCGAACTTCGACGTAGCCCGTCATATTTTGACCAAAGTCGATTACCGTCTCGCCTTTGGGCGTGCGGATAAGTGCAACGGGTGCCAGACGCTCGTGCTCAGTGATGAGCTCGCCTACCTGAGGGATGAGCTTGGTCTTATAATCCGAACGAATTGCCTTGCCAAGGTGCTTGATCTCGGCGGTTTTGTCGACCGTTTCACCGTGGTAAATATCGGAGTAGAGGATAGGCGTGGTATAAACGTCCCACGCGGTGTCGCTCACAATTTCCTCGCGCGTGCCGTCGGTGTAGGTGACGGTCAGGGCGGCGATCATAGCGGTTCTGTCGGCAAATATCTTGGTGCCC
The DNA here is from genome assembly GCA_045656885.1 of Eubacteriales bacterium. Classification (GTDB taxonomy): domain Bacteria; phylum Bacillota; class Clostridia; order Oscillospirales; family CAG-272; genus UMGS1865. Next base: position 4,855 of record JAZORZ010000039.1, read on the forward strand.
CAAGCAATGTTACCAACCGCCCAACCGGCTCCCACCTCAATGCACAGCGTGTTGTCCTTTTGCAAAAGCGAGGTCACGTCGTGTGTTTGATATTGCACGCGCTCATTGTATATCGTCCAGCCGGGAGCAAGAACGTCGCAGCTGACCTTTTTATCGTTGATGTAAGCGGAATAAAGACCAATGGCAGAGACCGAAAGCGTGGCTTTTTTTACTGCCTTGCTTGCACCAAACGCGCGTACAAAAGCAATGCCTGCCTGCTCGGTGTCCATTGGAGCACAAATCCATTTTGCTCGGCGATTCATAAAGATATCCTCCAAAATGTTTATTTCAAAACGGTCAAGGACCTACCCACAGTATAACAGAAAAAGGGGGAGAATGCAAGCACTTTACAAAAAAACACAAAAAAACACTTTCCAAGACACTTTTTAAGTGATTTTTTGCGATTTTTTGTATTCTTTTTTCAAAAGTATTTACAAGGATTAAAAAGTATGCTATGATAAAAGCGGAGTAGTATCCAATTTTTTCATATTATTCATATCGAAAGGAGAATAAAAGATGAAACAAACACTCAAAATTACAATTTTGATAGTGCTGATGACCATCGTAACACTCACCCTGGCATCCTGTGACGAACTTTTGAATAAACTCCCATTTGGTAATGAAACAACACCGCAGGATTTGGTAATAATCGGGTGCTCCACCACGCCTGAGCCCGAAGGAAGTACGCCTGAGCCGGATGTGACAACAACAGGACCCGAGGAGACAACGCCCGAGGCGCATGTGCATGTAATGGGGGAATGGTTAATCACACAAGAGTCCACTTGCGTTTCTACGGGTGTAGCAGAAAGAGCATGTCAAGGGTGTGATTACAAAGAGACCGAAACTGTACCTATAGATTATGATGGGCATTCTTGGAGCGAGTGGACCGATATAGAAAATCCTATCTGTACGGGTGAAGGTTCACAAGAGCGTACTTGTTCTGTTTGCGGCATATATGTGACACAAAATGCTACAGGTACCCATACATACGCCTATAAGCAATGGGGCATTTGCACTGTTTGCAATTATGTAGATCTTTATCACGAGCACATTATCAAAGATGGCAAGTGCAAATATTGTGATTACGTTTGGTTTGCCCTTGAACATCCGTCTATGTATGATAACGACGGTGACGGTGTAACCGAAGCATACCTCATTGCCGCCGCGCTCCCCGAAAAATTCAGATCAGAGGATGCCATTCATATCGATGCTTTTCGCGATGAGCTGGACGGTGAGAACAGTAAAAAAGAGGACGAGCATGACGGGCATTGGGACCAGTGGGTTTTCCCATATCGTCATATTTATTGTGATGTGTATTCGGAACTGGGAGCGGATGACTATTTGCTTTACAACGTAACGGTAGAGGAAGCAGGCGTTTATGAACTGGTTGTTCACTTATATGTAAACAACGATAAAAATCGCTGTGCCGAATACATTATCAATGAAGGCACCCCTAGTGAGTATTCTTTCAAAACCTCTCACGGTTGGGTAAATCTTGATTCCACCTGTCTGGATATTCGTAATAACGATCATCTAAAGGGTATCTATATGTTGGGAATCCGCATCGAACTCCAAGCAGGGGAGAATACCATTAAAATTACAGGATGCGATCTTGAAAAGCCGCAGTTGTTCAGAGATCTTTATTTGATAAAAGCAGAAGAATGATAAAAAAGGCGGAGCCGCAGGGCTCCGCCAAGTTTTTTTGCTACACACAATTCAAAAAACCGCTTTACAAATCCTCCAAGATATGCTATACTAAATACGATGTCCCTTGACGAAAGGAGAAAAGAAAATGACAAAAATGCTGAAAATTGTGCTTGCGCTTTGCTTAATGGTATCCGTGTTGCTTACCTCGGTATCCTGTGCTTGGATAAACGAAAATATCCTTGGCAAAGAGCATGAGCACGCATTCAAAAAGCCCACCACCGAAAAAGCCCCCACGTGTACTCAAGAGGGCAAAGAGACTGCCACCTGCTCCTGCGGTGCTATCAAGATTACAACCCTTGGCGCAACGGGCGCGCACAACTACCAAAACAAGGTTTGCACCGTATGTGGACGCAAGGATGCAACAGGCCTGACCGCCCCCGTTTTGTGCGGTGATGCGCTTTCTTCCTATGCAATCGTTTATACCGCGGGTGCATCGGCTTACACGGTTCGCGCCGCCGAATACATCGCAAAAGAAATCAAGGCGCGCACGGGTATCACCCTCTCCGTAACCCCCATCGGTAGCGAAGCCGAGGTAGGTGCGCACGAGATTGTGGTAGGGGAAACCTCTCGCCCCATCTCTCAAGCGCTCAACGCCGAGACCGAGGGCATGGAATTCTCTATTCTTGCAAACGAGGACCACATTGCCATTGAGGGCGACTATTTCATCATTGCCGCCGCGGCATATTATTTTGTAGAGACCTACATTCCCGAAGCCATCTTCGATATCGACGTGCCGCAATCCGTAAGCGTTGCAACGCCCATTGTAAAAGAGGCAGAAAACTTCATTTTGCTCATTGGCGACGGTATGGGTCACAACCAAACCAAGCTTTTTGATGCCTACAAGAATAGCAACGTTGCCGACTATACCGACGGTGAGGATTTCTTTTACGGCTATCTGTTCCCCTACATAGGCGAGGCAAGAACCAACTCGCTTTCGGGCATTACCGACAGTGCCGCTGCGGGAACCGCACTTGCATCGGGCTACAAAACCGAAAACGGAACCATTGGCAGAGATGCCGATCAAAACGACGTGCCCCTTCTGACCGAGCTTGCAGCAGGGCAGGGCAAGGCAACCGCGGTCATGTCCACCGAAAAGCAAACGGGTGCTACTCCCTCTGCCTTCTCGGCACACGCCTACCACCGCAGCAATACGACCGCTATTAAAAACGCGCAAATGGATCTGGTAGACCGATACGGTACGCTGATCAACTGCGGCTATGACGTTTACACCGAGAACGAAATGCAAATTTTGCGTTCCGCCATTACCGGTACGCTGGATGAACTTTCTAAGGATCAAGACGGCTTCTTCTTGATGTATGAGGAAGCTTACATCGATAAGCACTGCAGTGCTTTGGATATTGAAAAGGCATATCTTGCAACCGCGCGCTTTAACCAAGCCATCGCTCTCTTTATGGAGTATGCGTTCTACAACCCCGAAACCATGGTCATTATTACTGCCGACCATGAGACGGGTGGCTTGCATCTTGATGAAAACGGCAACTTCAAGCTGGTTTCCGAGGATCACACCGCGGCTAACGTTCCCGTGTTTGCTTACGGCGCACACGCCGAGGTGTTTAACGGCAAAACGATTGAGAACGTGCAAATTGCAAAGACCGTTGCTGCAATGTTCGGCGTTAAGATCGAGGGAACCGACCCCGAAAACTATCCCGCACTTCTTCCTCTTATTTACCTCGAAACAAAATAAAATCAAAAAGGGCGGCAGAAAATCTGCCGCCCTTGCTTTATTTCACTTTATTTTTTCTCGGGAACGAGCAAACCGTAGCCGCCATCGTTTCTCTTATATACTACGCAAGTGTCCTCATTTTGATCGTCGATAAATACAAAGAATTGGTGGCCGAGGAGGTTCATTTGCAAAATGGCCTCGTCGGGAGACATGGGCTTGAGAGGGAAGGTCTTGGTGCGAATAATCTCTTCTTCTGTTTCCTCGGGGGTATCGTCAAAATATTCCTCAACTGCGGGCACAAATACGTTTTCGCGAAGCTTGCGTGCCAGCTTTGTCTTGTTTTTGCGAATTTGACGCTCAATGTTGGTTACGGCGTCGTCAAGAGCATCGCGGAAGTTATCGGCTCCAACCTCGCTGCGGAACAGTGTGCCCGCAGCGGCTATGGTGATTTCGATGAATTTTTTATTATGCTTACAGCTGAGCGTGGCGGTTGCCGCACCCTCGCCGGGGAAGAATTTTTCAAACTTAGCAAGCTTTTTTTCAATCAGGAGCTTCATGTCCTCATAGACGTTCATTTGTCTGCCAATTACGCTAATTTTCATCTTGCTTTCCTTGCCTTTCTTTCGGTATTGCAACAAATCTCTCTGTTACACTTATAGTATAGCACGGTTTTTCTTGTTTGTAAATATCGTACAAAAAATGTTTACATTTTGAAAAAATAATTGTCGAAAATGCAAACAAAATTTTTGTTTTTTTACAAAAAACAATTGACAAAAAGATAAAAAAATGGTATAATAAAAAAGATGAGTGCTACGCGGGTGCTCATTTTTTACCATGTAAAGGGGGCAAAAAGGGAAATGCCAAACGTTGAACAACAGTTGAAGGAGCTGCGTGCAAAGCTTCTTTATCACGCAAAGCGTTATTATGTAGATGACGATCCCGAAATTTCGGACTACGAATACGATATGATGTACGCCCAGCTGCTCAAACTCGAAGCGGCACATCCCGAGTTTTTTGATCCCTCGTCTCCCTCGCAAAGAGTGGGCGGCAAAGCACTTGATAAATTTGAAAAGGTCACCCACACGGTGCAAATGAACTCGCTTTCCGACGTCTTTTCCTTTGACGAACTGCGCGAATTTTTGGATCGCGTTGCTACCACTATACCGCAAGCCAACTATTCTATCGAGCCCAAAATCGACGGTCTTTCGGTTTCCTTGCGATATGAAAACGGCATCTTCGTGCAAGGTGCTACACGCGGTGACGGATTTGTGGGCGAGGACGTTACGCAAAACCTCAAAACTATTTTTTCTATCCCCATGCAGCTCTCCGACCCGCTGAATTTGACCGTTCGCGGCGAGGTCTATATGCCGCGCGCGGTGTTTGAACGCATCAATTTGGCACGCGAGGCGGCAGGGCAGGCACTTTTGGCCAACCCGAGAAATGCGGCGGCAGGGTCGCTTCGTCAGCTCGATCCCAAAATTGCCGCCGAAAGAAAGCTCGATATTTTCGTTTTCAACTTCCAAGAGGGTCGGCTCTACCTTGACGGCAGAGAGCCCCAAACGCATACCGAAACGCTTTCCCGTCTTGCCGAATTGGGCTTTAAGACCTTGGAAAACACCGCAGTTTCGGGCAGTGCCGACGGCATTATTTCGCACATTGAAAACCTCGGCAAGCTCCGTGACGGCCTTGCCTACGATATTGATGGCGTTGTTATCAAGATCAACGACCTTGCAACGCGCCGCGTGCTGGGCGAGGGAACCAACACCCCCAAGTGGGCGGTGGCTTACAAATTCCCGCCCGAGCAAAAGCAGACCAAGCTCGAGGACATTGTAGTTGCCGTTGGCAGAACAGGCGTTCTGACTCCCACGGCGGTGCTTTCTCCCGTGCGCTTGGCAGGCACAACCGTGTCTCGTGCAACGCTCCACAATCTCGAGCTTATCCGCGAGCGCGACATTCGCATTGGCGATATCGTCACCGTGCAAAAGGCAGGCGACATCATTCCCGAGGTGGTCAAATCTCACCCCGAGCTCCGCGCTCCCGACGTTAAGGAATTCTTTATGCCCGCATTTTGCCCCTCTTGCGGCGAACCCGTCTTTTACGATGCCGATGAGGGTGCGGCGACCCGTTGCACAAACAGCCGTTGCCCCGCACAGCTTTCGCGCAGCATAGAGCATTTCGCATCTAAGGATGCTATGAGCATTGACGGTCTCGGACCGCAGATCGTCGAGGCACTCCTCAAGGCAGGGCTCATCACCGATGCGGCTGACCTCTATTCGCTCACTGTTCCTGATGTTGCGGGAATGGAGAGAATGGGCGAAAAATCCGCGCAAAATCTCATAGACGCTATTGAAAAATCCAAGAACGCAGGTCTTGAACGCTTGGTTTATGCCCTCGGTATTCGCAACGTGGGCGAGGTCGCGGCGGCGGCGCTTGCGGCACACTACGGCACACTCGAAGCCCTGCAAGGTGCAACCGTGGAAGAACTTTGCACCATCGAGGATTTCGGACTGATCACCGCAGAATGTGTTACCAACTTCTTCTCGCATTCGCAAAACGTAGACTTGTGCAATCGCTTAACGGCGGCAGGCCTTTTGACCGTTTCTACCGCAAAGCCCGCGGACGATCTTTTCAAGGGGCTTACTTTTGTGCTCACGGGCACACTTCCCACCATGTCGCGCGACGAGGCAGGGGAGAAGATCAAGGCGGCAGGCGGCAAGGTATCGGGCAGTGTTTCGGCAAAGACGCACTTTGTTGTGGCAGGCGAGGCGGCGGGCTCCAAGCTGACCAAGGCACGCGCGCTCGGTGTTCCCGTCATCGACGAGGAGACCCTTTTGCGTATGATCGCAGAAAGAATAACCACTCCGTAATAAAACAAAGAACCGAGAAAAACGTTTCTCGGTTTTTTTGATTTTTTTCTATTTTTTTCAAATTGAGTGATATGAACACATGTTTTCCCGTTTATTAGGGTAGAGAGCATGATAGCAAAAACAGGAAAAATCAGCCAAGAGGTCGCTTGATTTTTTTTCCACTTTGTGCTATAATGAGATCAGAAAACAAAAATCAGGAGGAAAAAATGAAAAAACGGATTTTGACACAAATCTTGCTGCTTGTTTTGGTTGCGGCGATGTGCATGCTTGCGTCCTGCAATGAGGGAACTCCCGGCCCGAAGGGTGACACGGGGGAGACCGGTAACGGAATTGCAGACATTGTAACCGAAAGAACCGACGGCGGCACAAAGGTAACCATTAAGTACACCGATACATCCAAAGAGGACGTTGTGTTCGTCATTCCCGACGGAGCAAAAGGCGAAACGGGTGAGACGGGTGCCGAAGGTCGCGGTATTCTCAAAACCGAAATTATTAACGGCTGTCTTTGGGTCACCTATAGCGATGCGCCCTATGCTCCCGTAAACGTTGGTCGCGTTACCGCCGAGAGTACAACGCCCGATGATCCGCCCGTTGTTACACCGCCCGTAGATGAGCCCATCGATATGGAAGGATACGTTTACAAGGCATACGTGCGCTATTTTGCAGGCACCGATCCCGATCCGACACAAGCACAAGTACAAAACGGCAACAACGATTATTACTGCACCGACTTTTGGGTGTCAGAGGAGAACAGTGAAACCGATTTGCTCTCCTATACCGTTTATAACAGAAACCAAGCAATTGAAAACGAATATAACTGCAAGATCCAACAGATCAGCTCCGAGGGCAGCCAGCTTGAGCACCTTGCCATGGCTTATCTTAACGGTGATTGCTACGAGCTGACCATTATTTTGGCGCAGGTCGCAGCGCAGGCGGCAGCATTCAATCTCTTGCGTGATCTCAATGCCACTACTTACTTGGATTTGAGCTCTCCCTCGTATGATCAAAACTCTATCCGTGAGCTCTCCGTTGCCGATAAGCTCTATTTCCTCAGCGGTGATATGAACATCTCCACCATGGATGTTCTTGCACTTTCTTTGGTAAATATGGAGCTTTACCACGATTTGGCTGACGTTTTTGTAGAGGAGTTTGAAGGCGATCCGGCTTATACGAACATCTACAACATTGTTCTTGATCATAAATGGACGATGGAGACCATGATGACGATGGCAGAGCTTGCCAATTTCGATATCAACCCCAATGACGGTTCTTTAAGTGCGGCAGATAAAGGCGATATGGTTGGCTATTATCAGTATCTTTATTCTCCCATTTGGTATTTCTACGGCTCGGGCGGACGTATTACCGAAAAAACGTCCGGCGGAATTCCGCGACTTGTTGTTCAAAACGCTCATGAAGAAGAGTTGTATGACTATTTGTTCTGCACATTCAACCGCATCAACTACGTTCCGTGGCTTTCCAGCGGCGCCAGCGCAACAGTGAACCGTAACTTCCTTACAGGAAACGTGCTTTTCACCGATTCCACACTGTTTAACGTCAGAACCGAAATTTATCCCCACTCCGAGTTTGAATACGGCCTGTTGCCGATTCCCGTTCTCGAGGTAGGAATGGATTACCAAAGCGTTGTTTACTTCAACAACTGGGCACACCTGTGGGCAATTCCCACTATGTCGGCCGACCTCGAATACGCCGAGCGTATGATGCAAATTATGGCGGAATCCTCTACCGACACCACAATGGATGGCTATTACAGAACCATCTATCTGCAGGCCGCACCCAGCAACGGCTCACGCGAGGTTTTGAATATGATCCAATTTTCGATGGTTTACGATATGGCTCTTATTTATGGTTGGGGCGAGATTGACGAGTGGGTAAATCAGGTTGCAAGTGGCTACAACTACGATTATGGATGGATCATGACTCTGCTCAGTGACACAACCGAAGAAATCAACGCAACCGTTGAACTATTAAAGAACCCAATTCGATTGGAAGAATTACAGTAACAAAAGCAGGCGAAACGCATTTGCGTTTCGCCTGTTCTTTTACTTTTTTGGTGTATAAGTCGGCACGGCAATTTGCAGGGCTTCCTTGACGATGTCCATGCTTTTTTCGCTTGCAAGGCCGATGGCAAGTGCCTTTAGCTCTTCCTCCACCACAATTTTTGGGAGAGCAGGGGAGTGTTCCACAAAAATACGCGCGTGCTTGGTGGGGGACAATGCTTGGGTGCTTGTGCGGAGCTCCTCGGTCAACTTTTCGCCTACACGTAGTCCAATTTCGGTTATTTTGATGTCTTTTTCGGGGACCAGCCCTGCATCGCGAATGAGTGCGCATGCAAGCTCATAAATGCTTACGGGCTCGCCCATATCCAGCACGAACACCTCGCCGCCCACAGCCATTGCGGCGGCTTGCAGCACAAGATGGCAGGCCTCGGCAATACTCATAAAGTAGCGTGTGGCGCGTTTGTCAGTCACGGTTACGGGTCCCCCCTCGGCAATTTGACGGCGGAAGAGCGGCATCACCGAGCCGTTGGAGTCGGCAACGTTTCCAAAGCGGACCGCCGCAAAGACCGTTTTGCTGTCACGGTGCGCGCTAAGCATCTGCTCGCACATTCGCTTGCTCGCTCCCATAACACTCGTGGGGTTGACCGCCTTATCGGTGGAAATGAAAATACATTTTTCCGCCTCATATTTTTCGGCGGCGTCAAATACGTTTTTGGTACCGAAAACGTTGTTTTTGATCGCTTCTGCAGGGTTTTCTTCCATCAGGGGCACGTGCTTGTGCGCCGCGGCGTGCAGAACGATCTCGGGCTTGTACTTCTCAAAGATCCAATCGATGCGATCTCTGTCGCGAATTGAGGCAATCACCACCGAAAGGGGGAGAGCTGCACCGTATTTGTGCATCAATTCCTGTTGGATCTCATAGGCACCGTTCTCGTAAATATCAAGGACGATCAGCTCTGCGGGGTGACACTTTGCCACTTTGCGGCAAAGCTCCTGACCGATTGAGCCACCGCCGCCTGTAACCAGCACACGGCGAGAGGCAAAGGTGCTTATGGGCAATTCTTCTATTTGGAACAGAGGTGAGCGACCGAGCAATTCTTCTGTGCGTGTTATCTGATTCATTTGGCATGCTCCTTTCAGGGCTTTTTTGTCATTATAGCACGATGCGCGAGGTTTGTCAAGTTTTGGTGTAACGAATGCAAAAAATATAAAAAAGAGAGGGGAAAAGGTTGACATTTTTTTCCTTTTGTGATATAATATCGCTATATTTCAGTTTTGCATAGGAGATGATCAAAATGTCTCAAAAAAGAACACAAAAATTGGCTTTTGTAGCTCTGTTTGCCGCCCTTACCTTTGCGGCAACGTGGGTATCCTTTCCGTCTCCCTTTGGCGGCAACGTCAACCTCGGTGACTGCATTCTTTTGATCACTGCTTGGTTGCCTTTGGAGCCATGGAGCATTTTTGCCTGTGCCATTGGTGCCGGCTTGACCGACCTTGCAGCAGGGTATGCCATCTATGCACCCGCAACCTTTGTCATCAAGGCGCTTATGGTGTTGGTTGCCGTACTGATCAAGCGCGGTATGCCCAAGCTGCCCGAGCTTTGGCGCGCAATCCTTTCGGGGGGAGCCGCCGAGCTGGTTATGGTTACGGGATATTTCCTCTACGAGATCCTTCTTTACGGCGCGGCAGGAGCGCTTCTCAACGTTCCTTTTAATCTTGCCCAAGGCGGAATTGCCATCACGGCTGCCACCGTTCTTTCCTTTGTGCTCTCGCGTATGCCACTGCCCGAGATTTTGCGCTCCGAGTGGACGCTTTTTGGCAAAGGATTTACAAAAAAGCAATGATTTCTTTTTGCAAATATGCTATACTGTAACTATCCCCAAAAGGAGAAGTGACATGAAATTTATCAAACTTTATAGCATTATTTTGTGTGTGCTCATTGTTTTGCCTCTTTTGGTGTCCTGCAAGGTAGAGCGATTTGACCTGCTTTACGAAATTGAGCAAAACGGGCTGACCTTTTCGGCACGCGGAAGTGACGACCGTGTCAAGCAGATCACCGTCAAGGAGAACGGCAAGGTGATTTGGGCACAGCGTATACGCACCGATAAAAAAATGGAAAAGATCGATGCCACCTACGGCCTTGTTGTAGAGGACGTGAATTTTGATGGCTACGATGATATCCTCGTCGCTATAGAAGGAGAAGGCGACCTGATCCGTTACGATTGCTATATCCGCGTTGGTGAAAAGCCGCAATACAACTTAAATGAGGAGCTCTCCTCTTTGTATAACGTCAGGGCAGATGCACGCCTCGGTGCTGTTTTTGCATTCAGCCAAAGCATCGAATCGCGTGGCGACAATGCCTATCTCAAAACCGACAAAGTAACCAAGTATTTTTGGAAAGACGGTAAGCTTGTCCCCGATATGTATGCCGCCATTCACTATTACTCGGGCGGAGGACAAAAACCCTATTGCTACGCGGTTGCATATTACGATGAAGAGCTCGGTGACTATCTCGATTCCTCTGATAAATGGCTCACCAAGGAAGAATACGAGAGCACCGATTGGAGCTTTTTGTACTATTTCAAATAACCCAAAAGGATAGCGTGTGCTATCCTTTTTCTTTTTTGACAAGGAAGAAAAGAGAGAAGATGAGAAAAACAGATGTTTTTTTACATTTGTATTTGATTGCCCAATGAATATTTGGTAAAAAAAGGGATAAAAATTGCGCGGGAGTATTTACAAATGATAAAAAGTGTGGTATAATACTATAATAATATAATAGAGATATTATGCGCGAGTACGCGCGCAGAGGAATACAGAGAGGAGGAAAGCTCGATGAACGAAGAAACCATACAATCGACCGAAACGGAACTTGTTCGCCCAAAATTGAATATCAAAGATTTGCTTCTGTCGCTTGCCGCTGTTCTGCTTTCGGCTTGTATCCTCTCGGGTGCAATTCCTTCAGCGTTTGCAGGTCTTGTCGGTGCAGCACTCGTTGTTTATGCGATCATTGCCGTTCGCAATGTCGGTGCCGTTATTCAACTGCTCCTGACCGCGATCATTGTAACAGTACTGACCTTTTTGCCCGTGTGCGGTGCCGCTGCTTTGGCGTTGATGATTGGAACCGGCGTGCTTGCTTGGCTCTTTATGACCCTTCCCAAATACAAATGGGCACCCATCTCTCTTTTGGTTGTGGCATACGCGCTTGGATTTTTGGTCAGCGCCGATGTCATCACACCGTTGTTGGCACTGACCTTTTTGCCTGCCGCCGCTCTGATGGCATGGGCGCATACCCGCGACCTTGGCAGAACGGCAACGGTACTCCACGCATTTCTCGGCTTTCTGCTTGCCGTTTTGGCAACCCTGTGCGTGCTCCTTTACCGCACCTACGGAAGTATCAACTACGACGTGCTGATGACCTTTGTTAACGAGCTTAAGCAGACCTTCGTTACCGTTGGCATCGAGGCAGGGAAGATGCTTTTGGAATCAGTGGAGGCAATTGCGGCACAAACGGAAATACCTTCCGAAGCGCTAGAGCGGCTCCGTGAGACCTACGCGCAAGCATTTGGTGAGAGCAATCTGCGCGTTACGGCAGATCTGCTTATGGGACTTGCTCCCGCACTCGTCGGTGTTCCTGCGCTCATCGTTTCTTATCTTTCCAACACGGTGCTCTTACGCAAATATTACAACACCGAGTGGCGCAGATATATGACCCCTGCTGCATGTACACTTGACATCAGTCCTGCGGCTGCAGTTATTTACGTAATTTGCATGGTGCTTGTAATATTTATCAATAAGCAATCGCTGTTTCTCATGGCGGTCACCAACATGTTCTTGCTGCTTTTGCCGGCACTTTCTCTTACGGGTGTCAACGTTGTTTTGTACAACGCAAGACACGCCAAGGGTGGGTTTGGCAAAGCATCTGTTCTGCTCCTTGCAGCGGTCGTTTGCTGCATGGGAGTCAGCAGTCTCTACTTTTTGGCGTTGTGGGGAGCATACGTGATCGTCTCCTCGGCATTGCACAAAAAGATCATGCAAAAAATGAAAGACCAAAACGAAAAATAACAAACTTTGTTTTACCGATAAAGGATCCCCTTATTTTGAAAGGAGAGTGACAATATGGCAAAAAAGAAAAGCTATGCAACCCGAATAGATCTAAGAGTGCCTCTTATTTTGTGCTCGATCATTGGTGCACTGCTCTTGATCATGTTCCTGATAGCCGCGCTCGCACTCGATGAATTGACTGATATTCGTCAGTTGGGCTTTATTTTGCTCGGCACGTATGTGGTTGCCGTAGCCATTCTATTGACGTCCTATCTCATTCGCTATCACCGCTTGCGTTCTGCCGACGATATGGCAGAGCTGCTCAATACCGAGCTGAGCGATATGTTTCGCTACGTTGTTGAGATCCCGTATGCGGTCGTTGACGAGGAGGGAACCGTTAAAATCGTGAGCGGTGCCATGCAGGAGATGCTGCAGTTCCGTTCTCCCGTTTGTAACGTTCCTCTGACAACCTTCTGCACAGTTCCGATCGCAGACATCATCGCTTACGCACAAAACGGCGGACAAGTTAAGGACATCGTTTTCAACGAGGACGGTGTGCCGATCGACCGCACCAAGCCGATGATCACCGAGATCGATGGCAAGAAGTTTTTGCTGAGCTGTTATATTCTGCGCTCGCGCGGCAAGGATTATTATTTCGTTATTTTCCGTGATGTTACCGAGCTTGAGGCAATGCGCCGCACCATGTACGAAAACGAGCCCGTTGTAGCGCACATCGTTATTGATAGCTTGCAGGAGCTTGCACAGTACATTCGCGTCAGCTACCGTACCGCCGTAAACGAGATCGAAGCAAAGCTCAAGGAGTGGGCGACAAGCTTTGGCGGAATGCTTCGCGAATACGAGCGCGAAAAGTACATTCTCGTGTTTACGCGCAAGGCACTCGACCGTTGTGTGCGCAATAAGTTCCAAATTCTTGATACCATTCGCAGCATTCGACTTGGCGACAACAGTTTCCCCGTAACCATCTCCATTGGTGTCGGTGCCATTGAGGGAAGCTTTGAGGATAAGGAAAGAGCCGCAGGCGACGCACTCGACATTGCTCTGCAAAAGGGCGGCGACCAAGCCGCAGTAAACGATGGCAAATCGGTAACGCCTTACGGCGGACGTGTCAACACCATGGCGGGCTCTACCACCATTACCTCTCGCGTCAACTCTCAGCATCTTTGTCGCTTGATGAAGGATGCAGAAAACGTCCTGATTATGGGACACCGCTCTCCCGATTACGATTCCATCGGTTCTTGCGTTGGTCTTGCCCGCCTTGCTATTTGCGCGCGTGGGGGAGACACCTCAAAGATCCGCATTGTTGTCAACCGCGACCACGCCAACTTCCGCATTTGCTACGATCTGCTCGCGGCTCTGCCTGAGTACCGTTCCATGTTCATCAACGGTGATACGGCACTCGATGCGGTTCGCAACGATACGCTCCTGATCATGAGTGACGTAAACAACGTTAACAACACCGAGTGTCCCAAGCTGCTCAAGTGTGTTAACAACGTGGTCATCATCGACCACCATCGCCGTCAGGATCAGCTCTATGACTTCAAGCCCCTGATGACCTATATCCGCCCCGGCGTTTCGGCGGCGAGCGAGCTCGTCAGCGAAATGCTGGAGTTCAGCCCTCACCGCGATGCAGTTCTCAAGGAGGAAGCAAACCTGATGCTGGCGGGACTGATGCTCGATACCAAAAACTTTACCACATCGGTTGGTATGCAGACCTTCTCGGCGGTGCATTTCCTCTATGAGAGGGGCGCGCATGCAAGCGTTGTGCGTAAGTTCTTTACCGAAACGATGACCGATCTCTTTACCTCTTCCGATATCGACAGCCGCACGCGCACCTACCGCGATAAGGTTGCCCTTACTTGGCTCAGTGTTGACAGAGTTGCCACCGAGGAGGATAACATTGCCGTTGCAAAGGCGGCAGACAAGCTGATGAATATTGACGGCATTGAGGCATCGTTTGCGTTGCTTCGCGCCGATAATACCGTTACCATTTCCGCACGCTCGCACGATAAGATCAACGTGCAGCTCATTATGCAAAAGCTGGGCGGCGGCGGACACTACGATATGGCAGGTGCACGCCTTACCAACGTAACGCTTGATGGCGCGTGCCGCAAGCTCAAGGACGCTCTTGACGATTACCTCGATAACGAGTACGATACCGAAAGACGTTCCAGAAAGTAACCCAAGATTTTACCCCACATAGGAGAAACATAAAATGAAAGTGATTTTTTTAACCGACGTAAAAGGGCAGGGCAAAAAGAATCAGGTCGTTGAGGTATCCGACGGATACGCAAAGAACTTCCTTATTCCCCGCAAGCTTGCAAAGCCCGCCGATGCACAGTCCCTCAATGACGTAAAGGTCAAGGCAGAGGCACTCGAATACCGCATTGCCACCGAAAGAAAAGAAGCGCAAGAGCTTGCCGCGCGCCTCAAGGAGATCGTTGTTGTGATCAAAGCCCCCGGTGGAACCGATAACCGCCTGTACGGCTCTGTCACCGCAAAGGATATTTCCGATGCCCTCAAGGCAGCACACGGCATTGATATTGATAAGCGCAAGATCTCTCTTGCCGATCCCATCAAGGCATACGGCAATTATCAGGCAGACGTTAAGCTTTACACCGAAGTGAGCGGCAAGATCACCGTTCGCGTTGAAAAATAAAAAGTATGCAGAACGAACTTATCAAACGCCTGCCGTTCTCTATGCCGGCAGAGCAATCGCTCCTGGGAGCGATCCTAATCGACCCCGTCTCCATCACACAGGTGGCGGATCTCTTAAACTCCGAGGATTTTTACCTCGAAGAGCATAAGCAAATTTATCTTGCAATGCAAGAGCTCTTTATGGCAAACAGCGAGATTGACGTGGTAACGCTGATCGATATGCTTGTCACCAAGGGCATTTATAACAAGTCGGGCGGCGAGGATTATATCCGCACGCTCACCGATGCCGTTCCCGATGCGCTCAACATCAAGGACTACGCTCGTATTGTCAAAGAGAAGAGTGTTTTGCGCCAACTGATCTCGGCTTGTACCGAAATTTCCGAGGCGGCATACTCCGAGCAGGAGTCGGTTGTTGATATTATCGACCACGCAGAGAACCTCATTTTCAACATTGCACAGGGCAGAGATACCAAGGGCTTCCGCCACATCAAGGATGTGCTTGGTGACGTTTACGCGCATCTGCACGATCTGAACACCAACAAAGAGGCAACGCAAGGCACGCAAACCGGCTTCTCGGCTCTTGACCGCGTTTTGGCTGGAATGGGTAAGAGCGATCTCGTTTTGGTTGGTGCACGTCCCGGTATGGGTAAGACCTCGTTTGCACTGAACATTGCCACCAATGTAGCAAAGCAAACCAAAAAGACGGTCTGCATTTTCTCCTTGGAAATGTCTGCCGATCAGCTTGTCAACCGCGTGCTCTCCAGTGAGGCACTCGTCAACAGCTATAGCTTGCGCACGGGCGAGCTCTCTCCTACCGATTGGGAGAACCTTGCAAGAGCTGCAGGCGAGCTTGCGGGCTGTGATATTCTCATTGATGATACCTCGGGTATGACCGTTACCGCAATGAAGGCAAAGCTCCGCCGTGTCAAAAACCTTGGCTTGGTCGTTATCGACTATCTTGGCTTAATGTCGGGTGACAAGCACACCGATAATCGCGTGCAAGAGGTTTCCGAAATCTCCCGTTCGCTCAAGATCATGGCAAAGGAGCTTATGGTTCCCATTGTTTGCTGTGCTCAGCTTTCCCGTGGACCCGAATCCCGTACCGACAAAAAGCCGATGCTTTCCGACCTGCGTGACTCAGGTGCTATCGAGCAGGATGCCGACACCGTTATTTTCCTCTACCGCAGTGAATACTATAAAACAGATGAGGCGGCAGGGCAGGATACCAGCATTGCCGAAATCATTATTGCAAAGAACCGTCACGGCGCACAGGGAACGGTCAATATGGGTTGGAACGGTCAGTTCACCAAGTTTGTGACCATTGCCGACGACCGCGACGTAGGCGTATGACAAAGCAACTGATTGAAAAGGGAAGATTGACCAACCCCTACAAATTGGCAGGTCATGCTCCCAACACTCCCGTGCTCGTGGCATTTTCGGGCGGTGCCGATTCGGTGGCACTTTTGGATATGCTCCAAAGAGAATATCCAAACGCCCCCATTTTGTTGGCACACGTCAACCACGGCATCAGAGGTGAGGAAGCCCTCCGCGATCGCGCATTTTGTGAGCAGGTTGCCAAAGCGCGCGGATTGGAAATTGCCATTCTCGATGCCGATGTTCCCACACTTGCCAAAGAGAAGGGGCAGAGCATTGAGGAAGCCGCACGCGAGGTACGATATGCTTTTTTTGCCGATTTGATGGGAAAGAGAGAGATTCCTCTTTTGCTCACGGCACACCACGCCGACGATCATTTTGAAACACTCTTGTTCCGCATCGCACGCGGAACGGGACTCTCGGGGCTTGGTGGTATCGCGCCTATCCGTCCTTTTGGAACAGGACACCTTGTGCGTCCCTTGCTTGGGTTTACCAAACAAGAAATTTTGCAGTATTGCAAGGAGCAGGGACTTGATTTTGTTACCGATAGCACAAACGCCGATACGGCATACGCGCGCAACAGAATCCGTGCCGAGGTTCTTCCCGTATTGGAGTCACTTTATGCAGATGCTTCGCACCGTGCGGTGCGTATGAGTGCAGACCTTGGAGAGGACGAATCCCTGCTTTGTGGAATTGCCACCGCATTTACAGAGCAAAATACTACAAGGGGTACAATAAGTGCAAAGGCGTTGCGCGAGGCACACCCCGCCATTCGCCGCCGTGCTCTGCAACTGTGGTTTGAAAAAGAGAGGGGAGCCACCCTTGAGGCGATCCATCTGCAGGCATTGAGCAAGCTGGTTATGAGTGGTGACACGACCGCGCGTGTGGCATTGCCCACCGAGATTTCGGCATATTGCACCGCCAAGGGTCGACTTGCGCTCACCAAAACCAAACCGCAGCCCGTTGGCGAGTACACAATGCCACTCACACTTGGGGAAAATCCAATCCCCAACACCGATATTTCTATTTGCATCACTCCTATTGAGAACCCCAATGCCGTCAACAAGCGTGGTGGGAACGTTCTTGTGTTGATGGGCGAATGGAATGACTTGCAAAACGTTCTTGCGTGGCGTAACCGCCGCGAGGGAGATGTCATGATGCTTGGCAAAATGCATCGCCAAATCCGCCGACTTTGGGCGGCACGGGGAATCCCCACCGAATGGCGCCAAGCACTCCCAATCCTTTGCCGCGGCGAGGAGATTGTTTGGGTTCCCTTTGTGGGCACCTCAGACGATTTTGTCGGCAAAGTAGCAAGAGGGGACTCGTCTCTTGCGTATCAAGTTGAAATCAACGTACCGAACAATGCGTTTTGAAAACGCCAAAAAGAAAGGAAGATTGCTATGCACCAAATGAAGGATGATATCAAATACGTTTTGGCAGATGAAGCAAAGATCGCCCAAACCTGTGACAGACTCGCGGCAGAGATTAACAGAGACTATCCCGACCACAGTCGCGATCTCGTTTTTGTTATCGTGCTCAAGGGCTCGGTTTTGTTTGCAACCGACCTGATTCGCCGCATTGACCGCCCCTGCACAATGGAGTTTATGAAGGTATCCTCCTACGGCGCAGGCGTCGAAACGTCCGGCTTTATTGAAGTCAGTCTCGACCTCAAGCGCGATATCAAGGATTGTGACGTTATCATCATCGAAGATATCATCGATAGCGGTCGCACCCTGCAAAAGCTTTGCTCCTTGTTGGAGAACCGCGGCGCACACAGCGTAAAGTGCTGCACACTTTTGGATAAGCCCTCTCGCCGTCAGGTTGAAATGGCGGCAGACTATACGGGTATCGTTATTCCCGATGAATTTGTAGTTGGCTATGGCCTTGACTACGCAGAATACTATCGCAATCTTCCGTACATCGGCGTTCTCGACCCGTCGGTTTACAGCGAGTAAATAAAATGAAGATCCCCGAGGGGGAAGGAGTTACAGATCTATGAAGAAGAAAAACAGTTTTGGCCGTCAGCTGCTCTTGTATGTGGTGCTGTTTGGCGTTATCATCGTTATGCTCTCATCCTTGTTCTACAAGGATACCAAGAGCACGGCGATCAAAAACTACAGCGAGCTGGCGGGCTACATTCAAAGAAACGAAGTAAAAGAGGTCTACGTACACAATACGGGCAACGTTATCGTAACGCTTACCGACGACTCGCAAAAGAGCTACAAGCTTGCGTACGTGGATATGTTCTACGGCGACTTCCAAGACACTTTGCTTGCAAACGGTGTTGTTGTAGAGTATCAACCTCAGGCAACCATGCCTTGGTGGGTCAGCTTGTTGCCCACACTCTTTATCATCATTTTGTTTGTTGTCATCTATTTCATCTCGTTCAAAAGAATGGGGGGAGCAGGCGGCGGCAAGTTCAATTCCTTTGGCAAGGCGCGCGTTAAGACCCCTGCCGTGGATGAGAGCAAAAAAGTGCTGTTCCGCGATGTGGCAGGTGCTGATGAAGAAAAAGAAGAGCTCGTTGAGATCGTTGAGTTCCTCAAGGATCCCGCAAAATTCACAAAGCTTGGCGCAAAGATCCCGCACGGTGTCTTGCTCCAAGGCCCTCCCGGTACGGGTAAGACCTTGCTTGCAAAGGCAGTTGCAGGGGAAGCCGGCGTTCCGTTCTACTCCATTTCGGGCTCCGACTTTGTAGAAATGTACGTCGGTGTCGGTGCATCGCGTGTGCGCGATCTGTTCGATACCGCACGCAAGTCTCCCGCGGCTATCATCTTTATCGATGAGATCGATGCCGTAGGCCGTCACCGCGGTGCAGGTCTCGGCGGTGGACACGACGAGCGCGAGCAAACCCTTAACCAGTTGCTTGTTGAAATGGATGGCTTTGGCTCGCACGATGGTATCATCGTTATGGCAGCCACCAACCGCCCCGACATTCTCGACCCCGCACTCCTTCGTCCCGGACGCTTTGACCGTCAGATCACGGTTAACTACCCCGATATGAAGGGCAGAGAAGAAATCCTTAAGGTTCACGCACGCAACAAGCCCCTTGAGTCGGGCGTTGACTTCCACAAGGTTGCACAGTCCACCGTTGGCTTTACGGGTGCCGACCTTGCAAACCTTCTCAACGAGGCAGCATTGCTTGCCGCAAAGAAGAATAAGTCCCTCATTGGTATGGATGATATCGAGGCCGCCTTTATGAAGGAGCTTCTCGGTCCTCAAAAGAAGTCCAAGGTTCGTACCGAAAAGGAAAACAAGCTTACCGCTTATCACGAGGCAGGTCACGCAGTTGTTTCCCACTATTGCAAAGATACCGATCCTGTTAAGTTCATTACCATTATTCCTGCAGGCAGAGCAGGCGGCGTAACCGTTAGTGTGCCCGAGGTCGATACCTCCTACAAGACGCGCGGCGAAATGATCGACGACATCCGTATGACTCTTGGCGGACGCATCGCCGAGGAGCTCATTATGGACGATATCTCTACCGGTGCATCGGGTGACATTCAGCAAGCTACCAAGGTGGCACGCGGAATGGTTACACGCTACGGTATGAGCGACCGTCTCGGCACAGTTCTTTACGGTTCCGGTCACTCCGAGGTGTTCCTCGGCAGAGATTACGGCACGGGCAAGGAATACTCCGAGCAAACCGCCGCTGCAATCGACGAAGAGATCCAACGCATCATCAAGGAATGCTATGTCGATGCAAAGGTGATCCTTTCCGAGCATATCGATAAGCTCCACTTTGTTGCACAGTATTTGCTCACGCACGAAACCATGGATGGCGACCAATTTAAGGCAGCTATGCAAGATGGCGCAACCGTAGAACAGCTCGAGGCGATTGCCGCAGAAAAGGCAGAAAAGAGCCGCCGCGACAACGAAGAGCGCGCAAAGCGTCAGGCAGAGGAAGAGGCAAAGAAAGCCGAAGAAGAGAAGCAGGACGAGCAAAACGACACTCAAGAAAAAAAGGATGACGAAGATGACAACGACCGTGATGACAACGGTTGGGGCAATTTCATTCATCGCAGATAAAACAAACAAAAAGCGCATCCGCCACAGCGGATGCGCTTTTGTATGTAGGAAAGATCAGTCTTCCTTTTTCTTTTTGGAAGAAAGTTTGTTCAGGAGCACAGTTACCAAAATGATAACGCCCATGACGATCAAAATACCGAGCATTCCCTTAGCAAGATATGTTAAGTTGGTTACAAAATTCATAGGTTCAAACATATTGTGTTCCTCCTTATTTATTCATAAAGAAGTTCAAAATCAAACCGCCCGCAATAACCGATGCGATCTGACCGGAAACGTTAACACCGATGGAGTGCATGAGAAGGAAGTTCGAGGGATCCTCATCACGAGCCATTTTGTGAACGATACGACCGGACATAGGGAATGCCGAAATACCTGCCGCACCAATCATGGGGTTGATCTCCTTTTTGGAGAAGAGATTGATCAGCTTTGCAAAGAGAACGCCGCCGGCGGTATCGAAGATGAATGCAAAAAGGCCAAGACCGAGAATGAGCAGGGTATCCAAATTGAGGAACTTGTCAGCCGTCATCTGCGATGCAATGGAGATACCGAGGAAGATGGTAATGAGGTTTGCAAGTACCTTCTGCGCGGTTTCGGAGAGAGAATCGAGAACGCCGCACTCACGAATGAGGTTACCGAACATCAAGAAACCAACAAGAGAGACAGCCGAGGGAGCAACCAAACCTGCAATCAGGGTGATGATGATGGGGAAGAGAATGCGAGTCAGTTTGCTAACCTCTTTGGCTTCGTAGGGCATACGAATAAGGCGTTCCTTTTTAGTTGTGAGCAGCTTGATGATGGGGGGCTGAATGATGGGTACCAGTGCCATATAGGAGTAGGCGGCTACCATAATAGCTCCGATGATATGCTTCATAGATTCATTATTGCCAATCAGCTTTTGAGAGACTGCAATCGCGGTAGGACCGTCTGCGGCACCGATAACAGCGATAGAAGCGGCTGCTTTATCGGGGAAGAAGACGGAAGCCAAACAAAGGGTAAAGAAAATACCAAATTGTGCGGCTGCACCAAAGACCATTAGCTTGGGATTGGAGAGCAGAGGACCGAAGTCGATCATAGCACCAATACCGATGAAGAGGAGCAGGGGGAAGAGCTCGTTTGCAATACCTGCATTGTAGAGTGTGGTGAGCGCACCATGCTCGGTGATGGCATCGGCAAAGGGAATATTAACGAGGATTGCACCAAAGCCCATAGGCAACAGGAGAGTGGGTTCCATTTCCTTTTTGATGGCAAGATAGATCAAAAGACCGCCAATGAGCCACATAACGATCATTTTCCAAGCGCCGGGTTCTGTGAAAATGTGTACCACACTGTTGTAGAGAAATTCCAAGAAATCCATAGTGTAGTTCCTTTCTTTCATAAAGTGATAAAATTACCCAATCATTATATCGCAAACACTTGCAAAAGTCTATGGAAAAATTGTTAAAAAAATGCGCAAAAAATGAATAAATTGTAAATGTGTGTCATTTTCGAGGCAAAGATAAAAATATATTATAAATAGGTAAGAAATTTTGAAAAAATCGACAGAAAAAACTTGCAAATCACACTTTAGTATGTTACAATATATAATGAGGGGAAGTGGCCCTCAATTCTACGAAAGGAACAAGAAGCGTTGCTGAGTCTTATCAAATCCAAGCTTTCCGAATCGTTTACTTCTATTATTCCCATAGCACTTATTGTTGCTGCTTTGGCAGTAACGCTGACTCCAATGGAGCCGGGCATTTTCCTGCTCTTTATTTTTGGCGTTGTATTTCTTATTTTCGGACTCTCACTTTTTACTATGGGGGCTGAGATGTCCATGCAAACGATCGGTTCTAAAATCGGTTCTTATCTTGCAAAATCAAACAAGATTTTGCTTATCGCACTTGTCAGCTTTCTCATTGGTGTATTCGTAACCATTTCCGAGCCCGACCTGCAAATTCTTGCAAGTCAGGTTGCTGAGCTTTCGGGCAATGCCAATATGATGCAAATTTTAACGCTTACCATCTCCGTTGGTGTTGGTATCTTTCTCATCATTGGTATGCTGCGCGTTATGTTTAAGATCAGTCTTTCCTTGTTGCTTATCATTTTTTACGTCATTACCTTTGGCCTTTGCGTACTCTTTGTTTCTCCCGACTTCTGGGCTTTGGCGTTCGACTCGGGCGGAGTTACCACGGGTCCCATGACCGTTCCGTTTATTATGGCAATCGGTGCGGGTGTTTCGAGCATGCGCTCGGGCGAGGAAGGGCACGACGATGCCTTTGGTCTTGTTTCTCTTTGCAGTGTAGGACCAATCCTCTCGGTTATGGTTCTGGGAATTTGCTTCTCCATCGGTGGCGGCAGTTATGAGGGCAACGTGATCGAACAGATCGTTGATACGCAAGATCTCACCGTTCGCTATTTGCACGGCTTTGCCGACCACGCAAAGGAGATTGCAATCGCACTTTTGCCCATTATTGTTTTTGCACTTTTGTTCCAGCTCATGACCCGCGCATTCACGGCAAGAAAGCTCTTGCGCGTAGGCATTGGTTTGGTTTATACCTTTGTAGGACTTGTTATCTTCCTCACGGGTGCCAACGAGGGATTTTTGCCCGTCGGTCAGGAGCTTGGCCGCGCATTGGCATCTTTGAACGGTATTTGGAAATGGGTTCTCATTCCCATTGGAATGCTGCTCGGTTACTTTATCGTTAACGCCGAGCCCGCCGTTTACGTTTTGAACAAACAGGTTGAACAAATCACTGCAGGTGCAATTTCGGCCGCTACTATGCGTCTGGCTCTTTCTATCGGTGTATCTGCTGCATTGGGACTTTCCATGCTTCGCGTTCTCACGGGCATTAACATTCTGTGGATTCTCGTTCCCGGATACATCATTGCTTTGGGACTAACCTTTTTTGTTCCCAAATTCTTCGTTGGTATCGCATTCGACTCCGGTGGAGTTGCGAGCGGTGCTATGATGAGCGCATTCGTTCTCCCGTTGGCTACCGGTGCGTGTCTCTCTCTTGGTGAGAGCGTTATGACACAGGCATTCGGGTGCGTGGCATTCGTTGCACTCACACCTATCATCTCCATTCAGGTCTGCGGTTTGATCTATAATTACAAATCCCGTCAGGCAGTCAGCCGCTTCATTTCTGAACAGGAATACTTCATTGATTATACCACAGAGAATACGGAGGTGAGATCCTAATGGCAAAGCGTACAACACCCGAAAAGCGTGTCAAGCTTTTGGTGTGCATCATCAAAAAGGGAGATGAGATCGCTCTGACCGAGGCGTGCAACGAGCAATGTGTTGCCCTCAGCTTCTCCGGTATTGGATACGGCACGGCAAAGTCGCACTACATGAGCTACCTTGGCCTTGACGAAATAGAGAAGAGAATCGTTTATTCTCTCATTCCCAACTATTGTGAGTCGCGTGTTCTTAAGGCCATTAACAAGCGCCTCAAGCTTTACCTCATGGGCAACGGAATTGCCTTTACTGTTCCGCTCTCGGGCATCTCCAACCTTATCAGCAACGCGGTGCTTTCCACCCCCGTGCGCGAGGATGCCGAAGCACAAAAAAATTCTAAAGAAAGAGAGAAAAGAAAAATGCACGAGCTGATCGTTGCCGTAGTCAATCAAAAATTTACAGATGCCGTGCTGGATGCCAGCCGCGCGGCAGGCGCCACGGGCGCGACCATTCTGCACACGCGCAGTGTCAACAATAAGCAGGTCGAGCAGGTTCTCGGCACCTCTTTCAAGCAGGAGACCGATACCATTGCTTTCCTGACATCCAGCGAATATAAGCAAAAAATTATGGAAGCCATTCGCGAATGTGCAGGACTCAAAACCGACGGTGGCGCAATTCTGTTCTCGCTCCCCGTCGATTCTCTCGTAGGAATTGGAAGATTCGAGGAAGACGAAACCGATAATTGAACAAACCAAAAAGCGAGCCGCACCGCGGCTCGCTTTCTTTTATACACATAAAATTTGAACAGCGGGGCGTCGAGGACGTCGCCCCTACAAAAGTTGTTTTGAATCGCTCGCGGGAGTGGTTTGTCATTTTGATGAAATGAAAAGGCGTGCTATGTATTTGATTTCTTGTAGGGGGCGCCGTCCCCCACGTCCCGAAAAAACAAAAGATTATTATTCAAAAAGGCGGGCGACCAATGGTCGCCCCTACAATTTTTTGTCAATATCCCGCCTTTTTCTTCCGCAATCTCAAAACCGCTTTTCTCAAAATATCCGCAGGGAATACCGCGAGCGAGAGCGCCATAGTCACAAACAATTCTCTTGCCGTTAAGGGTACGGTTCGCAATACACTTCCACCAAGGTAAACAAAGAGAATTTGAATGGTTAAAATCGCGCCCATGATCAAAAGGAACACGGCATTTTTCCCAAGTCCTGCCGTGAGCTTTAGGCGGTCGGTGCGTGCGTTGAAGCAGTTGAGGACCGACGAGAAGATAAACAACGCAAAAAACGCGGTCAAGAGATAGATGTTGTTCGGTGCGGTGCGATAGACAGCCGTGATATGCGGCGACTTAAGAAAAAGAATGCACAACCCCACCGTAAATGCACCCAAGAATCCAATTTGATTTAGCATATAACCGTTCAAAATTGGCTCATCTCGTCGCTTGGGTGGCTCCTTCATATATTCGGGCAGAGCCGCCTCGCCCGCAAAGGCAAGACCGCCAAGGGTATCCATGATCATATTGATCCAAAGCATTTGCACCACCGTTACAGGTGACTCAAACCCGAGGAATGGGCAAATCATTGTTACACCGACGGCGCAAAAATTCATCGTTAACTGCAAGGTGATGAATTTGCGAATATTCTTAAAGATGCCACGCCCGTAGAGCACCGAGCGCACGATGGTGGCAAGGTTGTTGTCGAGTATGATAATGTCGCCCGCATCCTTTGCCACCTGCGTACCGTTACCCATCGCAAATCCGACGTCGGCACGCCGCAGGGCGGGGGCATCATTGATACCGTCACCCGTCATACCAACCACCAATCCGCGCTCCTGCGCGATGCGAACAAGGCGGCTCTTATCGGTGGGGAGTGCACGCGCCACCACGGCAAGACGGGGCAGAATATCCCCCACGTGTGTATCCGAAAGCTTTGCAAGCTCCTCGCCCGAAAGAACAATGTCGCACTCTCGGTTTACAATTCCGCACGCGCGGCCAATGCTTGCGGCAGTTTCGGGAGCGTCCCCTGTAATCATTACTACGTGCACGCCTGCATCCTGCAAGCCCGCCACGGCCTCTACTGCCTCATTGCGCAGAGCGTCTTGCAAGCAGAACGCACCAACATAGCAAAGTGAGCCGCGCACCCCATCGGCGTGGAGCGGTGCCGAAATATTCTCGCGCGATATGGTCAACGCCAACACACGCTTGCCTTCTTTGGTTTGTCGCCGCAAGCTTTCCTCGGTGCGGGAGCGCGAAAAGGGAACGATTATTCCGTCTTCCTGTATCTGCTCACCCACAAACGGAAAGAGCTTTTCAGGCGCACCGAGAACAAAGGTAAGATTTTCGCGGCCGCCAAAAGATGCGGCGGCATACTTGCGCGTGCTGTCAAAGGGCAGGCGAGACAGAACACGCATGCCTTCGGGTTTGGGGAGCTCGATAACGCTCTCGAGCAGTGCGCGTGCGGTGGCATTTCCGCCAAGCGCGACCGCGCCGCCGTCCGCTCCCGTGCCAACTGTGGCATCGGTGCCAAGGTGGAGAAAAAGCGAGGTCAGCTCCCACGTCCGCGAATGAGAATGATAAAGCTTTGCAAGCGTTGTTTCTCTCCCATCGGGGAGCAGAACGGCAGAAAGCTTCATTTTGCCCTCGGTGAGCGTTCCCGTTTTGTCGGTAAAAAGGATGTTCATACTGCCTGCCGCCTCAATGCCCACTGGCTTTCGCACGAGCACGCGGTCGCGCGCCATACGCTTGATGTTTGCCGCAAGAACAACCGCCACCATCATGGGTAGTCCCTCGGGCACACAGGTTACAAGCACGCTGAGTGCCAAGGTGAATGCGTGCAAAAGGTTGGAGAGCAGATAGGGCAGATCGGTCAGCTTAATGAGTATAAGCTCGCGTTGCCAGCCACTGCTGATGACAAAGGTGTTAAACAGATACGCCGCCGCCACGAGAGCCGCCGCAACATAGCCAAAAATGCTGATTTGTTTTGCAAGCTTT
The DNA here is from genome assembly GCA_045656885.1 of Eubacteriales bacterium. Classification (GTDB taxonomy): domain Bacteria; phylum Bacillota; class Clostridia; order Oscillospirales; family CAG-272; genus UMGS1865. The sequence goes on from JAZORZ010000039.1 coordinate 31,442, forward strand.
GTCAGCCGCCGTTTAAGAGGACTTTCGCGCGTTTCGACCTGAATCTCACGCGAGATCTCGCCCAAAAACGTTGCATCGCCAACGGCAGTCACAAGCATCTCGCCGCTCCCCTCGGTCACAGTACACCCTCGAAAGAGAGCAGAGGGAGACTCGGGTGACATCGTAGAGGATTCCAACGGGTATTTTTGTACTTCGCGGCTCTCACCTGTCATAGCAGATTGATCGGCGCGAAGCGCGCCCGAAAAAATACGCCCGTCGGCGGGGATGGCATCGCCTGCGCTCAAAAGGACAACATCTCCCACCACCACCTCGCGAATGGGAATCTCTTTGACCTTTCCACCGCGACGAACACGGCAGAGAATACCGCCGGCGTCCTCTTCCAAACGCTCAAAAGCGCGAGCCGAGCCGTACTCCGAAAGGGTAGAAATAAAGGTGGCAAGAAACACCGCGATACCGATGCCGACTGTCTCGGCAAGGTCGCCGTTGCCAAACAACAGGAGCAGATGCACGCCAAGAGCCGCAAGCAGAATGCGAATCACGGGATCATTGAAATTGCCAAGGAACTGCCGCAAAAAGCTTTTTCGTTTTTGCCGCGACAGTATATTCTCCCCATGCGAGCGCCGCGATTGCAAGACCTCGTCCTCCCGAAGTCCCACCGATGGCGACACCGTTTTTTCTTCCATTCCTCTCATTTTTGCCTCCCAAAGCTTTTTATTCAATATATGAAAGAATTGAGGGAGTTATACCGAAAGAATTGCTTGTCCTTGGCATCTATCTGTATTGGAGTCGATTTTAATGAATAGGCGATTACCTAAGGCCTCCCTTGTGTAAAGGGAGGTGGCATTTTCGCAAGAAAATGACGGAGGGATTGTAAAAAAAGTTAGAATTACAATAAAACAATCCCTCAGTCTCGCATTCGCTCGACAGCTCCCTTTACACAAGGGAGCCGTTGGTTTATGCGCCAAAAGGTAGGTTCTTTTTAATAGATTTTGAACTATATTTTCAATAGAAAAGCCCCGCACAAGGCGGGGCGGGGGCTTATTCAAAGCATTCGGCGTATTTAGGATTCTTGCGGAGTTCGTCAACAAAACTCTGTGAGAACATATGGAATTTATCTTTGAAAAAGTTTGCCATATCGACAGAAGTGGGAGCAAGGGCCATTTTTTCGATTGTTTTTAAGTCGGAAACCAATGGTGCAGAATAGTTGTAATTTCCTTCATTGTAGATACGAGCAGATTCTTTATAATGATCAAATGCCGTGTCAAAATAATGCAAAGCAGTGTCCAAACTGCCGTCATGCTTCATTTCATAGCTTGCCAAAAGAAGATAGAGTGATCCCATATATTTATGCATTTCTCCAAATCTGCCATCAATAAAAATAGTTTCATATAAATTGGCGAGCGATAACAGCAGTTGACATGCGTATCCGGAGGTTTGCACAGAAGGCCGCAATGCAATGGCGTTAGAAATCACAAACTCCAAATTTCTGAGGAGTGCCGTTAAGCATTCTCCTTGATAGCGTGCTTTTTCTTCGCCGGAGGTTGCCAAGGGCAGTAAAATCTCTTTACAAATGGTCATCGAATTTTGCTCATTCGCAAGTGCTTTTGCTCGATTATATTCTCCCATATCGCAAGAAAGAGAAGTGAGTTGATAGATGGTTGCTTCGCGATCCTCTGCCGATGGATTGGATTTCAATATTTTTTCATAAGCGCGAATTGCTTCCTGCCAGTAAATGTTTTTTGCATTATATTCAGGATCATCTTCAAGGATCTCCGATGCATCATTGGCTTTGCCTTTAGCCCCGTATTCGCTCCATCCCCACATCCAAAGAGCTCGAGCAAGGTTTAAGAGGATTTTCGGCTCATTTGGAAATTCCTCTGAAGCTCCACGAAGCGTATTGACAACTTCTAAAAAATCCTTTGGCAAGCATCCTTGATACATAGAATGCCCTTGCCGCGTCATGATTTCAGTAGTAGTTTCAAGAATATTTTTAATCTTTTCCTCTCTATCATCGTGATATCCAAACAGTTCATCAATCGAAATATGAAAGTAATTTGCGATAGCAGGGATCATTTGCATATCGGGATAACCGCCGTTTGCTTCCCAGCGGGAGACCGCCTGCGAGGTCACACCGAGGGCATCGGCAAGATTTTCTTGTGTACGTCCGTCACGACGGCGTAGCTCGCGTATTTTTTGTCCTAAATCAAGTTGCATAAAAGCACCTCCTAAAGTTTATCACCGGTGTAATTCTATTATAGCACAAATTCTACAAAAAACAATTATCAATTTATTGTTTCAAATTCAAGCAAACATTGAATTTTCGAGATAAAAAAGACATAGCCGAAAAATTCAGCTATGTCTTTTTTGATAAGATTGATTAAATATTGCTCAATAAAAGCTTTGTTCGAGCAAAATTGGCAGGGGATTATGCAAAGCATTCGGCGTATTTAGGATTCTTGCGGAGTTCGTCAAGTATATTTTGTGGATAGTTTCTAAGATGTTTCTTCCAAAAATCTCCTCTGCCCTCAGGAGTAAACTCTCCTTTTTTCAGAGGTTTCAAGCTTGCAACCAACGGGGCAGAATAGCTGTAATCGCCCTCATTGTAAATGCGAATTGACTCCGTATAATGGTCAAATGCCTTGTCAAAATAAATCAGCGCATTTTCCAAACAATTATTCTCATATTCATAATCGACCAATTTTAAATACAAGAATCCTAACCGACCATGCCACTTTCCAAACTTTCCATCAACAAAAATGGTTTCGTACAAGTTGATAACTGATAGCAGTACTTGTTTCCCATATTCTGAGGAAGATACCTTGGGTCTAAAGGCAACAGCTTCGGAAATAGAAAGTTGAAGTTGCGAAAGAAGTGCCATAATCCGTTCACTTTGATACATTGCTCTTTCTTCACCGTTTGTTGCCATAGGTAGCAGCATCTCTTTGCAGATAATGATACTGTTTTGATTGGTAGCAAGTGTTTTTGCTTTTTCATATTCACCTATCCTACAATACAAAGGTGTTAGCTGACAAATGGCAGTTTCACGATCCTCTGCCGAGGGGTTGGATTTTAATACTTTTTCGTAAACGCGAATCGCTTCTTGCCAAAAAACATTTTGGGAATTGTAATCAACATTGTATTCAATAAGTTCTGTTGAATCTGTAGGGTGCAATGCCATAAATCCGTATTTATGCCATCCCCACATATGAAGAGCTTGCGCAAGCTTCAAAAGGATTTTTGGTTCATTTGGGAATTCTTCTGCCGCTGCGCGTAGAATTTTTATACACTCTTCAAAGTCTTCTGATAAACTGCCCGGATAAAAATGCGTGTATTGAGAAAAAACATTATCAACATTCAAAAGAATATCTTTAATCTTTTCCTCTCTATCATCGTGATATCCAAACAATTCATCAATCGAAATATGAAAGTAATTTGCGATAGCGGGAATCATTTGCATATCGGGGTAGGTGGTGTCGGATTCCCAGCGGGAGACCGCCTGCGCGGTTACGCCAAGCGCTTCGGCGAGATTTTCCTGTGTGCGCCCGTCGCGGCGGCGTAGTTCTCTTATTTTGATACCTAAATTCAGTTGCATAAATGCACCTCCATAAAAAGTGATCACCGGTGTAATACCATTATAGCACGCACTTTTTCAAAAAACAATTATCAATTTGTTGTTTACAAATTAACAAATGATTAAGTTCGAGAGAATGAAAAAGGAATAGCTGAAAACCAACTATTCCTTTTTGATAAACATTATTAAATGTATTGCTCCAAGAACGCCTTACCTGCGCGAATATCCTTGATTTGTTGTTCGCCGTGAATCTCGCGCTCGATGGTGATGGGGCCGTCGTAGCCACATTCCTTGAGGCGTGCAATCAGCTTGGGGAAGTTGACCTGTCCTTGACCGAGAGGTGTCTCCTTACCAAAGGAGTGACCGCTATCGGGGTAAACGCCGTCCTTGGCGTGCACGTCGCGGATGTACTTGCCCAAGAGGTAAAGCGAATCGATGGGGTTTGCCTTGCCGTAAAGAATGAGGTTTGCGGGGTCGAGGTTAACGCCGAGGTTATCAAGCCCGATGTCCTCAATGGCACGTGCAAGGGTGAAGGGCGTTTCTTGTCCTGTTTCAAACAGGAAGTACTGACCGTTCTTTTTGCAGTATGCCGCTACCTCTCGCAGAGCCACGATAGTCTCGCGGTAGAGTTCGGTGTTGGGATCCTCGGGAATGAATCCCGCGTGCGTTGCAATTTGATCTACGCCAAGCTTCTTTGCAAAATCCGAGCCCTTTTTCAAGTCAAGGATTCGCTCGAAGCGCGCGTGAGGCGGAACAATACCGAGTGTCAGGGGACCCTCGTAGGAGTTCCACATCCAAGACTCTTTGCCGCGCCAGCCGCACCAAAAGGTGGAAATACGAACGCCGTATTTCTTAAGAGCGTTCAAGATGGTTTCTGCTGTTTCGTCGGTGTAGCGTTCCATCTGCCAACAGGTGAACTGCACCGAGTCAAAGCCCATTTCTTTGGCTTCTTTAATTTTTGCGTCAAGATCGGTCTCTTCACGCAAACGAATGATAACGCCAAGATTCATAGTTGTTATCTCCTTTTGGGGCTATCAAATGTACTTTTCAAGCAATTCCTTTGCGGTTTGAATGTCCTTGATTTGTTGCTCACCGCTGATCTCGCGCTCGATGGTTACAACGCCGTCGTAGCCGCATTTCTTCAGTCCGGCAATGAAAGCGGGGAAGTCAACGTGACCTTGGCCAAGGGGAGTTTCCTTGCCAAAGGAGTGACCTGCATCGGGATATACGCCATCCTTTGCGTGAACGTCGCGAACGTACTTACCAATCAGAATGAGGGCGTCAACAGGGTTTGCCTTGCCGTAAAGAATGAGGTTTGCGGGGTCAAGGTTAACACCAAGGTTATCAAGACCGATGTCCTCGATAGCACGTGCGAGGGTGAAGGGAGTCTCCTGACCTGTCTCAAACAGGAAGTATTGACCGTTCTTCTTGCAGTAAGCAGCGATCTCGCGGAGTGCTACGATGGTCTCACGATAGAGCTGCATGTTGGGATCCTCGGGAATAAAGCCCGCGTGTGTTGCAATCTGGTTAACGCCAAGCTTCTTTGCAAAGTCGGAACCTGCCTTGAGGTCAAGAATTCTTTGGAAACGAGCGAAGGGAGGAACGATACCAAGGGTGAGAGGACCTTCAAAAGCATTCCAAACTGCCTTGCCGCTCCAACCGCACCAAACGGTGGAGATGCTAACGCCGTGCTTTTCAAGCGCTGCGAGAACCTTCTCTGCCCACTCGTCGGTGTAGCAAGCCATATCCCAGCAGGTGAGCTGAATGGAGTCAAAGCCCATATCCTTTACTTCTTTGATCTTTTGATCGATATCGGTATCTTGATGAAGATTAATCAGCAATCCAAGTCTCATAGTAGTATCTCCTTTGATTAGTAGTTGATGGGGAGGGTAACAGCACCGTTGTCGGCACTTTCGCGTAAGAGTTCAACAAGCTTTACGGTCTTGTATGCGCTCTCTGCGGGGTTTTCAAGGTTTTCCTTGTTATTCAGGAGCAGATCAATGAAGAAAGCGAATTCTTCGGTAAAGGGACGGCAAACGGGAATGTCGGGAACAAAGGGCTCGCCCTCGTTGGGGTAAACCTTTACGGCATAGCCCTGCATTACAACCTGTGCCTTCTCAAATCTTGCACGCAGACCTGCAGAGAAGGGGCTCTTGCGGCCTTCGTTCCAAGAACCGTCTGCAACGACTGTTACATTGGGATAGAACAAACGGGTGTTTTCCATTTGCCAACGGGTTTGACCGTTGAATGCGGTAACGCTAACGGCTTCGGGCTCGCCCAAGAGGTAACGTGCCATGTCGATATCATGAATGTGCATATCCAAAATGCAACCGCCGCTGCGGGTATCATCTTGGAACCAGTTTTCAAAGCCCCACTCGGGGTGAGCGCTCAGGCGGTACATGTTCAGGTGCTCAAGCTCGCCAAAGGTTTTTTCGTCAATGCACTTTTTCACGTAGCGGTAAGCATCGCTAAAGCGCAGGCACTGACCAATCATCAGCTCCTTGCCGGTCTCCTTTGCAACTGCCAGCATTTCTTCGCATTGCTGAGAGTTGAGCGCCATGGGCTTTTCACAAAGCACGTGCTTGCCCGCACGCAGCATCTTTTTGGTGTATTCGCAGTGCAGGTAGGTGGGCAGACAAATGTCAGCCATATCGAACTCTTCGTTTGCAATCATTTCGTCAAGATCGGTGTAGGTGTGAATGCTATCGGCAATCTTTACGGGCTCTGCACTTGTATTAATGGTGATCTGCTTTTCAAACTGTGCCTTATCAATATCACAAATCGCAACCAGCTCAAAGGGAACGTTGCGGGTTGCAAGGTCGGTGTAACCTGCATAGTGAGTACGGGCAATGCCGCCAAAGCCGATCATCGCAATTCTAACTTTTTTCATTGTCTTGTATCCTTTCGGGGAATTATATAGGGAGTGACAGATTACATACCTAGAACAGCCGCGCCGATAATACCTGCATCGTTACGCAGGGTAGCAATGCGAATGTCGGGAGCTTTTACAACACCGCGGCCGTAGATTTGGGGCAGAACCTTGGGAACAACCAGATCGAGGAGGTATTGACCCTCGTTGGAGATGCCGCCGCCGATAGAGAGAACCTCGGGTTGTGCAATGTTGATCATGCTGGCAAGACCGCTTGCGAGATAGTCGATGTACTCATTAACAACCTCAGTAGCTGCCGCGTCACCAAGGCGCATACCGTCAAACGCGGTGCGACCGCTAACCTTGCCGGCATCTGCTACGAGCTTGGTCATAACGGTCTCGCGACCCTCTGCTGCACAAGCTTCGAGCTTTTCCTTGGTGGTTCTAATCAGACCGGTAGCCGAGGAGTACGCTTCCCAGCAGCCGCGTCTGCCGCAAGAGCATTGACGGCCGCCAACCGAAATAACAATGTGGCCGAGCTCGCCTGCTGCGGAGTTAAAGCCCTTGAGCACCTTGCCGTCGGTGATAACGCCACCGCCAACACCTGTGCCGAGTGTGATCATAACAGAGGATTTTGCACCCTTTGCCGCGCCTGCAATGGCTTCGCCCCAAGCAGCAGCGTTTGCGTCGTTTTCAATGTGGAACTCCTTGATGGGGAGCATTTCGCGGAGCATGGGAAGAATGGGAAGATGGCTGAAGGGGAGGTTGTTTGCATAGATCACCTCACCGCTTTCATCACTTACAATGCCGGGGGAAGCGATACCAACCGATGCAATCTCGCTCATGTCGATGCCGTTATCAGCGCATACCTTTTTGCAAAGAGCGGCGATGTCAGCAACGATCTCTTCTGCGGCTCTTTCCGCGCGAGTGGGAACGCTTGCCTTTGCAACAATCTTAAATTCCTCGTTTACAATACCTGCGGCAATGTTTGTGCCGCCCAAGTCGATACCAATACGATACATAGTGGGTCTCCTTTTTAATTTATGTTATATTTTTTGAATTTCAATTTTGGTCGAACATTGCTTCAATGTCACTCTTGCCGTAGTATTGCTTAGAGTCGCAAAAACGGCAGGTCACCTCAAGCTTATCGCTCTTGCCCTCGGCAAGTTGCTCATCAAGAAGTGAGAGGCAGTCATCTTTGCCAAGTGAGATCAGTGCCTTTGTGGTGCGCTCGCGATTGCAGTTGCAACGGTAATCCACATCAAGCTCGTCAAAAATGTCAAAGGGAATATCCTTAAGCGCAATCGATGCGATCTCCTCCAGAGCAAGGCCCTTGTCAAACAGAGCCGACACGTTGGAGAGCGCAGGAAGATTTTTTTCAAGCTGATCCACCGTTTCGGGGTCTGCAAAGGGGAGCAGCTGAATGAGCACGCCGCCTGCCGCACGGCAGGAAAGATCGGTATCCACAAGCACGCCGAGCGCACACACTGTGGGTACCTGCTCGCTTTGTGCATAGTAGGCGGCAATATCCTCTGCCACCTCACCGCTGACAAGTTCGATAGAGCCGTGGTAGGGCTCGTTTGTGCCAATGTCCTTAATAATGTTGAGGTAACCCTCGCCCACTGCACCGCCAACGTCAAGCTTTCCGTTGGACTTGAGGGGGAGGTCAACTGCGGGGTTTTGAATGTAGCCGCGCACGTTGCCAATATAGTCTGCAACGGCAAGCACCGTACCTGCAGGTCCGTCACCCTTGAGACTGACGGTAATGGAGTCGGTCTTCTCACCGAGCATACAGCCCATGAGCGAGGTGACCGTAAGGAGTCTTCCGAGCGCGGCGGTTGCCACGGGAGAGGTATGATGAATGCGAATGGCCTCATTTACGATTTCGGTGGAGTTGATCACGTGAATACGTGCACTGCCGTCCGAGGTCATAGCGCGCAAAATAGTCGAAGACATAATAAATTCCTTTTAGAAAAATTATTTTTTGATGGCGCGAGCGGCAAAATACCAACGCTCGCAGTTGGGGGCGGGAGAGGAGAAATCAAATCCGCCAAAAACGCCAAGCAACTCAAAACCTGCATCGGCAAGAAGTTTTTTTACGGTTTCAAGGTCATAACAACGCTCAACCTGATGCTCGTCCGAGCGGCGGTAGCGACCGTCTGCATCCTCTTCAAAAAGGGAAAGATCAAAGTCGCACAGTCCCGTTTCGGGGTGATAGGTGTTTTGCCAACCGCAATAGATGGCGGATCTGTCGTCGTCCTCCCACACGAGCTCATCTTCAAGCACGTAGGCATTGTTGCCATAGGTGTGCTCAAACTTGTAAGGCGTGTTCATATCAAAGAGGAACAGTCCGTCGGGGTCGAGATAGTTGTGCGTGGTTGCAAAGCATTTTGCAAGATCCTCGGGGGTGAGCAGATAATTCAAGCTATCCAAGCAGCAACTCACTGCACCAACCGTGCCGTAGAGCTCAAAGGAGCGCATATCCTGCTGTAACCACAAAATATTATAACGACCGTCATTTTGTAAAAGTGCCTCGCCAAGCATATCGGCACTGCCGTCAACACCAATCATATCATAACCGCGTGCGGCAAGCTCAAGAGTCATTCTGCCTGTGCCGCAGGCAAGGTCAAGAACAAGCTCGGGGCGAGAGGGCAGATAGCGGTCAAAGGTGCTTTCAAAAAAGTCAGCCCAAGCGACATAATCAATTTCGGCGTTTAGTTTATCGTAAACGCGAGCAATGGCTTCGTAGCCTTCACAACCACTCATCAGCGATGCGCCTTTCTGTTAAGTCTGTCCAAAACCTTAACGTAGCCCTCACTGCCGTACTTGATGCAACGGTTTACACGGCTGATGGTAGCGGTAGAAAGTCCCGTTTGCGAAGCAATCTCGGTATAAATATGGTTATCCATCAGCATTTTTGCGGCAAGAAGACGGCGCGACATTTCCTGCAATTCTGAGGTGGTGCAAAGATCCTCCAAAAAGTGGCGGCACTCCTCCGGAGTTTGCAGAGTCAACAGCCCTTGGCACAAATATTCCAAAAGCTCATCTTGGTTAAGGTTTCTCATCGGGAGAATAC
>JAZORZ010000040.1:0-10266 GCA_045656885.1 Eubacteriales bacterium
TGTGGAGGAGGTAGTAAAAGGATGCCCCCCCGCCAGTTTTTGTCCTGCCTGGGATTTTTGTAAATAAAATGGTTTATTTGCCCATCTTTTCCTTTAAGTCTTTGGCGCCTTTCAGGTGTATATCAGCTTCAAATTCAAAGCCCCTTTGACGGTAAATCGTCGCGATCTCCATATGGGTATCATACGCTTTTTGATATTCGCCCTGCTCTTCGTAATAATGTGCCATCAAATCCTTTCCATCACAAAACGGAGTTCCGATTTCTTCGGCTTTTTCAAAGCAGGCAAACGCCTCGTCATATCTTCCCAGTTCTCCGCAAGCATCTCCACCACAGATATAAATCTCCCAATTATTGGGGTAAATTTCAATGGCACGGCGATAGATCTCATAAACTTTTTCATACTGCTTGTTAAAAGCATAAGCATCCATCAGCAACACCCATTCTCTTGGCTCTAAGGGCTTGTCGGCAGCATCGAATTTTGCTTCCTGCTCTTTGATAACCTCCTCACCTTTCCCCATGTAAAATAGCAATCCCATCTTCATAGATGCGGCACGGCGATAGGGGTGCAGGTCCTTATCTTTATCATCTGCCAAAACGGCATCATACCACTTAATTGCCTCTTCTTTGCAGAAATACATCATTTGGTGGTAGATAGTGGCATAGATCCATTTACCATTGATAGATAATTCCCCATCCTTCAACATTCTTTCGTATTCCATACGGCATCTAAAGAAGTCCTCGGGGTCATCGCTGAGTTCATAAGCGGCGGCAAGGCGTTCGGCATAGTTTTCATAAGCGATGGATTGCTTTTTGAAAAGATCATCCACAAGAACGCCATAAAGATTGGCGATTTCGGGGAGCATCAGCACGTCGGGGAGCGTTGCGGCGCACTCCCAGCGCGAAACGGTTTGCGAATTGACGCAAAGCTTTTCGGCAACCTGCTCTTGCGTATACTTTTTTGCTTGGCGGAGTTTTTTCATATTCTCCGCAAAAACTGTTTGATTCATGTTTATCTCCTTAAATCAATTGTTTTGAAAGCTTTCGATATGATTATAGCACGAATTTGCATCTTTGTAAATATCTTATTTTGTGATGAAACTCTTGATTTCTGTGTAATAAAACCCCCGACAGATTGTGATATCTGTCAGGGGGTATATTCGTCGCTTAGATTTACGAACACACACAAAGTATAGAATTTGAAGTTTCTACAAGAGTAGATGCTTGATTTATAATTTCTGTTTTGCAAAGGATGCGTATTCCCGATAAACAGTATTGATGGGCAGATTGATCAACTGCTCAAAGTCGTATTTGTTGGAAATCTGTTGAACGAATTTTGTTCCAAGATAATATCCGACATCCCCTTTTCCGTTATAGTTTACCCAATCACCAAAATATCTTTGATTAAACTTCGTCATGGTTGGCAAGTCATTGTGAAAATCCTTCAATATTTGATTAAGGTGATAGTCACACCAATGTAACCAACCATCTTTATTTTGGTGATAATAATGAAAATCATTTACCAAAAACTGCTCAAAATACATTGCTATGCCCTCTGTAAACAGCTGCCAAACGAAGTCCTCGCAGCTGTTAGTTCCCTGCTGATCAAGGATACCGTATTGCTTATGATATACGTGCCCCAATTCGTGGTAAATCAGTCCGCGCATAGAGTCCTCATCACACCAATCCAGCTCAAGTATCTTTTCTATTCCTAACAGGATGACATCCCTACCGTTGATATTTGTCACCCATCCTGCAGCATTGCAAAGTCCAACGTATAAAACGATATCGATATTCAATTCACATCCAAATCGATCAATAACCTTTTGATTTAAGTTTTTTGTAACTTTGCAAAACGAAGAATATAAAATTGCCAGGCGTGGGTGTTCATAAACAGCATTGATAATTGGCAAAATATCCCTTTCGTATACATAGCTACCGCTATTCAAACATTCTTTTAAGTCATCGATAAAAATCTGGGCAGATTGATTATATAGAGAATTGATGTATAATTTCCATCCTTCAAAGTTGAATTGCTTGCTTGCAAACAAGGAATCGATTTGCGGATATGTGTCTATTATTTTTATCATTCCACTTACTCTCCAAATGTAAATTAGAACAGATTATGCAAATTGCTGACGACAACCTCCCAAATGCTCCAGGATGCGAAGAAAAGCACGAGGGCGGCGAGAGCTTCCAAAGCGGCGATCAGCTTTGCCCTCTTGGTGTTGTTCAGATTAATCAAGTATGCAACATTGGCGACCGCCATCAAGGCCACAAAGAGTGCCGATAAAATTGCGATCAGTATCAGGGAAATTAGAATGGGAGCGTGCACTGAATCAAAAAACGGAGACATCATTGCGGCTAGCAAATGCATTACACATTCTACAAACAGTCCGCCAAACAAGCCGACGATGATGGGAGAGAAAACAGGTATCATTTTTTTCATAAGCGCCTCCTAATTCCTTGTTGCAGTCTTTGTTGGTTTCATTATAACACAGAATTTCATCCAAAACAATATTTATGTCAAAAAACCTGCGTTTTTTTCTTATACCCTATTGACAAAAGGGCGAAATGGGGGTATACTATTAGCAACATCATAAACCGATGCGAAAGAAGAGTAACCGAGTTCAAAGCTTTTACAGAGAGCCGCAGGTGGTGGAATTGCGGTAAGAGTGACTTGGCGAATGGGCTTTCAAGGGCGAACCGAACGTGTATTTATACATCAGTAGGCCTCGACGGGGTGCGCTCCCGTTACCACACGCGCCGCATATAATCTGTTACCGTATGCGAAAAGTGGAAGCTTTGGCTTCAATGAGGGTGGCACCGCGAATTTTTCGTCCCTATAACCGAGAGGTTTTGGGGCGTTTTTTGTTTTTTGCCCTCACGAAAGGAGAACGTTATGGCACAAAAAGAGATTCCCTACAAGATTTATTTGGAAGAAAGCGAAATGCCGCGCGATTGGTATAACGTGCGTGCCGATATGGTAAAGAAACCTGCTCCCCTGCTTGATCCCGCAACGGGCAAGCCCATCACAGCAGAGGCGCTCGGCAAGGTCTTTTGCGAGGAGCTTGTAAAGCAAGAGCTTGACGACACCAACCGCTACATTCCCATCCCCGAGGAAATTCTCAATTTTTATAAAATGTACCGCCCTGCACCGCTTGTTCGCGCTTACTGTCTTGAAAAGAAGCTCGGCACGCCCGCACACATCTACTACAAGTTTGAAGGCAACAACACCAGCGGCAGCCACAAGCTCAACTCCGCAATCGCGCAAGCGTACTATGCAAAGGAGCAAGGACTCAAGGGCGTTACCACCGAAACGGGTGCAGGTCAATGGGGCACGGCTCTTTCGATGGCTTGCTCCTACTTTGGCCTTGACTGCAAGGTATTTATGGTCAAATCCTCTTATGAGCTCAAGCCCTTCCGCCGTGAAGTGATGCGCACCTACGGTGCGAGCGTTACCCCTTCCCCCTCCGATACCACGCGCGTTGGTCGTCAAATTCTCGAGGAGTTCCCCGGAACGACGGGCAGCTTGGGTTGCGCTATCTCCGAGGCGGTTGAGGTGGCATCCGAAAACGAGGGCTACCGCTACGTGCTCGGCAGTGTTCTGTCTCAGGTTATGCTTCATCAATCGGTCATTGGTATGGAGACCAAAGCGGCGCTTGAAAAGTACGGTGTGAAGGCAGACGTCATCATCGGTTGTGCGGGTGGCGGCTCCAACTTGGGCGGCTTGATTGCTCCCTTTATGGGTGAAAAGCTGCGCGGTGAGGCGGATTATCAATTCATCGCCGTTGAGCCCGAAAGCTGTCCTTCCCTCTCTCGCGGCAAGTACGTTTACGATTACTGCGACACAGGCCGCATTTGTCCTCTCGCCAAGATGTATACCCTTGGTAGCGGCTTTATTCCTGCCGCTACACACGCGGGTGGATTGCGCTTCCACGGTATGAGCTCTGTTCTCTCCGAACTTTATGATGAGGGACTTATGGAAGCGCGCACGGTCAAGCAAACCGAGGTCTTTGCCGCCGCCGAATACTTTGCGCGCATTGAGGGTATTCTGCCCGCTCCCGAAAGCTCTCACGCCATCAAAGTGGCGATGGACGAAGCCATTAAGTGCAAAGAAACCGGCGAGGAAAAGGTCATCGTCTTTGGCCTGACCGGCACCGGCTACTTTGATATGATGTCCTATGAAAAATTCCACGACGGCAAAATGCTTGACTACACGCCTACCGACGAGGAAATTGCTCTAGGCTTGTCGAAAACACCAAAAGTTGAAGAATAAGGATTTTGTGGGGGAAACTTCTTGAGAGAAGTTTCCCCCCCCCCCCCTTCAAGGACTTTTGCACAAATAATACCTAAATAGACTCGTCAGTTTACGAACAGACAGTCGCCGCGAGCGCAGGGCTCGCTTTGGCTATCGCGAGCTCTCAGGAGCCACCGAGACCCTGATCGCTAAGAGAGTTGATTAGAAACAATTCGGGAGCACCAAGGCACTCCCCTACCTATCATCATTCACTTCGTAGGGGAGGGGCTTGCTCCTCCCGCAAAATCAAAAAGGATAGCGTTTGCTATCCCTTTTCTTATTATTTTTTGAAGAGTGGTGTAGACAAATATCTCTCCCCTGTATCAGGCAAAAGAACCGCGATACGCGCGCCTTTGGGCATCGTTTTTGCAAGCTCTGCGGCGGCGTGAAGAGCCGCGCCCGAGGTAATGCCGACGAGGAGTCCCTCGGTAGTGGCAAAGGTTCGGGCTGCGCGGTAGGCGTCCTCATCGGTTACGGTGATGATGTCGTCGATGATGTCTTTATCAAGGTTTTCGGGTACAAAATTCGCGCCGATACCCTGCAATCCGTGCGCGCCTGCATATCCCTTGGAAAGCAAGGGCGAGGTTGCGGGCTCTACGGCGACAATGCGACAATCGGGGTTTTGTTCTTTCAGGTATTTACCAACTCCCGAGAGTGTTCCACCTGTTCCAACGCCTGCCACAAAGGCATCAATTTTGCCTTCACAATCCTCCCAAATTTCGGGACCTGTTGTGGTATAGTGTGCTTGTGGATTGGCAGGATTATCGAACTGCGACGGAATAAAGCTATTTTCAATTTGTTCGGCAAGCTCTTTTGCTTTTGCAACAGCGCCCGTCATTCCAAGTGCACCGTCTGTCAGGACGATTTCGGCGCCGTAGGCGGCAAGAAGTGCGCGACGTTCGGCACTCATACTGTCGGGCATTGTGAGAATCAGGCGGTATCCGCGACGGGCACAAAGAGCCGCCAAACCGATGCCTGTGTTGCCGCTTGTGGGTTCGATGACGGTGGCGCCCTCTTTGATGCGTCCGCGTGCCTCTGCATCGTCGAGCATAGAAAGGGCTACGCGATCCTTTGCACTGCCTGCAGGGTTAAAGCACTCCAATTTGCAAAGCAAATGTGCACCGTCAGCATATGCTGCGGCAAAGTTATGCGCCTCCATGAGCGGCGTTTTTCCTATCAATTCTGCGATATTGTGAAACAGCATTGCATGCCCCTCCCGTCAATCTCTTTTTCCTATTGTATCACAAATCAAGACATTTGTCAATTATCTCTCTAAAAACAGAAAAAAACAGCACGGAAACTTCCATACTGTTTTATCCTGAGACAAAGTTGGGTTAGGACTTTGTTCTTTTTTTGATTACTTGTTCAGCGCGTTGAGCTTCTTTGTGAACTGGCTCTTCTTGTGAGCTGCTGCGTTCTTATGGATGATTCCGTAAGCGGCTGCTTGGTCAACCTTCTTAACAGCTTCCTTGTAAGCTGCTTGTGCGGCTGCCATGTCACCGGATGCAAGAGCTGCATCGTACTTCTTCATTTCAGTCTTGAGCGCGCTGCGGTGCATCTTGTTTTGAAGGGTCTTGGTTTCGATAACCTTAACTCTCTTCTTTGCAGATTTGATGTTCGGCATAGTTTTTTTACCTCCCTAATAGATTTGAAATTCGAATAACTGATATTTCAAAGCGGCACCTGAGAGGGTGTGCACTGCTTCATCCATATACTGCTATATTGTACCACAAACTTTTGCAAATTGCAATACCTTTTTTGAAAAAAGTTTGAATTTTTTTAAAAAAGATGAGAAGAATCATCCGCTTCTTCATGTTAGCGGATGATTCTTCAATAAGTTTGATTATTATACTTTACCCAAGAACTTCAAAATACAAAGAACAACACCAACAATGCTGTAAATTTCAATCAAAGCACCCAGAATGCCAAAAACGATGCCAATAATGGGCAACTTAGCAAGCAAGCCGATTACAAAGCCCACTACACAACAAATTACCAAGAAAATAATCAGTTGAATAAGGAAAGATGTAAGATCGCCACGCTTAATTTTGAAAGGTGTAGGCCAAAAGTTTCTAATAAAATCCATTGTAAATCCTCCTCACAATTTTAAGTAACATCATCAGATGTATTTGTATTTTATCACATTCTATTCCAATTGTCAAGGATAAATGTAAGGTTATATCCACAAATTTATAAAATTCAACCCACAAGAGAAAAATTCTCCCCAAATGAGTTATTGCATTTTGGTAAAGATGTGTTATAATGATATCAGGATGAGCGCACATTCAAAACATTTTGGAGGAACAACTATGATTAAACTTGGAGAAAAAATAAAATCTCTGCGAAAGCAGAAAAATATCTCGCAAGAGGTATTTGCAAACTATCTTGGGGTATCTTTTCAAGCTGTTTCCAAATGGGAAAACGGCAACACGATGCCAGACGTGACCATGATACCTGCCATCGCTTCATTTTTCGGTGTTTCGACAGATGAGCTTTTTGATTTCAACGTATTTGAAATGGAAAAACAGATAGACGAGATTTGTGATGAAGCATATAAATATCGCTTTGCTGATACTCCTAAGTCAGAAGCTATTTTGCGCGAAGGATTGCAGAGATTTCCCGGAAATGAAATCATATTAAATAACTTGTTGTATTCGTTGTATTTTCAAGAAAAAATTGAAGATACGATAACACTTTGCAAAACACTTATTGAATCCACTAAGGATGATTCTGTTAAATACGATGCTTGCAGAATACTTGCAATGTGCTATAAGAAAAACGGACAAAATGATCTGATAAAGCCCTCTCTTGAAGTTATACCCGAAATTTATTTTTCTAAATTGGAATTGATGGCATCCCTTTTAGGCGGAGAGGATAGCTATGAGGCGGCACAAAAGCAGAAAAATATTTCTGCAGAAGACTTGATTAATATGCTGATTGTCGCAGGTAAGCATTTGAAAGAAACCGGCGAAATCGAAAAAGCCAATTCTCAGTTTAGGATCGCACTAAAAGTAATGGATGCTTTTGCAGAAGATTTCATTGAAAACAAATGGTTCAAAGCTACCGTTTATGAGTACACAAACGAACAACGAAAAGAAATTGAAACATTGCTCTCAGAATAAATCCTCGCCCCGCCCTGTGCGGGGCTTTTTTATCGTTTTTTTATTTTCAATAAAAAAGATATGCAAAACCTATTGCACTTTGCGTTTTTTTGCGGTATAATATATCATGTTGAATTATGGCTATTTTGAAGCCGACAAATATTTGGAGGATAAAAAAATGACAAAAAAGCTTGAAAAATTAAAGAATTTTAGCGGCGTGCAAGGCCCTGTGCTCACCATCGTTATGGACGGTGTAGGTCTTGCTCCCGATACCGTTTCTAACGCCGTTGCAGGCGCATACACCCCCAATCTTGATGCGCTGATGAAGAACTACCCTATGGTAACATTGAAGGCACACGGCACCGCTGTTGGTCTTCCCTCTGACGATGATATGGGTAACAGTGAGGTTGGTCACAATGCTCTGGGTGCCGGTCAAGTATTTGCACAAGGCGCAAAGCTGGTTTCCAACTCCATCGAGTCGGGCAAGATGTTTGCATCTGCTACTTGGCAGGAGCTGATTGCCAACGTTAAGGCAAACGGCTCTACCCTGCACTTCCTCGGTCTATTCTCCGACGGTAACGTGCATTCTCACATCGACCATCTCAAGGCAATGCTGAAACAAGCAAAGGTTGAGGGAGTTTCCACCGTTCGCATTCACATTCTCCTCGACGGTCGTGACGTTGGTGAGACCTCTGCTCTTGATTACATTCTTCCCTTTGAAGATTTCCTTGCTACCCTGAACGGTGACGGCTTTGACGCGCGCATTGCATCGGGCGGCGGACGTATGCAGATCACCATGGACCGCTACGAGGCAAACTGGAAGATGGTTGAAGAGGGTTGGAAGACTCACGTGCTCGGCGAGGGCCGTCAGTTCTGCTGCGCGGCTAAAGCAGTACAAAGCTACCGCGATGAGCTCAAGGTCATTGACCAAGACCTGCCCGCATTCGTCATTGCCGAGGACGGCAAGCCCGTTGGCACCGTTGAGGACGGCGACAGCGTCATCTTCTACAACTTCCGCGGTGACCGCTCCATTGAGATCTCCAAGGCGTTTGACGCTCCCGCAGGTGAGTTTGATAAGTTCGACCGCGTTCGCGTTCCCGCAGTTGTTTACGCAGGTATGCTCGAGTACGACGGCGACCTTCATATTCCCAACAAGTATCTTGTATCTCCCCCCGAAATCACCAACACCATGGGCGAGTATGTTGCCGCTATGGGCGTTCCCGTTCTCGCAATTTCCGAAACACAAAAGTACGGTCACGTAACCTACTTCTGGAACGGCAACAAGTCGGGCAAGTTTGACGAAGAGCTTGAGGACTACATTGAGATCCCCTCTGACGTTGTCCCCTTTGAGCAACGCCCCTGGATGAAGTGTGCAGAGATCACAGATAAGCTCATTGAGTGCCTCAAGAGCGGCAAGTACAAGTATCTGCGCGTAAACTTCCCCAACGGCGATATGGTAGGTCATACCGGCTCTCTCGCGGCAACCCGTTGCTCGATGGAAGCACTTGACCTTCAGCTCGGCAGAATCCTGCCCGTTCTCGATACACTCGGCGGCGTAGCCCTCATTACTGCTGACCACGGCAACGCTGATGAAATGTACGAAATGGACAAGAAGTCGGGACTGCCCAAGGCCGACAAGAACGGCAACTACAAGGCAAAGACAAGCCACACCCTCAATCCCGTTCCCTGCATCGTTTACGATAATACAAGTGCAAAAGAGCATTACACCGTAAAGCTTGACGGCTCCTTTGGCCTTTCCAACGTAGCCGCTACCACAGTCAATCTGCTTGGCTACGAGGCACCCGAAATGTGGGATGCTTCTATCATTGAGGTAAAATAATGCAATTCAAAACCGAGCTTCACGCTCACACAAGTGAGGTAAGCCCTTGCGGACACGTCACCGCCCCCGAGGTTGCGGAGCGCTTTATCGCTGAGGGCTACACCTCGCTCGTAATCACCAATCACTACTGCGACTACGTGATTGATAATCTTTCGGGCTCGTGGCAAGAAAAGATGGACTACTACATGCGCCCCTACTACCTGATGCGCGAGAGTGCGGGTGACCGACTCAACGTTATTCTCGGTTGTGAGCTTCGCTTTGTAGGTAGCATCAATGATTATCTCATCTACGGCATTACCGAGGATTTTTTGCGCGAGAATCCCGATTTGCACAAAATGACTTTGCGCAGCTTTACCCCCATCGCCCGTGAAAACGGCTTTTTGGTGGTGCAGGCGCATCCCTTCCGCAATGGAATCGTGATTGTCAATCCGCGTGATATTGACGGCATGGAGACCTTTAACGGCACGCCCAGCTACGACGGTCGCAATCCCGTTGCCGATGCTTGGGCAAAGCAATACGGACTCATTCGCACCTCGGGCAGTGATTTTCACAACCCCGATCAGCACGGATACGGCGGTATTTTGACAAGTGCCGCTATTCGCACGAGTGAAGAGCTTGTTGCAGTCCTCAAAAGCGGCAACTATACGCTCCATTGCGAAGGTCCTGCCGCCGAGCGCGAAGGCATTACCGATCACCCTGCAAAATATTGATTTTATCATTTTCAAGGAGAAAAATAATGGAACCTTGTAAATATGCAAATCTCGACGAATTGGCACAGTCTTGTGCGACTTGTCAAAAATGTGCGCTTGGCGAAACGCGCACCAAGTTGGTGTTTGGCGTGGGCAATCCCAATGCCGATTTGATGTTCGTTGGTGAAGCCCCCGGCGAGCAAGAGGATTTGACCGGCACTCCCTTTGTTGGAAGAGCCGGACAGTTGCTTGATAAATTCCTTTACGCCGTGGATATTGAGCGTAAAGACGTTTACATCGCCAATATTCTCAAATGCAGACCGCCCAAAAATCGCGATCC
>JAZORZ010000041.1:0-4269 GCA_045656885.1 Eubacteriales bacterium
TTACTCCTCGTAAATATGTTTATTCTCTAAAACATATCTTTTTTGACAACAAAAAAACTCCGCGGTGACGGAGCATTTGGCTCTCATCTAACAGGATTTAGCACCTTACTCGGGAAAGCAGGTTGCTGTAACATCATCGTGCCTGTCACTACGTTACTCTTGATAAGATATATTTTATTACTTATAGTATAACATAAAAAAATCCCCTTTGCAATAGGGTGAGAGAATTTTTTTCGGATTTTGAAGGGATTATTAAAAATAAGATTATCAAAAGCAAAAAATGAAAACCAAATAAACCGTCAACCTGTCATCCTGAGCTTGTCGAACTTTTTATGAGCGATTAGCGAGGAAAAAGCGCGAGCCATAGGCGAAGCGGGATCTCGTTTGAAAATTCGGTGGCTTACCGATGGGATGTTACATCGATACAGAAAGCCACCCAAACTTGTTAGGAGATCCCGCTGCGGCTTCACCTTGCGCTTTCACCTCGTTCTTCACTCGGTGAAAGTTCGACTTCGCTCAGGATGACAGACAGTGGCTTTGTTTTTCTTACATTCGTTAGAAACAGGCAACCGATGGCGGCGTATACGATTATATTGAGCATTGAGCGTAGGGCGGGGGCTTGCTCCCGCCATTTTGTTCACATAAACTTTCTTGGCGGCGGGAGCAAGCCCCCGCCCTACGATAAAATCCATTTTTTCAAAACTCAACCGCAGGTTGCATTACGTCTCGAAAAACAAGTTATTGTATTGAGGGATGCTATGTGTTATAATAAAACCAGAATCCGGATTCAATCATTTTTGTGAGGTGAACTTATGACCATTGGCGAAAGAATTAAAGCATTACGCAAAAAGAATGATTTAACGCAAGAAAAGCTTGCAGACTATCTTTGCGTTTCCTATCAAGCGGTTTCCAAATGGGAGTGTGGACTGTCGAGCCCTGATCTATCTTTGATTGGACCCTTGACCAAATTGCTTCACGTTTCGGCTGATGAATTACTCGGTCTGACTCCTGAAATTGCAGATGCCAGAAAAGCATATTTTGATGCCGAATTTCACGAATTTTGGAAAAAAGACCACGAAGAAGATTTGGAAATTGCACGTCAAGCAGTGGCGGAATATCCCGGTGATTTTCGATATTTGCATTGGTTGGCAAGTAACGAGTGGTATGTGGGATATAGCGTAAAATACATGGGAACAAAAAAAGAAAAGGAATTGCTTGAAAGCTCGCTGCACCATCATTTGGTGATACTTGAAAATTGCAACGATCCATATCTGCGCAACGAGGCAATATCCGGTCTTGTATATGTTTACAAAAGTTTGAACAAAATTGATGAGGCGAAAAAATATGCTCTTATGTATCCGGAAGCACCCGAAACAAGCCGAGAATCTTTACTCGCCGTTTGTCTCAAAGGAGATGAGCTAACTACACTTCTCCAACAAGCAATCAAAAAATGCTTAGGGGAATTGAGCGGAGCGCTGTACAAGATGTGGTATAATAACGAGGATGAGCGTTATGTAAAAAAAGCGCTTGAGGCAGAAGAAGCAATTTTGCGAATTATCATTGATGACAACAACTTTGGCGGATTTAACCACGATATGTTTTCAATCAGCATGAACCGTGCCGAATTGGCAGTAGCGGACAATAATTACGAAGAAGCAATAGATCAACTTGCAAAAGCAAAACAATATGCGATTGACTACGATAAAGTTGTAGATGACAAGAAAGGAAATTTTACGTGTTTGTTGCTTGAAAAATGCCCCGATGATTATGCAAATTCCCGTGTTGAAACCTCTTGTCTTGATTATTGGAAATTGGAGATGCTGGAAAATAAAGTTTTCAGCGTTTTACAAGAAAGAGCGGATTTTCAAGAACTCTTAAATAATTGACTCCTGCCCCGCCTTGCGCGGGGCTTTTTTCGTTGACAAAAAGCGGGCGACCAATGGTCGCCCCTACGATGTTTTTTGAAATTTTATTGTAGGGGCGATTCACGAATCGCCCGTCTTTTTTGGCGATATGCGTTTGCTTTCGGGAGCACCAAGGCACTCCCCTACCGGTTGATTTTTACACCCGGTAAAATTGTAGGAACAAAACGTTTGCTCTGTAACAAACGAAGACATCTCGTAGGGGAGGGGCTTGCTCCTCCCGTTTTGTGCACAATAACCGCTCGTTTTCGGGGCGTCGAGGACGTCGCCCCCTACAAATTGTGTTAAAATTTGTTCGTATGGGCGATTTACGAATTGCCCATTTTTGTGCACGATATGCGTTGACCTTCGGGAGGAGCAAGCCCCTCCCCTACCAAAAAATTGTCATTTACTTGCAGAATTCAACTTATCTAAAAAACAACCGGTAGGGGAGTGCCTTGGTACTCCCGCGCCAAAGCAAATCAACGCTCTTAACGAGCAGGGTCTTGGTGGCGCCTGCGAGTTAGCGAGAGCAAGAGCGAGCGTGCGCTCGCGCCGACTGTCTATCCGTATCTGCAGAGTTTCCTTCTGGAATTTTTGTTAGAGAGTTTTTTGAAGGGGTGCAGGGGGAAACTTTTTTCAAAAAGTTTCCCCCTGCATTCTTTTTAATACTTTTCTACAATCTCTTGCATTTTGGGCAAAAGCTTTTCAATTTCGCAGACGAGCTTGAGTTGGGTGCGTGCGCGGTCGAGGTTGTGGTTCTCGCGGTGGATGTGGTAATAGAGGTCACCGTTGATGTGATCGGCCAAGAAGCGCGTTGCCTGCTCAAGGGTGATGATGAGCGCGGAATAAGGCAGAAGCTCGCGCTCTCTCTCTGTCATACTGTCGCCGAGCTCCTCAAGGAATGCGGCGGTGAATGCCTCAAACTTGGCAAGGTCGAATTGTACCAAATCGAGATCGGTTTCGTCCTCGGCACCCGTCGATGCACCCGTGCGCATCGCGTCGCCAAAATCGTAAAGGAGCGAGCCGGGCATAACGGTGTCAAGGTCGATAACGCAAATTCCCTTGCGCGTGGTGGCATCAAGGAGCACGTTGTTGAGCTTGGTGTCGTTGTGCGTTACGCGGAGCGGAACACTTCCATCGGCAATGCCGTCAACAATCAGGGATGCATACTTTTGGAACTTGCGGCAGAGTGCGATTTCGGCTTCGACCGATGCAACGCGACCTGCACGGTCGGCGGCAATGGCTTCTTCAAGCTGTGCAAAACGGTTGGGGGTATCGTGAAAACGCGCAATCGTTTCGGCAAGACGGTCTGCGGGGAACTCCGCCAGCATCTTTTGAAAACGGCCGAATGCGTGTGCAACCTCGGCAAAATCCTCGGGACTCTTTGCAACCTCAAGGCAGACTGTATCCTCTACAAAATAGCAAGCGCGCCAGTAGTCGCCCTCGGCAGTTTTGTAGTAAGGCAAGCCCTCTTTGGTGGTCAAAAAGGTCATGGTTTCTCTTTCGGGATCTCCGCCGTTTGCGGCAATTTTTTGACGCAGATATGCGGTCACCGCCATAATGTTGCCCATTACCTCGGCAGGATTTTTGAAAATGCTTGTGTTGATGCGTTGCAAAATAACACGTGGCTTGCAATCCACCAAAAAAGTGTTGTTGATGTGGCCGTTGCCGTGCGGAATTGCCGCGGCATCAATGCCGAACTGCTCAAGTACGTTTAGGATTGGATTCATTCTCTTGTATCCTTTCTCGTTGATTTTTTGTGCGAAAATGTATGAAAATGGAACAAAACCTATTGACTTTGCCCCCGTGTTGTGCTATGATTATATTATAATATATCCAAATATGAATAGATATATAGAAATGGACATAAAACCTTTGAAAACAGCCAAAAACTCTCACGAAAATCATGCCGTACCGCTCAACGATTGCGGCATTGCACGCAGCGCCGATATTCTGGCGTTTCATTGCTCGCTTGACCGTCATTTTGACCGCGACCACAACTTTAGCGGTGAATGTCACCCATTTTACGAGTTGGTCTTTGTGGAAGAAGGTACAGTAGGCATTACCGCCGGTGAGGAAGTGCACACCCTCTCTGAGGGGCAGATCCTTTTGCACGCACCCAATGAGTTCCACCGCATTTGGTCGGAGTTTGGAAGTGCGCCGCACGTACGCAATCTTTCCTTTTTTGCCGCCGCGATTCCCTCTTTTGGTTCTCGCGTGGTACAACTGACTGAAACAGAGCAAGCCGAGCTGACCGCCATTTGCACCGCCGCCGCCGAGGGTATCTCCTCGAGTGACCGCGCACTGCTCAATGAAGCGCGTGTACGACTTGAACTTTGGTTCTTGCAGGTCGCAAAAAAAGAAA
>JAZORZ010000042.1:0-78904 GCA_045656885.1 Eubacteriales bacterium
TTCTCCAGGAACTTACACAGGGCGGTCTTTACGATGTCAGCGGAGAATTTCTCATCGAAAACGGGTGTCTGCAGATAGTCATCATAGAAGAATCCCATATACTCTTTTGCATCTTTCCAGACGGCCAAATCCTTACGGGGCTTTTTGCCACCGCGACCAATTGCAAAGATTGCCTCGGTAAATTCCGGCTTTGCGGCAAGCTTTTGGCCAAATTCGGGATCATATTCAAGAGCCCAAGCGGTAACCTGTTCGGTAACCTCTTTGGCAGTCATACGGGAGATGACGTTCTTGCTGACGTCGTTGAGCTTGTTAAAATCGAACAAACAACCCGAAGTACTCATCTTTTTGATGTTGAAGGGGAAGTCGGTGTAGGGCTTGTCCGCATTTTGTGCGTGCCACTCCTCGTAGTTGGAGTTGAGCAGAGTCATAATGTATTCGCAAACGCAAGCGGGGGCGTAGCCCATACGGCTGTAATCGTCCATATTGGCACCCATATCGCGCTTGGAGAGCTTCTTCTTGTTGCCGTTCTCGTCAAGGCGCATAATTTGCGCGATGTGCAGATACTTGGGCAGCTTGAAGCCGAGGTAACGGAAGAGCATAATGTGCTTGGAAAGACTGGGGAGCCATTCCTCACCGCGAATAACGTGTGTCGTACCCATTAGGTGGTCGTCCACTGCGTGTGCAAAGTGATAGGTGGGAATTCCGTCGGACTTGAGCAGAACGAAATCTTCGTCGTTTTCGGGAATTTCCAACTTGCCTTTAACAAGATCGGTAAAGGGAGTTTTCTTTTCGGGGTCGCCGTCAGCCAAAAGACGAAGAACAAAGGGATTGCCTGCAGCGAGATTGCTTTCAACCTCTTCGATGGTGATGTTGCGAGCCGCCAGCATCTTTTCACGTTGCTCGGTTTGGTCCTCGTGCCAGTCCTTTGCCTTGATCTCGGCTTTCTTATCCACCGCGTTCATTGCTTCAAGCTCTTCCTTGGTGGTGAATACGGGGTATGCCTTGCCCTCGCTCACGAGTTGCTTTGCAAATACGTGATAGATGGGTCCGCGCTCACTTTGCTTATAGGGGCCGTAAATGCCCTTGTCACAAATCTTGCCGTCCTCGCCGATCACCGCACCCTCGTCAAAGCAAACACCGTAGTGTGCAAGTGTGCGAATCAGTCCCTCGGCTGCACCGTCAACCTCGCGCTTTGCGTCGGTATCCTCAATACGCAAATAGAACACACCGCCGCTTTGATGTGCGAGGCGTTCGCCAATGGTAGAGGGAAACAGACCGCCAAAGTGAACAAAGCCCGTAGGGCTGGGAGCAAAACGAGTAACCTTTGCACCCTCCGGGAGATTACGGGGGGGGAATTTTGCTTCTACGTCCGCAGGCGTTTCGGTAACGTGGGGGAAGAGAAGCGCGGCAAGCTTTTGATAATCCATAGTATGATAAATCCTTTCTCGTGGAAATTGACAATTTTCAAAGTAGTGCGCAGTTTTGTACGGCATCTTCAAGATCGGTGACAGAGCCGTGACCTGCGTAGATGATAAGGGAGCGGTCGAGTGTTGCAAGGCGCGCAAGCGAGCGGCGGAGCTTGAAGGGGTCACCGCCATATAAGTCGTACCGACCAAAGCCGCGGTCAAAGAGTGTGTCTCCCGTGATGAGAATGTTCTCACCGCACATGTAGCAAACCGAGCCCTCGGTGTGGCCGGGTGTGTGGAGCACGCGAATTTGCTCGTCACCAAGCATCAGCACGTCACCGTCATTGAGTATCTTTTCGGGAGCGCGATAGCTGCGTTCCTGCCCGAAAAAGATGGAAAATGCATTTTTGCGGGAATCCGTGGGCATATCCGCGTCCCCCTTGTGAATGTAGGCGGGGACACCCGTTTTTTCGCGGAGCGTATCGAGCGAGCAGATGTGGTCAAAGTGACCGTGTGTCAGGAGTATATACTGCAATGTCGCACCCTTCTCGGCAACCTTTTGCAAAATTGTATCAGCATCTGCAGAGGGGTCTACCACAGCGACTTGATTGCCGCTGATGAGCAGATAGCAGTTAGAGCCGAACGAACCGGGAAAAAGATTGTAAATTTCCATATTCGCAAGCCCTCCAAAAATCAACTTTACCCTATATTATAACACGAATTTTTTTATTTGTCCACTTGTTTTTGCAAAAAAAGCAAGGAATTTTGCACTTTATTTGCGGTTTTGGCGATAGATTTCAAACGCCAAGACGGTTGCGGCAGATGCTGCCGAAAGAGAACCGCTGAAATCGCGGCCGTAGTCAATGCGAACGATGCGGTCTGCCGCGTCAAGAAGGGTGCGCGAAATGCCGCGCTTCTCACCGCCCACCACCAACAAAACGGGGTAGGGGAATTTCTCATCAAACACAGAAACCGAGTCGCGAATACCTGCACACAGAATGGAATATCCCGCCTCGCGGAAGAGCTTTACGGCATTCTCACCCTCGGCTTCAAAGATGGGAAGTGACTCCGAAGCCCCTGCCGATGCGCGTGCAACAACACCCGCCGCCGTCATCCAGTTGCGCGGAGGGAGAACAATGCCGCTGACCCCTGCCGCATACAGTGAGCGAATGGCATAACCGAAATTATAGGGGTCTTCAATGCCCTCAAGATAAACGTAAAAGCGGTTGGGAAGAATATCCTCTTTGCTAAGCGTGGGAATCGTACGAGCGGTGCAAAGTGCCAAAATGCCGCCGTGGGTGTTACCAACCGCCAAGCGGTCGATCTCTTCGGCATCTACAAACTCAACGGGGAAGCCGAGCTCATGCGATTTTGCTGTCAAAAAACCGATCTGCGGTGCTTTTGACTTCCTTTTTGTGCGGTCGATCAGTACCTTTTCAATTTTGCGGTCATTTTCTTTGCCCGAATTGAGCAGGGCAGAAATAGAGGTCATTCCCTCTAAAATATCCGAGGTGACAAATCGTTGTTCTTCTTTTAACATAAAAACAGATCCTTTTTTATCAAATCACTTCTAAACTTTTTTGGCGATGCATAGTATCAAACAGAGAGAACCCAAATAGGAGGATACAGTATGATCTCTGATTGGACCGGGCGTGAGCGTTGTGTGGTGCTTGGCGAGTACCTGATCGAGCACGCGACCACCGTAAGAGTGGCGGCGCAGGTGTTTGGCATCAGCAAAAGCACCGTACATAAGGATGTCACCGACCGACTTCGCCACGTCAATATTGCGCTGTGGCAACAGGTGCAGGAATTGCTTAGCAAAAACAAGCAGGAGCGGCATTTGCGCGGTGGTGAGGCAACCCGCAAAAAGTACACCGCCTGCCGCCATTCGGCCGAGGAAAACGGCACTCCTTGCAAAAGCGGTTGCCAAGATCCTATCAATTAAATTATATTATATCATAGATATAGCGTGTTTGCAATTCTTTTTTGTAAAAAAGAATGCAAAAATCAAAGGACGGTGGGAAATAAGAAAAGCGCGGCTCTCATGACGGTATAAATTGAAGATGCTTGACTGATCGGCAGGGGATTTTTTCCTCTGCCGCATTCCATTGTAAAAGAGGGAATTGCGAGCGCATCGGCGCACCAATCACTCATACCGCCGTACGCAGCAAGCCCCTCTGCGCGCGAGAGCTTGTAGCCCGTCAGCTTTGCAAGTCGACTTGCCGTCACCCTGCTTTTTTGCCCCTCTTTGATGGGGGGAGAGAATATCTCCTCTCCCTGTGTGTGCAAGGTCATCACGCCTCGCCAAGGGGCAGAAAATCGAATCAGATTGCAAAGCGCCGCCACCTCGGGCTCACTTTCGGCACACTCGCCGCTATACCGCGTGGGTGCGCCTTTCCCGATGCCTTGTTCCTTTTCCAGCAGCTTGTATTCGGCAAATCCCGCATCGTAATTGTGGTTGAGATCAACGCCGCGCGCATTTGCCTGCCAAGAGGAAAAATCCTCACTGCCGCCGTTCATTTCCAAGAGCCGCTCGTGCAGCGGATTGTCCTCGCCCACGCCGTGAATTTGATATTCCACTCCGTCGGGGTTGAGCATCGGAACGACCGACAGGGTATAACCGCCCAAAAGATCGCACGGATAAATACCGCGGATGCGCCGTTTCTTTTCAACTGCATCGCAAAGCTCCTCGAGGAACTGAGTCAATACCAAGGATGTGATCCACTCCATTCCGTGGTGTGCGCCAACGTAGAGCACACGCCGCTCGCCGCCCCCGATATGCAAAATGGGAATGGCGCGGTCAAGAATGGATGTGCCTATATACGAGAGTGTTAAAAAAGGATATGTATCGGCAAGGCGGTGGAGCCGTTCCATCAGGGTAGCATAGTCAAAGGGGCAAAGGGCATTGTTATCGTAGGGCATAAAGGATACCTCCCATTCTGATTTTTCTATATTAGTATATGAGGGAGACGAAAAATTGCCAAATAGGTTGACATAAGACGGTGGAATGTGGTATAATAGGGTAGTTTTTTTAGGAGGTGCCACGTGCAAAACCTTTTGTTCGACCAGCTTTGCATCAAACGCGCAAGAAAACACTTTTTGACCTTTGCGATCGTATGTGTAGCTTTGCTTTCGCTTATCTACACGCCCATTTATCTGCTGCTTTCCAGCAACGTGCTCTGGCGCAATTCCGTTCTGTTGTTTTTACTCACAGAACTTGTTGAACCCCTCATCGATTTTTCCTTTTATTGGGGCTCGTTTGCTTTCCTTATTTATATCTATCTGCGCTTTGGCAAAAAGCAGATCAAGCATTTCATCATCATTTATGCATCTGCCTCGTCGGCAAGATATGTCCTTGCATCCTTTGTGGGATATTTAATGATGTCCTTCCCGAATTGGAAGACTCTCCTGGGCGAGGAGATCCCAAGCACCTTGTTCAGCATCGCAATGGACGCCCTGCAACTGCTTGGCGTACTCCTTTTGGCCGAGTTTGCTTGCCGTCGCCCAATGCTGGCAAATAAGACATATTCCAAGAATGCCGGTGGGGAAGAGCTGCTTGCCGACTGCTTTCCGATAGAAGGACTTTTCAATCTCAAACAACCGATTGCCAAGCTCTGCTTTTTCTCGGCTCTCATTCCCACGGGACTGAAATTGCTTTCCCGACTTTATTATGACATCTTCTTTTGGGGACTGCCGACCGATGCTACCGAGTGGTTGCTGATGGCAACCTATTACATTGGCGACATTGCCACCTTGTTTATTGGCTACATTGTTCTTCTGTATCTTTTGCAAAGCTTTTATGCCAAGGAAGTGCAAAGGAAAATCGAGTTTGAATCTTAACAAAAAACGCAAAAAAGAGCTTTGCTTCGGCAGAGCTTTTTTTAGCACTCAAGTGCAATATTAACAAAATGTTCACAACTTTATTAGAAAAAACCATTGACAAACAGACAAAAACGTGGTAAATTTATAGCGTAAGTTAGCACTCACACAAAACGAGTGCTAAAAAACACGAAAAAAGCAACAGAAAGGAGCAAATTGGCAGTGAAAGACGAAAATCGCGGATTAAGCGAGCGAAAAAAGCAAATATTAAAAGCGATCGTTGATGCTCACATTGAGGGCGGCGAGCCGGTTGGCTCCAAGTATATTTTGCAAAGTCAGCACATCAACTGCTCCTCGGCAACCATTCGTAACGAAATGGCAGAGCTTGAGGAAATGGGCTATCTCGAGCAGCCGCACGCTTCCGCAGGCCGCGTGCCCAGCGAGCTCGGTTACCGCTTTTACGTTGACGCACTCATTGAGCGTTACGCCATGACTACCAATGAGATCGCACAGATCAACGCGCTTCTCAAGGCCAAAATGGGGGAGCTTGACCAAATCCTTTTGGCGGCATCCAACCTGGCATCGGCTATGACCAACTACACGGGCATTGCCATCAAGCCAAAGCTTCACTCGGTTTGTGTTGAAAAATTCGATACAATCTATCTCGATCCCGACCACATTATTTTGGTAGCGGTCGATTCCGACGGCAACGTAAAAAGCAAGCATCTGCACTCCGAGGCACAGGCATTCACACAAGCGGCGGTCACAAAGCTTGCGCGCGTGCTGAACGCAACCCTTGTAGGTCTTTCGGCAGAGCAGATCACACTTCCCATTATGATGCGCATCGAAAAGGAAATGGGAATCGACAATGCCATCGTAAATGACGTTATCAAGGTCATTTACGACCTCTTAAACGAATCCGACCGCGGAGAGATGCGTGTCAGCGGCATTGACAGACTTTTGCAATATCCCGAATACAGCGACGTCACACAGCTCCAAGGGCTGCTTGGCACGCTCGAAAAGAAAGAGGATATCTTAAATCTCGTTTCGCAAAGCGAAACCGAAGACGTAAGCGTTCTCATCGGCTCCGAAAGTCAGGTCAAGGTGATGAACAATTCCGCGCTGGTGTTCAAGCCCATCGTCAAGGACGGCAAAACACTGGGAGCCATTGGTATTTTGGGACCGCGGCGTATGGACTATGCCAAGGTGCTTGCAACCCTTGAGGGGCTCAGCGGCAACATATCCAATATGATTCATACAAGCAAACAAATGAGTGGAGGAGAACCCGATGGAGGAAATGAAAACCGCGGCGAATGAGGCAAAAGCCGAAGCGCCGAAGGATGCCGCAAAGGCAGACAATAAAAAGAAAGTAAAAAAGCCCGAAACTGAAATCGCAGAGCTTACCAAAAAATTAGTAGCAAAAACTGCTGAATGCGATGAATGTAACGACAGATATAAGCGTATGATGGCGGAGTACGATAACTTCCGCAAGAGAAGCGCAAAAGAGAAGGAGGGCGTTTGGGCAGATGCTTACAGCGATTGCATCGCGCACCTGCTTCCTATCCTCGATAATCTCGAGCGCGCAAGCAAGTCCAATAACATGGAAGCCGTTACCAAGGGACTTGAAATGACGGTAAAAGCATTTGACGATGCCATGGATAAAATGGGCGTCAAGGAGATTGAATGCAAAACGTTCGATCCCAACCTTCACAACGCAGTTATGCACGTGGAGGATGAGCAGTATGGCGAGGGTGAGATCGTAGAGGTCTTTCAAAAGGGCTACTGCAAGGGTGACAAGGTCATCCGCTATGCGATGGTTAAGGTTGCAAACTGACGTCGCACGTAACTTGTTAAACATTACTTTTATATAACTGGAGGAAATTTATTATGGGAAAAATCATTGGTATTGACTTGGGCACAACCAACTCTTGTGTAGCAGTTTACGAGGGCGCAGAGCCCATCGTTATCCCCAATCCCGAGGGAGCAAGAACCACCCCTTCCGTTGTGGCATTTTCCAAAACGGGCGAGAGAATGGTAGGACAGGTCGCAAAGAGACAGGCAATTACAAACCCCGACCGCACCATCATCTCCATTAAACGTGAGATGGGTACGGGCTTTAAGAAGGAAATCGACGGCAAAAACTATACTCCTCAGGAGTTTTCCGCAATGATTCTGCAAAAGCTGAAGGCTGATGCAGAGAGCTATCTCGGCACTACCGTAAATCAAGCGGTTATCACCGTTCCCGCATACTTCTCCGACGCACAGCGTCAGGCAACCAAGGATGCAGGTAAGATCGCAGGTCTTGAGGTTCTGCGTATCATCAACGAGCCCACCGCAGCAGCACTTGCTTACGGCATGGATAAGGAAGCCAACCAAAAGATCATGGTATTCGACCTTGGCGGCGGCACCTTCGACGTATCCATTTTGGAAATCTCCGACGGCGTATTCGAGGTTCTTGCAACCAACGGCGATACTCGCCTCGGCGGTGACGATTTCGACCAACGTATCATCGATTGGATGGCAGATCAGTTCCAAAGAGAAAACGGCGTAGACCTTCGCCGCGACAAGATGGTTCTGCAAAGACTGCGTGACGCAGCAGAGAAGGCAAAGATCGAGCTTTCCGGCATGACCTCTACCTCTATCAACCTGCCTTTCATTACTGCAACCGCTGCAGGTCCTCTCCACTTCGAAGCAACTCTCTCCCGCGCGGAGTTCGAGAGAATCACCGCAGATCTCGTTGAGAGAAGCATCGTTCCCACAAAGAAGGCACTCGCAGATGCAGGCCTCTCTGTAAACCAAATCGATAAGGTGCTCCTCGTTGGCGGTTCTACCAGAATTCCCGCAGTACAAGAGGCAGTTAAAAAGTTCATCGGCAAGGATCCCTTCAAGGGCATCAACCCCGATGAGTGCGTAGCAATCGGTGCTGCAATCCAAGGCGGCGTTCTTGGCGGCGAGGTTAAGGATCTGCTCCTTCTCGACGTAACACCTCTGTCTCTCGGTATCGAGACACTCGGCGGCGTATTCAACCGCATCATCGACCGTAACACTACCATTCCCGTAAAGAAGAGCCAAGTTTACTCCACCGCCGCTGACGGTCAAACCTCTGTTGAGATCCACGTTCTGCAGGGCGAGCGCGAAATGGCTGCTAACAACACTACTCTCGGCCGCTTCATTCTTGACGGTATCACTCCCGCACCTCGCGGCATTCCCCAAATCGAGGTTACCTTTGATATCGACGCCAACGGCATCGTAAACGTAACCGCAAAGGATAAGGGCACCGGCAAGGAACAGCACATCACCATCACGTCTTCCACCAACATGAGCAAGGAAGACATCGACAGAGCTGTTAAGGACGCCGAAAGATTTGCAGAGGAAGACAAGAAAGCACGCGAAGCGGTTGACGTTAAGAACCGCGCTGAGAGTATCATCTTCCAAAGCGAAAAGACGCTTACCGAGCTTGGCGACAAGGCAGATCCCGCAGACGTTGAAACCGTAAAGGCCGCAATCGAAAAGCTCAAGGAAACCCTGAAGGGCGGCGACGTTGAAGCGATCAAGGCAGATACCGAGGCAGTTGAAAAGTCCTTCTATAAGATCTCCGAAAAGCTCTATCAGCAAGCAGGCGCACAGGGTGCTGATCCCAATGCACAGGCAGGCACCGACGGTGACGGCACCTACTACAACGCAAACTACGAGGATAACTCCAACAACTAATCATCAATCACTATCTTTACCGGGAAAGGCGCAGCCGCGCCTTTCCCGTTGGGTGTATTTTGCTTTTCCGTGTTCATTTACCAAAGTGAATAGGGAAAAGCAAGATACAAAAAACGGAAAGGATACCTATGGCAAACAAAAGAGACTATTACGAGGTTCTGGGCGTTGATAAAAACGCCGACGAGAGCACGATCAAAAAAGCATATTATAAAATGGCTAAGCAGTATCACCCCGACACCAACCCCGGTGATAAGGTGGCCGAGGAAAAATTCAAGGAAGCAAACGAGGCATACGAGGTCCTCTCCGATGCGACCAAAAAAGCCAAATACGACCAATACGGTCACGCGGCATTCGATCCGTCAATGGGCGGCGGTGACGGCTTTGGCGGCTTTGGTGGCTTTAGCGGCGGATTTTCGGATTTTGGCGACCTTGGTGACATTCTTGGCAGTATGTTCGGCGGCGGCTTTGGCGGTGGCAGTAACACGCGCCGCCGCAACGGACCCATTCAGGGTGACGATATCGCTACTTCCATTTATATTGACTTTGAAGAAGCCGTTTTCGGCGTGAAAAAGGATGTTTCTTACAACCGCATCTGCCGTTGTAACGATTGCCAAGGTACAGGTGCCAGTGAGGGCAGCCGCGGTGTAGAGACCTGCTCGATCTGTCAGGGCCGCGGACAAGTCAGCCGCGTGCAACGCATGGGCGGCATGTCCTTCCAATCCACCGCCCCCTGTGAAAACTGCCGCGGAACGGGTAAGATCATCAAAAATCCTTGCTCCAAATGTCGCGGAACGGGTATGACCAAGGAGAGCAAGCGTCTCTCCGTTTCGGTTCCCGCAGGTATCGATAACGGCGAGCGCATCGCACTGCGCGGGCAGGGCAATGACGGTCGCAACGGCGGTCCCGCAGGTGATCTGATCATCACAGTTGCCGTTCGTTCGCACAACGTTTTCGAGCGTGACGGCTACAACGTATATTGTGAGGTTCCTCTCACGGTTGCCGAAGCAACGCTCGGTGCCGAGATCGATGTTCCCACACTCGAGGGGAACATTAAGCATACCATTCCCGAGGGAACACAACCCGGCACCAAGTTCACCATGCGTGGCAAGGGTGTGCCTTACGTCAACGGAAACGGCCGCCGCGGAGACCTGATCTTCCGCACCGTTGTTGAAATTCCGCGTGGGCTCAACGAAAAGCAAAAGGCGGCAATGCGAGAGTTTGCCGAGAGCTGCGGCGAGAGCAACTACGCAAAACATAAGCAGTTTTTCAAAAAGATCTTTGGTAAGGATAAGGACAAGGAAAAATGATAGATCAAGATTACGTATGCGGTGACTACGGCACCGAAACCGAATGGACACAGGTAAAGGTTACCGTTAAACTGGAACGCCTTGACGATCTGGTAGCCATTATGAGCATGGTCTCCAACAATTTGCAAATTGAAGATTACAGCGATATCGACCTCAAAACCTGCTACGGTGACCTCATCGACGAGAGCATTCTCAATGCCGATAAGACCATTGCATCGGTTTCGGTCTATCTGCCCGCCGAGAGAAGCGTTGCCGAGTGCATCGCGTTCCTAAAAGAGCGATTTGCAGATGCTGACCTTGCCGATGCCAAGCTTGAATTGGTTGGCGTCAACGAAGAGGACTGGGCAAATTCCTGGAAGGCGTATTATAAGCCGATTAAGATCGGTGAGCGCCTTGTGATCGTTCCCGCGTGGGAAAAATACACGCCTGCCGAGGGCGAGCTGATTGTGCGTATGGACCCCGGAATGGCGTTCGGTACGGGTACGCACGAGACCACACGGCTCGTTATCAAGCTGCTTGAAGCATACACAAAGCCCGGCTGCAGAATGCTTGACGTAGGCACGGGAAGCGGTATTTTGGCTATCTGTGCATCTAAATTGGGAGCAGGGGAGTGCCGCGCATACGACATCGACCCCATGGCAGTTCGTGTTGCAAATGAGAACATCAAAGATAGCGGACTGCAAAACATCACTTGTGAGGTTTCCGACCTTTTGCGTCAAGTTGATAAAAGCCGCCCCTATGACCTCATTTGCGCCAATATCGTTGCCGATATCATCATTCGTATGACTCCCGATGTAGGCGAATTGATGCACAAGGATACTGTTCTTTTGGCATCGGGCATCATTCTTGAGCGGAGCCAAGACGTTGTCGAATGCTTCGAGCAACACGGTTTTCGCATTGTTGAACGTTTGGAAGAGAATGGCTGGTGCGGACTCGCGGTTATGAAGGCATAAACCGTTCAAAAAGAGAGCATTTGCAACAAATGCTCTCTTTTTTCTTTCAAACGGGAACAAATTTATAAAAAAACAAGAAAAAAACGCCGATTTTTCCAAAAAAGGTGTTTACAAATGCGCCGTTTTGTAGTACAATATAAGGGAATATAAGTATATATTAAAAGCAAGGAGTCGTGTCAGTATGAAAAAGCCGAAATATCAACGCATATTGCTCAAGCTTTCCGGAGAGGCACTGTCAGGTGGACAGGATGGCATTCTCAATTTTGATTTCATCAAGGTCGTAGCCGCGCAAATCAAGCGCTGTCTCGATGCGGGCGTTCAGGTTGCCGTTATTGTAGGTGCGGGCAACATCTGGCGTGGCAGACAGGGAACCGGTATGGATCAATGCCGTGCCGATCACATGGGTATGCTTGCCACCGTTGTCAATTCACTCGCTCTCGAGGACGTTTTCTTGCGTGAGGGAATCAAGGCGCGCGTAATGACCTCTGTTGAAATGAAAGCGTTTGCCGATACCTACACCTCTCGCGATGCTATCAAAGCACTACAGACCGGTGAGGTCGTTATTTTCGGCGGCGGACTTGGTATTCCGTTCTTCTCTACCGACACAGCAGCTGCTCTGCGCGCTGCTGAGATCAAGGCAGATTGCATTCTGTTCTCCAAGAACATCGATGCCATTTACAGTGCAGATCCCAAAAAGGATCCCAACGCGGTTCGCTATACCGACCTGACCTATGCGGAGATCCTTGATAAAAATTTGCGTGCACTCGATTTGTCGGCAGCCACCATCTGCATGGATAACAACATCTCGGGCTACGCATTTGGTCTTGCCGATCCCGAAAACATCTACCGCGTGGTTATGGGCGAGCCCGTAGGCACGGCGATCCACAACTGAAAAACATAAGATTTTACATAGAAAGGACTTAACGAATATGAAATTCAACACCAAGCCCACCGAAGAAAGAATGCAAAAGAGCATTGATGTTTACGAAAACAATCTTTCCACTATCCGCGCAAGCCAAGCAAACGGCGCAATCGTTTCCAAGGTTACCTTCGACTACTACGGAGCGCAAACCCGCCTCGTTGATATGGCAAGCGTTGCGGTTACCGACCCCAAAACACTCACCATCACCCCCTACGACCGCTCCACTCTCAAGGCAATGGTTAAGGCAATTCAAGCATCTGACATCGGTATCAACCCCGCCGATGACGGCAGCGTTATTCGCCTTGTTTTCCCGCCTCTCACCGAGGAGCGCCGTAAGACCTTGGCAAAGCAGATTCAAAAAATGGGTGAGGAAGCTCGCGTTGCTATCCGTAACATCCGTCGCGATGCCAACGACGAGATCAAAAAGCAAAAGAAGGACGGCCTTTTGACCGAGGATGAGCAAAAGGCAGGCGAAAAGTCCGTTCAGGATATTACCGACCGCTTTATCAAACAGGTTGACGATATCACGTCCAAGAAAGAAAAGGAAATCATGAAGATTTGATCAGTACAAGGGGTGTGACAGCAATTTTTGTTGTCAGTCACACCCCTTGCTGTTCATCAATGAGGTAAGCAATGGCACTCAAAAAAGAGAAAAAGGGCATAGGGCGCACCACAGTTGACGAGCGTTTGGCTCATATCGCGTTCATTATGGACGGCAACGGGCGCTGGGCGCAAAAAAGAGGAATGCCGCGTAAGTATGGGCACTCGGTGGGAGCCGAGACCTTTCGTCGCGTAGCGGAGCATTGCCGCAAGCTTGGCATTCGCTATATGACGGTTTATGCCTTTTCTACCGAGAACTGGAAAAGACCGCCCGAGGAAGTGCGCGCCATTATGGACATTTTGGAGAACTATATCGATAAGTTCTCGTCTATGACCGAAAAGGAGAATGTTCACCTTCGATTTGTGGGCAATCTTTCCGTGTTCTCGCTTGAATTGCGCGAAAAGATGGAAAAGATCGACCGCGAAACTGCCCATCACCCGTTTCATCTCAACATTGCCATCAACTATGGCGGCAGAGAAGAGCTTGTGCACGTCTGCACCGAGCTTATCCGCCAAGGCAAGAGCGATATTACCGAGGCAGACATTGCTGCTCACCTCTATACCGCGGGTTGTCCCGACCCCGACTTGATTGTGCGCACAGGTGGAGACACGCGCACCTCTAATTTTTTGCTGTGGCAGTCTGCCTATGCGGAGTACTGCTTTACAAACGTTCTCTGGCCCGATTTCGGGGAGAGTGACGTCGATGCGGCAGTTACTGCATTCTACACAAGGCACCGTCGCTTTGGCGGTGTTTGATTCCCAAGGAGGACCCCTATGAAGCAACGTATCATAACGGGAGTTATTGTGATTTTGATCATGATTCCCATTCTGTTATTTGCGCAAACGCCCGTTTTGCCCATTGCCATTGCAATCGGTTCTGTGATTGCAATGTTTGAGATCATGCGCTGTATCGGAATGCACAAGGCGTATGCCTTCGCCGTTCCGCTCTACGTGCTTGCGGCAAGTGTGCCGTTTCTTTCGCGCTTTATGGCGCTTGGCTCACTCAATGCAAACGTAAAGCCCGAGTCTGCAAAGCATTTGGCACAGTACGGCGCCATTTTGATGATCACCATTCTGTTCTACTTTTTCACGGTAGCCATTTTCTCGCACGGCAAGTATAACATTGCAGATGTAAGCGTGCTCTTTGCCACCGCATTTTACATCTTGATGGGCTTTAACTCGATTATTATTATGCATGATAACGAGGAGGGCGGACACGTTTTGTATCTTGCTATCTTTATCAGTGCATGGATCACCGACGTATTTGCTTATTTTTGCGGAATGCTGTTTGGCAAGGGCGGCAAGCATAAGCTCATTCCCGATGTGTCTCCCAAAAAGACGGTTGAAGGCAGCATCGGTGGCATTGTTTTCTGTATTGTCAGTATGGTGATATTCGGTATGTTCTGTAACTGGTTGACCGAATACGATTCCAACATTTTCATGTTTGCAATAGGCGGCATTCTGGCATCTATCGTTTCGCAAATCGGTGATCTTTTGATGTCCTATGTCAAGCGTCACTACGGCATCAAGGATTTCAGCCAGCTCTTTCCGGGGCATGGCGGTGTTCTCGACCGCTTCGACTCCATTCTTGCGGTTGCCATTGCAATGATGTGTCTGACCACCTTTGTGGACTTCTTTTGAGGTGGCTTATGAATGATGTAACCTATCCGTCCATTTCTATTCTCGGTTCAACCGGCTCGGTAGGCAGGCAGGCGATCGACCTTGCCATGCAAAACGGCATTCGCGTCAACTGCCTATCTGCACACCGCAACGTTGACCTT
This sequence comes from Eubacteriales bacterium, assembly GCA_045656885.1. Taxonomy (GTDB): domain Bacteria; phylum Bacillota; class Clostridia; order Oscillospirales; family CAG-272; genus UMGS1865. Next base: position 14,500 of record JAZORZ010000042.1, read on the forward strand.
ATCGAGCGCCAAGCGCGTGCTCTGTGCGTAAATGCTTGCGCCATGGCAGACCGCGATGCCGCCAAGGAGCTCAAACGCCGCTTGTTTGGCACCAACATCGAGGTTTACGTCGGCAGTGACGGTATATGCGAAATGGCATCTCAAAAATACGGCGGCCGCGAGATCGTGCTCAATGCCATTATTGGCGCATCGGGCTTACGCCCCACGTTGGCGGTTTTGGGTGCGGGCAAAAAGCTTGCCCTTGCCAACAAGGAATCCCTCGTTTGTGCTGGCGACTTCGTCATGCAGCTTGCCGAGGGCAAAAAAACACAAATTCTGCCTGTCGATAGCGAGCACTGTGCCATTTTTCAGTGCCTCAGAGCGGGGAAGAAGGAGGAAGTCAAACGCCTGCTCCTGACCGCGTCGGGCGGACCCTTTTACGGTATGACGCGCGAACAGCTTGCCGACGTTACCCCCGAGCGCGCATTGGCACATCCCACCTGGGATATGGGCGCTAAAATCACCATCGACAGTGCGACCCTGATGAACAAGGGCTTTGAGGTTATCGAGGCCGTTCATCTTTTTGGTGTTGCACCCGAGCAAGTCGAGGTGCTCGTTCACCGCGAGAGCATAATGCATTCGGCGGTGGAATATATTGATAACAGCGTCATCGCGCAAATGTCGGTGCCCGATATGCGCCATTGCGTGCAGTATGCACTCACGCATCCCGCGCGACAGACGGCAAACATCGAACCCTTGGATTTCACCAAGGTTGCATCAATGTCCTTTGCAAAGCCCGATACCGATACCTTTGTGCTCCTTGCCCTGGCCAAAGAGGCCATTCACCGCGGCGGAGCATACCCCGCGATTCTCAATGCGGCAAACGAGGTCGCAGTTGCGGCATTTTTGGAGAAGAAGCTCAGCTTTACCGGTATTTTTGACGTTGTAACCGATACCTTTGAAGCGATCTCCGATGCCCGCCGCATCTGGTCGGTCGACGATATTTTTGCCTTTGACGGCGCCGCACGCTCTTTGGCAAACGAATTTTTGGAAAAGAGAAGCAATCTCTGATTTTTGGAGGAACCATAATTGAACCCTTTGTCTATTCTTTACGCAATACTCATTTTCGGACTTTTGATCTTTATTCACGAGCTCGGTCACTTCATCGTCGCGCGTTTGTGCGGCGTTAAGGTGCTGGAGTTCGCTATTGGCATGGGTCCCAAGCTTTTCTCTTGGAAAGGGAAAAAGCGGGGAACCGTGTATTCCTTGCGCCTGCTCCCCTTGGGCGGCTTTGTCAATATGCTTGGCGAAAACGGCATGGAGGCCGTGCAAGGTGAAAACGGAATGAATGAGAAGGCGGAAACCGTGGAGCTCTCAGAGCTTTCCCCCGAGATTCAAAAGCAGGCATACTGCAACCAAAGCGTTTGGAAACGCATTCTGATCTCTATTGCAGGACCTGCCATGAACATCATTCTCGGCATTCTCTTAATGCTTGTTATGGTGCTTGTGCAAGGGCAGGATGCTGCCGCTACTACTGTTGTTGCAGGATTCCACGTGCAATACACCGCCGAGGAAGCGCAATACGGCTTTGAACCCAATGATTATGTTTATGCTTATGCGGTTAACGTAAAAGATGAAAATGGTGAAATCAAGGCAAATCGCGTCCATTCATATGCGCAATTTGAGCAAATCGTTAAGGACGCTAACGGTGAAAAAATCGTTGTTGTCGTTCAGCGTATCAACGATGCGCGCACCGAGTACGAATTCGTTAATATTCCCGTAGAACTTACCGAAGCAGATCTTAAGCTTTTTACAGGTTCCTTGAGTGAGAACTGCGGCTTGCAGATTGAGGACGAGGTGCTTAAGGTCAATTCCACCCGTGTCCACACCTATGATGAGCTCAGCTACGAAATTATGAATCAGGGCTACAAGCCCATGACCTTGACCGTTTTGCGCGGCGGCGAAAAGATCGTGCTTGAGGATGTTGTTGTGCCTTCCTACGAGAGCCAGGGCATCGTTTTTGGCAATATGGACTTTTTGATCTATCGCGAGGCAGAATTCAATTTTGTAACGGTCATCAAGCATACCTGGTTCCGCTCGCTCTCCAACGTAAAAATGGTTTACGATTCGCTCTTCGGTCTTTTCTCAGGACGTTACGGTGTTGATGCCGTTTCGGGCCCCGTAGGCATTACAAAGGTGGTAGGGCAGGCGGCAGAATACGGCTTTATCCCCGTTTTGAATCTTGTTGTCATCATTTCCATCAACTTGGGCGTGATGAATTTGTTGCCCATTCCCGCACTTGATGGCGGACACCTCTTTATCTACCTGATCGAAATCGTGCGCCGCAAGCCGATGAAGCGTGAGCTTGAAGGCATTATCAACCTTGTTGGTCTTGTTTTAATGCTTGCCTTGGCTGTGCTGGTTGCTATTAAGGATATTATCGCATTATGAGATATAACGATATCAGAAGAAAAACAAGAAGCGTTGCAGTGGGGCAGTGTCGCATTGGCGCACGTGCTCCCATTGCCATACAATCTATGACCAATACACCCACCGCCGACGCGGACCGCACCTTGGATCAGGTGCGCAAGCTTGAGCGCGCAGGGTGTGATATTGTGCGCCTTTCAGTTCCCACCGAGGAGGCGGCATATACCGTTTGGAAGCTCAAGGAGAGCGGTATTCAAATTCCCATTGTGGCCGATATTCATTTCGACTACCGCATCGCCTTGCGCTGTGCCGAGCTGGGCTTTGATAAGATCCGCATCAACCCCGGAAACATTGGCGACGAGGATCGCATCAAAGCAGTTTGTGATGCCTGCCGCGAGCGACACATTCCCATTCGCGTAGGCGTCAATGCGGGCTCACTTGAGAGGCACATTCTCAAAAAATACGGTTCTCCCACGCCCGAGGCGCTTTGCGAGAGCGCACTGTATCATATTGCTCTGCTCGAAAAATTCGGCTTTTACGATACGGTCATTTCCATTAAGGCATCAACTGTTAAGGATATGATCGATGCTAACCGCCTTATTGCCGCCAAGTGTGACTACCCCTTGCACCTTGGTGTTACCGAGGCAGGTGGCGGCGAACGCGGACTGCTCAAAAGCACCGCGGGCATTGGCGCACTCCTTTGCGATGGCATTGGAGATACCATTCGCGTATCTCTGACCGATGACCCCATTCACGAAATTTCCGCCGCACGCAAAATTTTGCAAGCGATCGAAATAGAAGGGCAGAGCGGCTTGGATATTGTCAGCTGTCCCACCTGTGCACGCACCGAAATCGACCTCATTCCGCTTGTTAAGCGCTTTGAAGCGGCAGTAGCTGCCGAAGGTCTTGATAGCGTTCCCGTTAAAGTTGCTTTGATGGGCTGTGTTGTCAACGGACCGGGTGAGGCGCGCGAGGCGGATATCGGTATTGCCGGTGGCAAGGGCGAGGCAGTTTTGTTCCGCCACGGTGAAATTGTAGAAAAAATTCCCGAGAGGGATATTGTAGAAAGACTTTTGCGCGAGGTTCGCGCCATAAAGGAACGTAAGTAAAATGAGTAAAAATCTGCTTGAAATTTTTAACCGATATACGCCCGACGATGCATCTGCAAGAGCTCTGCTCTCGGCAGATGCTAACGGCATTTCTCTCAGAGCCGATAAAGAGCAGCGTATCATTGAGGTAACGGCGCCGTTTTCTCATGTTATTCCGCGCGTCACACTCTATCGCATTGAGGAGGAGATCCGCCGCGCGTATGATTTGAACAGTGTCCGCATTTGTCCCGTTTACAGTGCGGAGCTTTTTGACATTTCGCAGATTCCCGATCTTTTGATGGAGACCAACCGCCGCGGCATTGTAGCAAAGGGGTTTTTCGACCACGCAGAGTACTGCCTTTCGGGCAACGTGCTGGATATTGACATTCCCTTTGGCAATGCAGGCATTAATCTCATTGAGAGTGCCGAAACTCCCAAATTGATGGAAAAGCTTGTGCGCGATACCTATGGCGTTACCTTACAGGTCAAATTACATACTATCAAGGGCTTTGATCCTCTTGAATATAACAACTCGGTACAAAACCGCATTCAAGAAATGAGCCGCGATGCCGCACGCGCCGAGGCACAGTACCAAAAGGATGCGCTCCATACGCCCGACACAACTGCTCCCGACGGCGAAGAGGAAAAGGAGATGCTTCCGCGTGCTGCATCTATTTACGGCGAGGTTCCGCTGCCCGAATACGGCGAGGGCACCTGCCGCATCGGCACCTCGGTTTTTGATATCAGCGAGCCAGAGTACGTTCGGGGCGAGCCCTTTGAGATTCGTCCTTTGCCCATCGGAGCTATCGATAAGCCGCAAAAGAATCTGACCATCATTGGTGAGGTCTTTGATATGGTACGCGAGGAAAGCCGCGGTGGCGACCGTTTTGACGTCAGTTTTGCAATCTTTGACGGCAATGCATCTATCGAGCACCGTTCGTATTCTCTTGATATCGACGAGGCAACCGAACTTTGCGAAATGCTGCACAACGGTGATGCCGTTGCGATGCGCGGCTATGCGAAGCACGTGACCAGAAAAGGGAAGATCGACCCCGATTTTACCTTCTACTTTACCGATATTGCAAAAATTTCCAAATTCAAGCGCAAGGATACGGCAGAAAAGAAGCGTGTAGAATTGCACTTGCATACAACCATGTCCACAATGGACGCACTCATTGCCCCCGATGCCGCCGTAAAAACGGCATTCAAGTGGGGTATGCCTGCCGTTGCCATCACCGACCACGGCAATGTACAAGCTTTCCCCGATGCGATGCTCACCCTCGAAAAAGCCGCAAAGGGAAGCGATTTCAAGGTTATTTACGGTATGGAGGCATACTTTGTCAACAACACCGCAGGCGCTATTGCGGGCAAGTATGATCCCAACCTGCACGCAGAGTGCGTGGTGTTTGATATTGAAACCACAGGTCTCTCGGTGCAAAATTGCAAGATCACCGAAATCGGTGCCGTAAAAATCAAAAACGGCGAGGTTCTCGGCCGTTTCAACACCTTTGTTGATCCTGAAGTCCCGATCCCTGCAGATATTGTTGAACTGACGGGTATTACCGACGAAATGGTAAAGGGTGCACCCAAATATCCCGAAGCTCTCAAATCCTTTTTTGAGTTTATCGGCAATGATCCGAGCAAAGAGACACAGCCGCTCCTCATTGCACACAATGCAAACTTTGATATCGGTTTTATCCGTCACTTTGCAAAGGAGGCGGACCTGCCCTTTGAAAACCCCTATCTTGACACCCTTGCACTTTCGCGTTACATCAACCCCGATCTCAACAAGCACACCCTCGATGCGATTGCAAACGCCTACAATCTCGGTGATTTTAACCACCACCGCGCTTGTGATGATGCCGAAATGCTCGCGCATATTTTCTTCCGTATGGTCGACATTATGGAGAAATCCGATCTGCGTGACTGGCGTATGCTACAGCAGGAAATGGCCGAAAAGACCGATCCGCTCAAGCTCAAGCCCTATCACCAAATCATTCTTGTTAAAAACAAGATCGGCTTGAAGAATCTGTATAAGCTCATTTCCATGAGCTATCTCGATTACTACCGCCGTTTTCCGCGTATTCCCAAAACCGTGTTGGAGAAACATCGTGAAGGACTTATCATCGGTTCTGCGTGCGAGGCAGGCGAGCTTTTCCGTGCGATCCTTGAAAACAGACCCGAGAGTGAGATTGAAGAGATTGTTAATTTCTACGATTATCTCGAAATTCAGCCCATCTGCAACAACCGTTTTCTCATCGCCGAGGGTACGGTTGCCGATGACGAGGGCTTGCGCAACCTTAACCGTCGCATCGTCGAGCTTGGCGAGCGTTACGGCAAGCCCGTTTGCGCGACGTGTGACGCGCACTTTCTCAACGAGGAGGACGAGCTCTATCGCAAGATCCTCTTGGCAGGCATGAAATTCAAGGATTTCGACCGCGACGTTGGCATTTATCTGCGCACCACTGACGAAATGCTTGAGGAATTCTCCTACCTTGGAGAAGAGAAGGCGTATGAGGTGGTTGTAACCAACACCAATCTCATTGCCGATATGATCGAGCGCGTGCGCCCCATTCCCGAGGGCAACTATACCCCCGAGATGGAGGGGGCAGAGCAGGAGTTGCAGGATATGTGCTGGGAGAGAGCCAAGAAAATGTATGGCGATCCCTTACCCGAACTCGTTTCCAAGCGTCTTGCACGTGAGCTTGACTCCATCGTTAAAAACGGATTCTCGGTACTGTACCTCATTGCACAGCGCCTTGTAAAGTATAGCGAGGATCAAGGGTACCTCGTTGGCTCGCGTGGCTCGGTAGGTTCTTCCTTTGCTGCTACCATGGCAGGCATCTCCGAGGTAAACCCTCTGCCGCCGCACTATTATTGCCCTAATCCTGCATGTAAGCATAACGAGTTCTTCACCGATGGCTCCGTCGGCTCGGGCTTTGACCTGCCCGACAAAAATTGCCCCAAGTGCGGAACAAAATATATGGCTGACGGTCACGACATTATGTTTGAGACCTTCCTTGGCTTCTATGGCGACAAATCTCCCGATATCGACCTCAATTTCTCGGGTGACGTACAAGGCCGCGTGCATAAATACACCGAGGAGCTCTTTGGTGAAGGTCACGTGTTCCGTGCGGGAACGCTCGGCACACTTGCCGATAAAACCGCATACGGCTACGTAGCAAAGTTTGTTGAAGAGAAGGGGATTAGCTTATCGCGTGCTGAAATGAACCGCTTGGTTCAAAACTGCGTAGGTGTTAAGCGCACCACAGGACAGCACCCGGGTGGCATCATTGTTGTACCTTCGCAGTATGACGTTTATGACTTTACCCCCGTTCAGCACCCTGCCGATGACCCCAACTCGGATATCATCACAACGCACTTTGCGTTCTCTTACTTGCACGATACCATTCTTAAGCTCGATGAGCTTGGACACGATATTCCTACCAAGTATAAGTATCTCGAACGCTTTACCGACACCTCGGTTCTCGATGTGCCGATGAACGACCGCTCGGCTTACGAGCTTTTCGAGTCCACTAAGCCGCTTGGCATCAGACCTGAGGATATTGAGGGCTGCACCATCGGTACATACGGTCTGCCTGAATTGGGAACCCCCTTTATTCAACAGGTTCTCATCGATGCAAAACCGCGCAACTTTGCCGACCTTTTGCAGATCTCGGGTTTGACACACGGCACCAACGTGTGGCTTGGCAATGCGCAAGACCTCATTAAGGACGGCACCTGCGATATCTCCCGCGTTATTGGTACCCGTGACGGTATTATGCTGGATATGATCCGTTACGGACTTGAGAACGCCACCGCGTTCAAGATTATGGAAGCAGTCCGTAAGGGCAAAGGGCTGACGCCCGAATGGGAAGAAGATATGCGCGCGCACAACGTTCCCGAGTGGTACATTGCATCTTGTAAGAAGATCAAGTATCTTTTCCCCAAGGCACACGCGGCGGCGTACGTTATGTCGGCAATCCGCTTGGCTTGGTATAAGGTGCATCAGCCCGTCGCATTCTATTGCACCATGTTTACGGTAGCTCCCAACGGTTTTGACGCCCAAGTGGTTATCAAGGGAAAGCAGAATGTCGTAGCGCACATGCGTGATATTCAAAAGCGTGGCAAAGAGGCATCGCAAAAGGAGCAGAGCAGCGTACCCGTGCTCCAACTCATTGTTGAGGCAATGGCACGTGGTGTCAGATTCCTGCCCGTCGATTTGCAAAAGTCGCACGCATTTATCTTCCAACCCGAGGATGGTGGCATTCGTATGCCGTTCTCATCACTCCCGGGACTTGGAGAGAATGCAGCGCAAAACATCATCAAAGCCCGCGAGGAAGAACCCTTCTTCTCGGTAGAAGATCTGCAGATCCGCGCAAAAATCTCCAAAACTGTCATTGAAATGCTCCGCGCCAACGGCGTTCTCGATAACATCAACGAGACCGACCAAATGACGATGACTTTTTGATTTTCAAATAAAGAAAAAGGACTGGCTCAATTGAGTCAGTCCTCATCTTTTTTACGCTATTGCACCAAGCGTGCCAACAGCATCTCCGGCGCAAACAACTGTGCCGTGCTCGGCGAGGTAGAGGCGGAGCTGTGCAGCATTCTCTATGCTACCGTATTCCACAACAAAATAAAGTTCTTCGGGCGTTGCAAAGGGAGAGGCGGCAAAGGTGCTAATGAATAGGTAGTATCTCCCTGCATCGTCTCGGTACGCACTGCTGGCAGTTATGTAATCCATCGGCAACAGCCGTTGGCAAACGGCAAGCAATTCGCCAAGCTCCTCAAAGCGGTAGGCAAACGAGCGGCAAAAGCTCCCGCGCGTGCGCGTGACGGGCTGTATCTCTTGGGCTGGGGTGAGGGCACAGGTGCCTCTCTCACGTTCCCCCGAAAGATTGCTGATGAACATTTCGCATCCCCCCTCGCGGGAGGGGAAGTATTGCACCGAGATGCGATGGTCGTCGGCTTCAAAACCGCTCTGCCGTCTTACTTCATCAAGAAGTAGACGGAACGAGCGGTGCATTTTCTCGCTGTCATCATAAAAGTTGTCGGTAGAAAGTTCAAATTGTCGCATATCCATAGGAGTCAACATAATTTTTAGCTTGCTGTCACTGATGCGGATCAGTTCCATGCAAAGTCCCTCCTTTCGTTAAGAAATCTTTTTCGTTACTATCATTATAATCCCAAAAGTGCAAAAAGGGAACCCCTAAAAATATGGTAATTTGTTGACAGACGCCCCCGAATGTGATAAAATATATAAAAAGGAAGGAAAGGGGAGTGTGCTATGCTGCCGATTGTTAGAGTAAAAACAATGCAAGAGAGCGACCAAGCCACCATTGCGAGCGGTACCTCGGGCCGCGAATTGATGCTGCGCGCCGCAAAAGGAATATTGGATAGCTATGTTTGGACGGGTAAAACCCTCATTGTCTGTGGCACTGGCAACAATGCAGGCGACGGCTATGCACTTGCCACGTTGATGCAAGAAGCCGATCTTTCGTGTGACCTGCTCCTTCTCTCTAACCGTTTTTCCGAGGACGGACAGTATTACTTTGATATTTGTCGGCAAAAGGGCATCAACTACACCCTTTGGAGTGGTGCTTTCGATTTTTCTTCCTACTCGCAAATTGTCGATTGCATCTTCGGCATCGGTTTTCACGGCACGCCCGACGAGGAGACCGCCGCACTGATTGATGCCATCAACCAAAGCGGAAAGTCCGTTATCAGTGCCGACATCAACAGTGGTCTTGGTGGAGAGAACGGTCTTGGTGCGCCCTGTATTCAATCGGATTTGACAGTTGCCATTCAAAGCTACAAGCCCGGGCACTTTTTGGCACAAGCAAAAGATGTTATCCAAAACCAAACGTGCATTGATATCGGAATCAAAACCCCCGATGAAGATATTTTCCTTTTGGAAGAAAGTGATGTTTCTAAACTTTTTAAGCCGCGCAAAAATTATACGCACAAGGGCAACTACGGTTATGTTGCTCTCATGGGCGGATGTGTGGAATATTCGGGTGCTGCCAAGCTTGCCAACATGAGCGCGGCGGCTCTGCGCGCAGGATGCGGCGTTGTTACCCTTGCCGTTCCCGAATCCATTGCAAATGCTGTCTCTCCGTATCTTCTTGAGAGCACACTTTTGCCCATGCCCTGTGATACAAGCGGCAAAATGATCTATTCTCCCGAAATTCTCGACAGCATTCTTTCTCGTTATGCATCGGTTGCCGTTGGCATGGGGTGGGGAAGCTCAACCGAATATAAAGATATTTTGACTCACCTTCTTCAAAATGCCCATCAGCCGCTCATCATTGATGCCGACGGACTGAATACGCTCTCAAAGATGGATTTGTCCTTGTTGAAAAATGCAAAAGCGCCCGTTATTTTGACGCCGCATCTCATGGAGTTCTCGCGCCTTTCGGGAAAGGCGATTGCCGAAATCGAAAGCGATCCCATCGAGCATGCCAAAGCATTTGCCAAGGAATACGGCGTAATCTTACTCCTCAAGGGTTGTTGCACCGTCATTACCGATGGCACAACTGTTTATCTTTCCAACCGCGGCAGTGCGGGAATGGCAACCGCGGGGAGCGGTGACGTTCTTTCGGGGATTCTTGCAGGGGTGTGCGGATATCTGCCGCCCGATGCATTTACCGTTGCCGCGGGGGCATATCTTGCAGGTGTGGCAGGCGAATTGGCAGAGCAAAAGACAAATGCGGTTTCGATGATTGCATCTGACACCGCACGCGAGCTTGCAAATGCTATTCGCAGCTTATCCAATCCCAAAAATATCTAAAAAAATGAGATAAAAATCAAAAAAACTATTGCAATTTCAAAAGAATTATGCTATAATATGAAAAGTGATTATAAAGCCACGTTAAAAGTGGGCTTGAAATGTTTTTTGGAGGTATAAAATTATGGAACTCGCTTTGGGTATTGCACTCATCGTTTTGTCCGTAGCGCTTACGCTTATGGTTCTTTTCCAATCCGCAAAGGATAGCCGCCTCTCCGGTACGATTGCCGGTGGTGCTGAGACCTTCTTTGGCAAAACAAAGGGTACTTCTATCGATAAGTTGCTCTCTAAGCTGACTATCGTTGTTTCTGTAGTAGTTGTTCTCGTTTCCCTTGCTTTGGTTATCGTTACCAACTAATTCAAACAGAAAAACAAAAAAGCCGCAGTTGCGGCTTTTTTGTTTTATACTTTTCAAAAAAACAGGTCTTGGCGTTTGCCAAGACCTGTTTATGTAATTATTTCTCCTCAAGCTCAATAGAAGCAGAAACGATAAATTTCTTTACCGATTCGATGATCTTTTCACATTGGGGCTTGTTGTCGTAGGATTCACCAATGAACGCGGGGGCAGAGCCGATGTTCTTCAGAACGTAACGGAAGTTACCGAACTTGTCGCGGTCAACAAAGAAGTTGCCAACGTATGCGGCACGCTTAAAGGATTCGATACCCTTGCGGCAAGCTGCCTCGGTAGCATACAGACGGCTGGAGTAGAGGATCTGACCGTTGTTGGCAAGCAGATAGAAAGCATATTGATCGCTTTCCTTGCAAATTTCAAACTTACCCATTTTGGCTGCCTTTGCTTCTGCAGCTTCAATTGCCTTCCAGTCAATATCGTCAGGAGATTTCTTAGAAACCTTTGCGGCCTCAAAAGCGGCAAGTGCCTCGGTAGTGGGAGTATAGCGAATGATACGCGCGTTGTTTGCAAAGTTCTTTACAGATTCTGCACACTTCTGGCACTGATCCTTGGTGGTGTAGTTTTCGCCGTAGTACTTGCGAGCGAGCACAAAGCGATAACGGTCGTATTTATCGGCGCGAATAGCGAAGTCGCCTTCCGCAACCGTCTTTTTGAAGGTTTCAATACCCTTAAGAGCGCCTACCAAAGTGGTAAAGCTGGGGCTATCGAACAGAACCTGACCGTTGTTAGCAACAAGGTAGAAGTGGAAACCGTCAACCTCAAGCTCGAACTCATATTTACCAACTGCCTTTGCGCCGTTTTTTGCAATTTGAGCGTCAGCTTCTGCAATTGCCTGATCAAAAGCCAAGCGAACATCCTCCTCAGTCTTCATAAAGAAGGGGCGGGGAACAACGGTAACGCCTGCGGGGATCTTAGATGCGGGAACGGGCTTCTTTGCAACGGCGGGAGCAGCTTTTGCAGGTGCTTTGGCAGCAGCGGGCTTAGTAGCGGGCGCTTTTGCAGCGGCGGGCTTAGCTGCAACCTTGGTAGCCGAAGGCGCTGCCTTTGCGGCAGGTGCTTTTTCAGCGGGCTTGGTTTCAGCTTTTGCAGCGGGAACCTTTACGTTGTGAATAGAGGGGCCCTTTTTTTCTTCTGCAGCGGGGGCTTTAACCGCTTCTTTTTTTGCTTCTTCGGTTTTTTTCTTATTGAACAATGCCATAACAGACCTCCACAATAATATAAAATATTCTATGTTAATTGTATCACAGTTTTTTTGCGTTGTCAACCAATTTTGCCTTTTTTTATAAAATTATAAAAAAACTTTTTCAAAATCTTTCTGAAATGTCTTGCAACAAAGCGTTTTTTATGGTACAATTTTATCAGAGACAAAACCACGAAGGGAGCACGATCAGTGAACAGAACCGCACCCACCACCCCCAAAAAAGCAAAGCGTATCGACGGCGAAGCGCTGATGGCAATTTTTTTGCTGGCTCTCACCGTTTTTTTGATATTTACCGTTAGCATATTGATTGTTCGCGCCTGCTCAACCAAGCAGGAACAACCTTCAGGCGGCGGTGTAACCACACCTCCGCAGAGCCAGATAACACCGCCTGTTCAAAATCAAAGCGGAGCTATCTTTTCGGGTGGAACTGTTATTCCGCCTGCCACAGAGGATGCTGATACCAAAAACATTACAGATGAGATTGACGCCTTTTATGCTGTTCTTATCGATTTGGAGACCGGCAAGATCGTAGCACAAAAGAACTCCGAGCTTATCTTCTCGCCTGCATCTATGACAAAGGTGATGACACTTATCGTCGCTTGCGAGAACTTGACAAACGAAGATTTGAACCGTCAAATCCCTCTTTCCTATGACGTTGTGGAATACGTTACGCGCGGTGACTACTTTGGCACCGAGCTGGCATTGCCGCAGGAGTCGGGAGGAATGACTTGCATCGGTGATACCTACACCGTCAGGGATATGCTTTACGGCATCGGTGTCTCCTCGGCTGCGGATTGTACCTACATGATCGTCAAAGAGGTCGCAGGAACCGAAGAAGCGTTTGTGAATATGATGAATGCCAAAGCGCGTGAGCTTGGACTGTACGATACCGAGTTTGATAATGCCGTTGGCTTTGACAGTGCAACAAACGTGACTACCGCACGCGATATGGCGCAGATCATGGCATACGCAATGCAATGCGAGCTGATTGTTGACATTCTCAAACCGCGCACAACTGACTACATCATAACCGCTCACTGGGAAAAGGACGGTGTTCCTGCCACATATAACGTCAGCTTAAAGCCCTCGTTCAAGAGCCGAATCGATAAGTATTCCGAATTCTCGCTCACGGGTGTTGATCTTGAGGCATGCAAAACAGGGTACACCAGCGAATCTTTTATTGTAGCTGCTGCCAGATCCGATGACGAAAAGAGAGGGCGCTACATATTGGTGCTCGGAGACCGCGATAATGGTGCTCAGGAAAGCATTACAGTAAAATTTAAGCGAACAATGATGGATATGGAAACCATCTTTAACACATTTGTTCCGTAAAACCGAATGCCCGTGCCGCTTGGCGCGGGCATTTTGTTTCTCTTTGCATATACTGTTTGTAGATTATGTAAGGAGGCGTTAAGATATGCTGATACAAAAGCCCTACAACCGAGAGAGAGCCGTGGAGTATGCCAAGACCTGGGCACTCTCGCGCAACCCACTGTTTTATGACTTTACGGGAATTGGCGGCAACTGCACCAATTTCGTATCGCAATGCTTACTGGCAGGGAGCTGCACCATGAACTATACCCCAAACGTGGGGTGGTACTACATCTCGCCCGAGGACAGAGCACCCGCGTGGAGCAGTGTGGAGTTCTTTTACGATTTTCTCACGCAAAAATTCGCCGAACAAAACGGAGGCGTTGGCCCCTTTGCAACAGAGGTGCCGCGAGAAATGGCAGATGTTGGTGACGTGGTACAATATGCAAATACATCGGGAGACTGGTATCACACCGTTATTATTACGGGAAGAGACGGTGACGAGCTTCTTGTCAGCGCGCAGTCAAACGATGCGCTTGACCGTCCCATTTCCTCCTATAACTTTGCGTCGGCGCGGTTTTTGCATATAGAAGGTGTCAATATATCCCTTGACGATAGCACCTGCTATGACGTCCTTTTGCGCGGTGGAGTAGAAGAAAATAATGAATAAGGAAAACGGCGTGGTATCACGCCGTTTTTCCTCATTCATAATCTTGTAAAAGTTGACCAACCTCTGCCCAAGATGCTACCCAAATGCCTGTTGCAAGTTCTTCGCGTTCTTTTTGGGGCAAAAGGGAAGCGTGTATAGTGCTTCGTTGAATGAGAAAGCCCTCGGCATCATAAACGCCAATGCTATCCCCATCAAGTCGTAAGCAATACCGTTCCCTTGCAGCTTCACCCTCATTTTCTTCAGGTGCAAGCACAGGTAAATTTTCTTCGGTTTCCATTTCCTTCATCACCTCCACACAGCCGCCGAGCTCTCCCACAAGTGCCTCGGCGCGCGCTTGCCAAGCCGAGGTCTCGTCAACCGCATTTCGCATGACCGTAAGGCAGGTGATGGAAAGAGTCAGACAAACAATGAGCAAAAAGCCGCAAAGCAGTGCAAAAATCTTGTTGACGTCCATTTTTTCTCTCCTGTCGCATTTTTTTGTAATATCGGTAATGATAGCATACCCGTTTTTGTGTTTGATATACACTGCTGCGTGCAATACTAACAAAAAAATTAAGGAGAGAAAAATGCAAAGAGGACGAGAATTCAAAAACGTTTTGCGCCGCACAATTTGGGCAATCCTATCAACCGTTTTGTGGCTATCTCTCGTTGCGGGCGTGTTGGTTGCTTTTTATTTGGTGTGGAGCTTTTCAACGTCTGCCGACGAGCTTCTTCCCACGCTTGGAACGCAGGCACGCAAACCGCAATTTTATATTTACAATTTCACCGACCGCACCAACCGCACAGGCGAGCGTGAAAATGTTACTGCCGACGTTTGGGCAGGGCGACAAACGGCATACGTTCCTTATGAGGAAATTCCAAAGGATATGATAAATGCCGTTATTTCCATAGAAGACAAGCGATTTTATGAGCATCGCGGTGTAGATTGGTACCGCACCGCTGCGGCAGTTGGGAACTACCTTTTTGGGGGAGATGGACGCTTTGGCGGCTCAACCATCACGCAACAGCTTGTCAAGAACCTCACGGGAGAGAACGCACCCACCTGGCAACGCAAGGTGCAGGAAATTCTTTGGGCGCGTGACCTTGAACGCAAGTTGGACAAAACAGAGATCCTTGAGCTCTACCTCAACGTGGTGCATTTCTCCGACCAATGCGACGGTATTGCAGCTGCTGCCGAGCACTATTTTTCCAAATCGGTGGGAGAGCTTAGCACTGAGGAATGTGCGGCGATCATTGCCATTACCAACAACCCAAGCTATTATAACCCCATTCGCCACCCTGAAAACAACCGCGCGCGCCGTGACTTGATCCTCTCGCAAATGCACGCGCAGGGATACCTTGATGAGCGATCGTTTGCACGATCCTTTGCCGCTCCCACAACGCTCAACGTCAAAACGCCAAGTGGCGGCTCTGCCAACTCGTGGTACGCCGATATGGTTGCCGAGGATATTATCAATGACCTAATCGAAAAATATAATATGAGCCGTTCCGCCGCCTCGCACCTCTTTCACACGGGTGGTTTGCACATTGACATGGCAATGGATAAGGGAATTCAATCAACCGTCGAAGAATACTACCGCGCTTCTGTCAGTATGCCCAAAAACGCTAAAGGCGAGTCGGCACAGTCGGCAATTATCATCATCGATAGCAAAACGGGAGACATTCTCGGTGTTGCGGGGGCGATTGGCGAAAAGAAGGGCAACCGATTGCAAAATTTTGCAACGCAAACGCGCCGCGCACCGGGATCGACCATAAAACCGCTTACCGTATATGCCCCTGCTCTTGAAGAGGGCATTATCAACTGGGCGAGCGTTTATGATGACGTTCCTATCAAGTTTGATGCAGAAGGGCGTTCTATGTGGCCCAAAAACGCCGACAACATCTACCGAGGGCTTACTAATATTCCGTATGCCGTGGCGCACTCCACCAACACCGTCGCTTTGCGTGTGCTTGAAGATTTAGGACTTGAAAGATCCTATGCTTACGGCAAAGACCGTTTTCACCTCGATCTTGTTTCCAAATCGGGTGCCAACGACCGCGACTGGGCGGCTCTTGGGCTTGGGCAGCTTAACTACGGCGTTACTTTGCGAGATCTGACGACCGCTTATACCGCATTTGCAGACGGCGGTGTGTATCATCCGTACCGTTCCTATTACCGTGTGACCGACAGCGAGGGGAATATTCTTCTCTCCCGTGCCGACGAATCCGAGCGTATCCTTTCGCCCGAAACTGCCGCCATTATGACCAAGCTGCTCGAGGGGGTTATCGAGAGCGGCACGTCCTCTGCGGTCACCCTGCAAAATCTTTGTGCTTGCGCGGGCAAAACAGGAACAACACAAAACGACCACGACCGTTGGTTTGTCGGTTACACGTCCTCGCTTGTTTGCGGCGTGTGGTGCGGCTATGAGTACCCCGAGGCATTGTTGGGGCGTAACCTTTGCACAAACATTTGGAACACTGTTATGCGTCGCATCGTTACCGAACGCGGTGAAAGGCGCGATTTTGAAATCCCTGCAACCGTGGTGCGGGCAAACTATTGCCGCGATTCGGGAGCACTTCTGTCTGTGGCTTGTCAAAAAGATCCTCGCGGCAGTCGCGTGCAGTCGGGGTGGTTTACAAAAGAAACACTGCCGCACACCTTTTGCAAGTGTCACACGCTTGTCGAGGTTTGCAAGTCGGGCGGCATTTGTCACGGGCATTGCCGCGAGGAAGAGAGGGAAGAGGTCGGGCTCATTGCGGTGGAGCGACATTTTTCAAAGCAGGTGACACTAACCGATGCCGAATACGTGTATCGGGGCGATCCTGTCGCAATTTCTCCCAATCAAAACCCAAATGAAGCATATTTTGCCGCGGACCTTTCCGACTTTTGCGGTATTTCGGGTAACAAAAAGCAATTCAACCGCTCTTGCACAACGCATACCGAAGAAAACAGCGGGGAAGAATTTGAAGAAGAAGAAAAGAAAATTCCAATGCCGTGGCAATGGTGGCGCGGCGCATAAAAAGCACCTCTCCCTCATAGGTTGTAGGGAGAGATGCACACAAAAACGGCATCTTTTTAGGAGGTGCTGTTTTTTGTATAAGAAAAAATATGGGCGAATGACGGTTGGCGCATGGCTCAATATGGAAATGGAGCATACAAATCCCCTTTGGATGGTTTTGATGGGTGGCGGCATGATGATTGGCGGTATGCTCGTGCGCTTTTTTGTGGGAGCACCGCACGTGATGCTGATGTCCTTGGGAGTTGCGGATATGGTTCCGCCTGCGTGGCTGATGGCGCTATTGTGGACAGTCTCCTTTTTGGTGGTCGGGTGCGCCGCGGGCTTTGCCTTCGGCTACCGCGCACGCGGATGCGAGGTGGATAAATACAAGGGGGGAATGCTTTTTGTGCTCCTCGCGGTCCTTGAACTTTGCTGGTATCCCACTTTTTTTGGCGCAGGACTTCTTTTTTTGAGTGTGATCGAAAGTATCCTCATTCTCATTCTTTGCACGGGCGTCACCCTCTGCTTTTATCGCGTGAGCAAGTTTGCGGGAATGCTCCTGCTGCTCCACGAGCTTTGGCTTGTTTATATGCTTGTTCTTAATTTTGCGGTGTTTTTCAATGCATAAGAGTGTGACTTTATCACAATACTTTCAAAAAAGAGAAAAATTTTCAAAACCACTTTACAAATACACCAAAATGTGATATACTGAATATGCCAAACAAATTCAATATTCCATTTCAACGTAAGCGTGTATTTTTATCTTGGTAAAAATACAGGCTCGGTTTTGCATGGCGTTTACGTTATGTGGAATGAATTTGTTTGGCGACAATCAGAGTCGTGTGTTTTTCGGTGCGTCGGCTTTGGTTGGCGCACTTTTTCATTCACCGAGCTCGGGGAAGTCTCACTTATGAGAAACAAACAAAAAACGGAGGAAACAAAAATGAAAAGAATGGTAGCTGTTCTGCTTGTTGTTGTCGCACTTGTCACTATGGTAAGCTGTAACAAAAAGGTTTACGAGGCAAATGCCAAGGAATTTACATCGGATGGATTAACGATTACCCTAACCGATGCGTTTGTAAAAAAAGACCAAGAGGGATATACAGTATGTTATGATTCCAAATCGGTAGCTGTGATCGCCCTTAAAGAATCCTTCTCCTTGCAAGAGGGCGTTAAGGATTGGACCCTTGAATACTATGCAGGTCTGATCAAAAATTCCAATTCCAAGCACTCTCCCAGTGATCCTGTAAAGGTTGGCGACCGTATGGTCATTGAATATACCTTCTACAATCCCGATACCGATATTACATATCACTATTATACCTGCATGTACAAGGGAAGCGATGCATTCTGGATGGTGCAATTCGCTTGTGATGTGAATGATATTGAAGAATATAAGCCCTATATGATTCAGTGGGCAGATTCTGTGCGCGTCTAATTCAATTTTATTCTGACTTTCCCAAAACAAAAGAGCTCCGAGAGCACAAAAGTGTTCTCGGAGTTCTTTGATTTGTTCAAAGGTTTAGGGCTGATAGTCGCCAAATCTATCCATACCCGTCCAACGGCAAGCATCTCGGGTTTTACAATGAGGGCATTTTAGGTTTGCTTTACCAAAAGCACGAATCGTGTTATATCTATGAAAGAGCATATGATACCATTTTTTATAAAATTCACCGCCGCAGTTCGGGCATACAAAGGGCTTTTCTGCAGTGCTTTTGTATTCTTTAATCCAATAATCCAAACGAATGATATCCCAAATCATAAAAAATCTCCTATCAATTAAGATGTATCAAGAAAAGAAAATCCAATCTCTTGACTTCATTATAACATATATAAAAGCATTTGTCAATAGATTTTTCAAAAAAATAGAAAAAGGGCTGTTTTTTCAAAAACAGCCCTCATATTTATTGATTTTCAAAACGTTTCAAAATGGTTTCGTAGGTCAGTCCGTAGCTCTCGGCAATATCGCGAGCGTAGCTCTTACCGTCGGGCTTTGCACGCATAATTTTGAAGGAGCGCTTTCCTTCGCCCTTAATGCCTGCCACAAGTGTGTCGATGGCAACACCGCCGGACGCCTTGGAGCGCGCATTGATGTTATCAATTTCAGCTGCCAACTCATGCAAGTGGGTAGAGAACAGACAACGGCATCCAACGTGAGCAAGACCGCCAAGCACCTCTGCCGCAATGTAAGATGCCTCAAAGCTGCCCGTAGAGGAAAGCGACTCGTCAAGCAGAACCAGACTGTTTGCCGTTACGCAGTCGAGGATTTCACTCAAACGCGCACATTCCTCACCAAGACGCCCCTTGTCGATAGTATCGTCCGCGCCTGTCGGGAAGTGCGTATAGATGCCGTCAACAGGAGACATTACCGCCTTCTCGGCAGGCACGTACATACCAAGCTGCATCATGACTTGTGCAAGTCCGATTGCGCAGGTGATAACCGACTTACCGCCGCGGTTGGGACCCGAAAGCACGTAAATGGTGGCGTTCTCATCAAATACAAGGTCATTTGCCACGATCTCATCCTCAATTTTGAGGGCAACGCAGGGGTTGTAAAGACCGGTTGCCGCAAAAGCGCGCTCTTCTATGGGGCGAATGTCGGGCAGAGAAAGGACGCAACCTTTTTGACGCAGAGCACGAAGCATATTGGTGCCCTTAACCAAAAATTCAAATTCGGGCATCAGGTTGAGCAAGAACTCGGTGTTCTCAAGCACGTAGGTCTGCACAATCTTCTTCCAAGAGCGCAACGAGGAGCGATAAACGTCATTGATAGCACTGTTGAATGCCAACGAGAGAGCCATTTTTTGATTTTCGCTCTGCTTTTTGCCAAAGGGAACAAGATTTGCAATGCAGGTATAGTTATCGTTTTTGAAATCGAGACGCAAGATCTTATCAAGTGCATCGCCCGATTTGAAGGTTTCGGCATTGATAGAGAGAACGCCTGCCGACGAGGGACGAAGCTGTGCATCAAGGTTGACACCAACGGTCACACTCTTGATTTCGCGCACGCGACGTGTCAGCTCGTTCAGCTTTTCGTTCAGCTCGCGGTAGTAGGTGCTTTCCGCAAGTGTGGTAACAAGCTCGGAGAGTGCCAAAAAGGCGGGGCTCTTGAGTTCACCCTTGACCTCGGTCAGGCAATCGTGCAAAACCTTAACGCTGGAGACGTAAAGCTCGATTTCGGTAATGCTCGAAAGATAATCGTTGGTGTCCCCACTGTCCGCCTCGAGGCGGCGCAACTCCATAATGTCGTTGAGGACGGGCACGAGCTTGTTCAGCATTTCGGTGAGTGCCTCGCAACGGAGCATATCGTCAAAGGTTGAAATGCGGTAGCGAATGACATCGGCGTCCATGGTAAAGAACTCCGAGAGGTCGCGGTTCTTGAGATTGAAAATCTCAAGCAGCCCAAGCTCTTGCAAAGTAAACAGATCGATGTCTGGCACACATTCGCCACAGTCATGCTTTTTGCGTAAAGCTTCATTTGGATAGATCAAGCTAAAGGTGTTAAAATCCATACGGGAAGGATCCTTTCTTACAAAACTATCTATAGTATAACATATTTTTTGACATTCGTCTATACAAAGTGCGAAAAAAATCAAAAAAATGCTATTGAAAAAACACTTGTAATATTGTATAATAAAGAAAGCAAGAAAGAAAGGGAGGGCAACGGCCGTGAATTTTGATATCTTTGCACCCGACTTTGGCATTTTGCCGTCCGCATATTGGAGAAAGTCTTTTATCACCAATCCCATAGAGCTCTTTTGGAGCAATGATCTTTTGGCACTTTTGCGCCTTTGCGGCCAAAAAGAGGAAAGCATAGGGGAACGCGCCTCTGATTTTGATAAATTCCAAGCTCTTTGCCGCGCATTTTCGCTTCTCAAAGGGCATCCCACACGCGCGTGGATACTTTCGGTTTTTGAGGAGCATTTTTCTCTGAAGGAGACCCCAAACGAGAAAAACGCCACCGAACTGTGGCAAACTCTCAGTCAAGCACTCCTGGAGCGCCCGATTGCAGCACAAGACCTTGTTCACGGTGCGTGGCTTTGTGATGCCTTGGAGGTTCCCGATAATCTGCCCGAGCAGGTTGCCCCCGTTTTGCACGCTGATCTTTTGTTGCATACAAATGCCAAGAATGCCATTGCGTGGAGTGCCGAAATTGCATCTGTTGTTGCACACTTTGCCTCGAACAGATGCAAAAAAATCGTTTTGCATATTGGCAAAGATTTTGATTTTATCTTACCTTCGCTTTATCACGTTGACCGTGCATTGTCGCTTGCCAAAAAAGACCGTGAAGCTACCAATCTTTTGACCGCTCAGCTTTTGCGCGAGCTTTGTGTCGCCGCACAAAAGGAGAAGCTTTTGCTCGTTCTCGTATGCAACGGAAATCTCTTGGCTACCGCAAATCTTTTACAATACGCCGAGGAGAGCGTAGGACTGCCGCACCTTTGTTGGGTTGCAAACGAGGCAAGGGAAGCGTCGGCACTCCTCGATTTTACCGCAAAGCCACACAAATCAGAAATCCTCGCGGCACTTTCTTACGACTGTATTATGACGCAAGCCGAGCTTTCAGGCGTGCTTGAGGGGTGGCAGATGCGCTATCCCGTGTCCCGGCTTTGCTTTGTCACCGCGCGCGATCTTCGCCAAACGCCGGCGGCACAAGCGCATATCTCGGCAATGCTGAAAAAGTCGAAAACAAATATCTAAATTCCGCGAAAAAAGCGAAAAAATCTCTTGCAAACGAAAGTGCAGTATGCTATAATATAATAAAGAGCATGCTTATGAGTAAAAAGAAAGGATAATAGAAAATGACCTCGATCTTCAAAAAATATCTTCCCACCATTATGGCAGTTGCTGCCGTTATATCCTTTGTTGGTGCTATTTTGATTTTGGCAATTCCCGTAGCGCGTGCCGACGTGCCTTATAAGCAGGTTTTGGGTGTTATCATTGCGGTGTTTATGTTCCTTTTATCGGCACTCATCGCCATCTATCTCTGGCTTAACCGCGATACCGAGCCCAACTTCTTCCTCTTTGACCGTCAACGCAAGCGCAATATTTCGGTAGATGACCTCACCTTCAAGTTTGCCAACGAACGTCTGTCCTTCTTGCTCACCACCGTCAGCCAGTCGGCAGAGGGCCTTTGGAAAGAGGACGTTCTCGAGAACGAGCTCAAGCTCGGTTACCGCAAGGTCTACCGCCCGCTTATCGCTTACAAGATGCTTTACGATTTGGCAGACAAAAACGTTGATTCCTACTGGGAATATCTCCTGACCGCCACGCCCGAGACCGTTCTTTCCATCGCAAGAGCCCTCGAGCAGGCAGGGGAGACCGAAATGGTAAAAGCATTCATTTTCATTATGGAAAACTACCGCGGCGAGCCCGCAAAGATCCGCAATTTTGTCCTCGGCAACCAAAAGTACATCCGCGGCAGAATTATGGCTTACATCAAACGTAACATCGAACTGTTTTATTAAAATAGTATGTGGGTGGAACTTCTTGAGAGAAGTTCCACCCTTTTGTATCTGTCTACTTTATTAACGAGCCGGGCCTCGGTGGCACCTGCGAGTTAGCGGCAGCAAAAGCGAGGTTTTATACCTCGCGCCGTCTGTCTATCCGTTTGCTAACGAATTTATTTGGTTATTTTTGTGCGAGAGTTCTTGAAAGGGGCGTGGGGGGAAATTCTTGCAAGAAGTTTCCCCCACGTAAAATCGCGTCCTATTCAATTAAAATACAGGGTATCCAGCTTTGGTATGTGCTTCTACGAGGTCGTTGCACATAGCCACGATCTCATCGGTAGAGAGCTGTGCACCGGTGTGCGGATCCATCATAGCCGCTTGATAGAGATGCTCGATCTTACCCGTGCGCGCTGCCTCAATGGTGAGGAGCTGAGGGTAGATGTTGGAGCAGTTCATAGCGGCGAGTTGAAGGGGAAGATCACCCACATAGGTAGGCGTTACGCCGTTGTTGTCAACAAGGCAGGGAACCTCAACGCACGCCTCGCGAGGCAGGTTGGAGATGCAACCGTTGTTGAGAATGTTACCGCCAATCTTATAAGGGGTATTCGTCCAGATCGCTTCCATAATGCGAGATGCATATTCGTGCGAACGGGTGTGCTGAACGTTACCGCCGTTGAGAATTTCCTCTTTTTGCTTTTGCCAATGTTCGATTTGGGCAATGCAGCGACGCGGATATTCATCAAGCGGAATGTTAAACTTTTCAATCAAATCTTCGCGGCCGGGCTTGATGTAGAAGGGATTGTACTCGGCATTGTGCTCGCTGCTTTCGGTGCAATAGTAGCCAAGCTTTTCAATGTAGTCAAAGCGAACCATGTCCCAATGCTTTTGTGTGGCATTCTTTTCCTTGGCGCGACGCTTGATTTCGGGATAGAGGTCGTTGCCGTCCTTGTCGTGGATCTCAAGCAACCACGCCATGTGGTTAATACCTGCAATTTTGGTTTGTACGGTTTTGGGATCAATATCAAATCCAAGAATTTCGAGAAGAATGGGCGCGCATACCTGAACACTGTGGCAAAGACCAACCGTCTTTACGTTTGTATAGCGTTGCATATAACCCGAAAGAATAGCCATCGGGTTGGTGTAGTTGAGGAACCACGCATTGGGGCAGACCTCTTCAATATCTTCGGCAAAGCCCTTCATAACGTGAATGGTACGAAGACCGCGCATAATGCCGCCAATACCAAGGGTATCGCCAATGGTTTGGCGCAGGCCGTACTTTTTGGGCACTTCAAAATCGATAATGGTGCAGGGATCGTAAAGACCTACCTGAATGGCATTTACAACGAAATCGGCACCGCGCAAAGCATCCTTGCGCTGGGGAATACCGAGATACTTTTTAATGGTTGCACGGCTCTGGTTAATGGTTTTGTTCATACCCTCAATTACAAGGTAAGATTCTTCCAAACGAACGGGGTCAATATCGTAAAGTGCTATTTCAACGTCGTGGAACGAGTCACAAAGCATTGTGTCGCCAAGTACGTTTTTGGAGAAAACAGTGCTACCCGCACCCATAAATGTAACTTTCATATCCTCAAATCCTTTCCATACAATGGTAATTTTATAGATTATCTAAACAAAGGAACGCAAAATGCGTTCCTTTGTGCAATGTTCATTTTATTTTTCTTCAGCAGGAGCAAGATCAGCAGCGAGAACCTTTTGGGTATATTTTTCATATTGCTCGGGAGTGATTACCTTGCTTGCAAGAAGGTTTTGGAAGTAAAGAATTTTGCTTTGTGCAGAAGCAGGAAGATTGATGCCGATGTTGTAGGGAAGATCAGAAATACTCTTGGGTTGTTCCTCAACTGCCTTTTCTTCCGCATTTGCTGTTGCAGGAGCTTGGAGCTGTGCGTTGATCACATCGCGAACGGCAATCGCGTTCTTCAGCTTTCTGATTTTGATTTTCTTAAAAGGAACGTTCAGGGTAAGACGGGTGCGCTTAGCGGTAACGTTTTTGAGAGAAGAATAGGGGATTTTGCGAACCTTGTTACCTTTTTTGTAGGTGATGGCATCGGTAGAAACGATGAGTGTGCGCTTGCGAACAAAGAGGATTCTTGCAAGGATAGCAACAACTACCAAACCTGCAACCACGGTCCACATCTTATCAATCCAAGAAGCATAGTGGAAGGTGTAGGAGAAGAAAGTATTGCAACAAGTGTCAGCGCAGATTTTATCAGCACCGAGGAACTCAATCAAAAGACACTCATAAGTGTACAGCGGAATAGCTACTGCGGCAATAATGAAGAGCCAGGGCCAAAAGGTCTTCTTAAAAACGCCGGTTATAATAGCATTTTGGAATGCAATTTTGTTTTTCTTCTTATTTTTCATAACTGTAAAACCTCCAATAAGTTTTCATATATATAGTATAACGCGATTTTTGTCCTTTGTCAAGGGCAAAGGGGAAAAAGATTCCAAAAACGCTTATTAATTCTGCTTTTGCACGCTTTTATATTCGTCATAATAGCGATAGTAAGGGCAGGATTGATGCTTTTGCGTCAAAAATCGCACCATTTCGTCCTCGTCCAAATTCATTTGGCAGGAGTAGGTGTCCCAATCCTCATCGTAATCGTAAAATACGCAGTCCTCGCAGCTGGATTCGCGCTTTTTCTTGTTTTGTTCCATAAGTTATCACCTCGTTTTTCTTAATTGTATCACTTTTTTGCGAGTTTGTCAATTTTATCTGCAAAAAATATGGAAAAAATACATTGACATTTCTCTAAAAAAATGTTATACTAAGTGCATCACAATAGCATATTTGGTTTGATGATCAAAGGATAGAGGTGCGGAATTTATGAGTCGTGCGAGCACATTCTCGGAAAAAGAGAACGCACAAAAGGAAATTCTGCCGAAGCAGACCGATTTTTTCCGTCGGTTTCGCTGGGGAATGCGGAAATACCGTATTCACTGTCACGCAAGTGGAGAACTATCAATGAAACGTTGAGAAAAGAGCATTTTCGTATTGTTTTGTTGCGTAGCACTTCGCTACGCCTTTTCTTTTTTCTTCGACCGATAATTTGCAAAAGAAAGGAAAAGCTTATGTCAAAAACACAAAAAATCACGTTGGCGGCCGCTGCACTTGTCATCATTGTTATGTTGGTTATTGCCGGTGTTACCGGCGGCGCTATGAGCGAGGTAGCATGTATTGACTGCCATTCCACCGGCCTTGTTGACGGGGATGCATGCGAAACCTGCGGCGGTACCGCACAGGTACGCGGCAACTTCTGGGCACTTGTTCCGCCCGTTATCGCCATTGGGCTTGCTCTGATTACCAAAGAGGTATATAGCTCTCTCTTCATCGGTATTGTTTCCGGTGCTTTGCTCTATACCAACTTCAATCCCATCACTACCATTGATGCCGCTCTTACCGAGGCACTTATCCCCGCTGTTAGTGATACAGCAGGCATCTTTATCTTCCTTGTTGAATTAGGCATTCTCGTAGCCCTTATCAATAGGGCAGGCGGCTCTGCGGCGTTTGGCAAGTGGGCACAAACCCACATCAAAACCCGTGTAGGTGCTATTCTTGCTACGTTTGCTCTCGGTGTTTTGATTTTTGTGGACGACTATTTCAACTGCCTCACGGTCGGTTCCGTTATGCGTCCCGTAACCGATGCACACAAGGTTTCCCGTGCAAAGCTCTCTTACATCATTGATGCAACGGCAGCACCCATCTGTATGATCGCTCCTATCTCCAGCTGGGCAGCGGCAGTCTCGCAGTATGCCGAGGACGGCAAAGGACTTGACCTGTTTATTTCCGCTATTCCGTTCAATTTCTATTCGCTCTTGACCTTTGTATTCATCATTGGTCTTTCCGTTTTGGGCTTTGACTACGGCTCTATGAGAATTCATGAGTTCAATGCCGTGAACAACGGAGATCTTTATACCTCGGGCGAAAGAGCAGAGTCTGCTCCCGTAGAGCCCTCTGCCAAGGGCAAGATCATTGACCTCATTTTCCCGATTGCAGTTTTGATCGTTGTTTGCGTATTTGCACTTGTTTATAACGGCGGTATTCTTGACGGTGAAGATTTCATCACGGCCTTCTCCAATACCGACGCAACCGTAGCACTCCCGTGGGGTGGCTTGATCACGCTGGTGATCGCTATGATCTACTATGCATGCCGCAACTCGATGGCACTCAAGGATATGATGGAGTGCGTTCCTTCCGGCTTTATTGCCATGGTTCCCGCAATTCTCATTCTTACCTTTGCAACTGCGCTCAAGAACATTACATCCTTGATGGGTGCTAAGTACTTTGTAGCAGACCTGATGAACAGTGCAGCGGCAGAGCTCAATCTCTTCCTGCCTGCAATTATTTTCCTGGTTGCTTGTGTGCTTGCATTTGCAACGGGTACCTCTTGGGGAACCTTTGGAATTTTAATTCCTATCGTTACCTATATGTTTGGCGCTGACGATCCCATTCTCATCATCAGCATGTCGGCTTGTCTGGCAGGTGCGGTTTGCGGCGACCACTGCTCGCCCATTTCCGATACGACGATCATGTCCTCCGCCGGTGCAGAATGCAATCACATCAACCATGTGTCCACACAAATGCCTTATGCCATCACGGTGGCGGGTATCTCTTTTGTGATGTTTATCATCGCAGGATTTATTCAAAATGCGTGGATCTGCTTGCCCATCGGTGTAGCACTCACTATTGCAACCCTGTTTGTTATCAAAAAGATTGTTGAGAAGAAGGAAGCAGTTGCAAAATAAACCATAAAAAAAGCCCTGCGTGCTTAACACGCAGGGCATATTTTTATACCATTTCCTCAATGTGATAAATATAATCGAGAGAACGCAACGCCTCAATGATTTGGCTGTGCGTTTTGTATTTTTTGAGCTCTTGACTGCTGATAGAAATGGAAATGGAATACACGCTCAGTCCCGAATGCTGGTAAGCGGTGTTCATTTCAATATCGTCGATCTTCATTCCAAGCTCGCGAATGGTGGTAACAAAGTTTTGCAGATACGCGATATTTTTCAGCTCCAAATGTACCTCAAAGTGATTGGAACGGTTCTTGAAATAACGTTCCATACGGGGGAATACCGAAAGGGTGCAGATGAACGCGATGTAAGAAGCAATTGTTACGGTGTAGAAGCCCGCACCGATGCATAGACCAAGAATGGCACTTGCCCAAAGAGCCACAGAGGTGGTGAGCCCCTTGATTTGGCTACGGGAGCTATACAGAATGGAATTTACGGTAATAATGGCAACCGCAACAATGCTTGCGGCAGAAATGAGGTAAAGTCCGCTTTGTGCGCTGCTGAGCAAATAGAGGTCAAGCAGCATAGCAATGGTGGTTGCAAGCGAAACGACCATAAAGGTACGCAAGCCCGCCGCGTGACGCTTCGATGAACGCTCAAATCCAAGGTAAGCGGAAAGCAAAAGCGAGAGAGCTATACGTAAAATAATAGAAAATGGAGTTAGCTCAGATGCCCAAGCACCGAGTAAATTGGCAATAGGATCGATCATATCAATTCTCCTTACTTTTTGTTACTGTGAAGATGCCGTACTGAGGGACGAGTTGCCGCATAATGCTCTTCGGCTGCTTCGTTAAAGGCCTCTTCATTTTCTTCATTGAGGGGGACAGGGGGAATTTGCTCTTGAATTTTTTGAATGCGCTCAATCAAAAGCTCAACCTCTGTACGCGGTTTGTCAGTAGGAGCAAGCGCCTCTTCGGGAACAAGATCCTCGAGCTTGTTGGAATACGCACCCGAATAATAAAGTGAAAGCTTTGCACATGCAGGACCAACGATTTCATACAGAATGGCAGATGCCAAAATAACGGTTTCAAGCGCAAGACCTACCTCGCCGCCAAGGGCACGTGCACCCGTAGCTGCAAGGGGAATGGCAACGCCGGCTTGGGGAATGAGTGCAAGGCCCAGCAGGTTGCGTACACGCTTTTCCTTGCCCGCAAGGATCGAGCCGACAAACGCGCCGGCATACTTGCCCACAATACGCACGCCAAAGTACAAAAGACCGACAACGATCAAGGGGAGTGCACCGATTGAGCCGACCGACGAAAACAGTGTATCCAAACGGAAGTTTACACTGGAACGAACAAAAAACAAAAGCAGAATGGGGGGGCTAAAGTAGTTGAGCTGCTTGAAAAGCTTATCGTCGCCCGAAATGTTGATGTAAACGGTACCCATCGACATGCAACCAAGCAGAGGGGAAATATCAAAGAGCGCACAAATGCCGCAGAATGCAAACAAAAGGGCAATAGAAATGATCAACCGGTTATCGGTCGAGCGTTTTTTTGGCATCAGCAGCTTCATAAATACGCCAAACAGTCCGCCAAGGAGAAGAACACCAAGGTTAGAAGCAAGCGGCATCAAAACACTGCTTGCCGAAATGCTTTCACCCGAGCCAAGAGACACGGCTACCGAAATGGCAATTCCGTATGCCAAAAGTGCCACAATGTTATCCAGCGCCACGACCTGCAAAAGGGTGTTTACAAAGTCTCCCTTAGCACCTGTTTGACGAATGGTCATCATGGTAGATGCAGGAGCAGTTGCCGCGGCAAGCGCCGCCAACACGATAGAAAAACCGAGCTGCAAGCGCAAAATAAAATAGGAAAGAATAAAAATAACGATGGACGCAACGCCTGCCTCAAGCAGTGTAATGAGAGCCACGCGAGGACCGTTCTTCTTCAAAATAGACACCTTGAAGAACTCACCGGTTGTAAAGGAGATCAGTGCAAGTGCAATATCCGAAAGAAAGTCCATTCCTTGCACCACATTCGTAGGAATGAGATCAAGACAGTAAGGACCTATGAGAATACCCGCCAAAATATATGCCGTTACGTTTGGCAATCGCATCAGCTTTGTCAGTCGTGTCATTGCAAAGCCAAAAAACAGCATGCAAGCAATCGATATAATGACCGTTGCAACGGGGGGCATCCCGGCCAACATTTCATGCAATTTGTCCAGCATCTTTTTTCTCCTTTCCGTAAGATAGAGATTTATTATATCATAATATGAAGAAAATGTCAATATTTCCACAAAAAAAGGTCGCAAAAAACGACCTTTTTTATCTATATTTATTATTATTTATCTTGCCAAGGGAATTCTTCGGCAATCTTTCTCATTTTTGTAATGGTCTCACGCGGTTTCTTTGCGCCAAAGATCGAAGAGCCGGCAACTATAATATTTGCGCCTGCCTCGGTAACAAGATGTACGTTTTCGGTCTTAATGCCGCCGTCAACCTGCACGTCGAGCTTCAGTCCCATATTCTTGGCGTAACGGCGCACCGTACGAACCTTATCCAAGGTCTCGGGAATGAGTGCCTGACCGCCGAAGCCGGGAACAACCGTCATAATGAGTGCCATATCGATTTTAGAAAGATAAGGCAACAAACGCTCCACGGGGGTTGCAGGGGAGATCGCCAAACCGCAACGCATCTCGCGGCGTTTAATGTCCGCAATGGTTGCATCAAGGTCTTGGCAAGCTTCCAGGTGAACGGTAATGATATCCGCGCCCGCCTTTACAAAGTCGTCAATGTAACGAATGGGCTCGTTGATCATCAAATGTACGTCAAAGATCAGATTGCTGTGCGGACGCAGAGATGCGATAACGGGTGCACCAAAGCTGATGTTGGGCACAAAAGCACCGTCCATTACGTCCAAATGAAGATAATTGGCACCGGCATCGGACATCTTCTTGACTTCCGATTGCAAATTGGCGAAGTCAGCCGCCAACAAAGAGGGCGCAATATAAATCATAAACAATCCTTTCTGCAAAATTTGCATAGTGCGTGTAGAATTTTGTCAAAATAGGGAATGGGAGCATAAAATACTACCAAAGACTCGTATCACACGCGCGGACGGGATAGGTAAGAGATAGGATGTCAGGGCTTATTTTCCGTAGCGGCGGATACTTTCTTTACGCGCGAAAAAGGAGACAGACGGCGTGAGCCGCAATACCAAGTCCTTCACCTGTAAAGCCGAGGTGCTCCTCGGTGGTGGCCTTAACGCCAATGGCATCAAGGGGGAGATCCAGTGCGGTTGCAATGTTCTCGCGCATTTGTTGAATGTAAGGCGAGAGACGCGGTGCCTGTGCTACAACGGTGGCATCGATATTGCCGATCTGCCATCCTTTTTCGCGTATCAGTTCGGCTGTGCGGGAGAGGAGAATACGGCTATCAATGTTTTTGTAAGCGGGGTCGGTATCGGGAAAATGCTTTCCAATATCGCCCAGTGCCAAAGCCCCGATGAGGGAGTCACAAATAGCGTGCAAAAGCACGTCGGCGTCGGAGTGACCGAGCAGCCCTTTTTCGTAAGGAACTGTAACACCGCCCAAGATCAATGCTCTGTCGGGGACAAGCCGATGCACGTCATAGCCGTGACCTACACGGAAATTGCACATTAGTCCTGTTGCTTGTTACGGCTGCGATAGTTGATAACAGCTTCGGCAAGAGGAAGATCCTCAATGGTAGTGATCTTAACGTTACCAACGCCGCACTCAATCAGATGTACGCGGTAGCCGATGCCTTCAACAAGGGTAGCATCATCGGTTACCTCAACCTTAGTGTTGGTTGTTGCAAGCATAGCTGCCTTGTAAAGAGAGGTATGGAATACCTGAGGGGTTTGCATTTCCCAAAGATCCTTGCGATCAATGGTTTCGGTGGTGTTGTGCAGAACGGTTGCGCGCTTAACGGTATCGTTAACCTTGTGAGCCGCGCAAGCTGCCATATTGCGATAAGCGCTCAAGCAAACCTTTGTAATTTGGGTGGGGGTGGTCAGGCAACGTGCACCGTCGGCGATAGCAACGTACTTAACCTCATCACTGAGCTTTTCCATACCGTTTTTAGCAGATTCTTGACGGGTTGCGCCGCCTGCTACCACGTGGGTAAGCTTTGTAATGCCGTATGTTGCCTTCAGCTCTTGAATTCTGCCAAAGTCCTCGGGCTTTGCAACCAAAACGATCTCACGAATGAGAGGACATCTTTGGTATGCGATCATCGAGTGTGCCAATACGGGAATACCGTTGATGTTAAAGAACATCTTATTGATGTTACCCATGCGTTTAGAGTCACCTGCAGCGAGAATAATTGCCGCGGTGGCAGAATCGGGAAGATACTTGTGTACGGTTTCTACAACTTGTTGCAATTTGCTCATGGATAAATTCCATCCTTTCAAAATCAAATGTACATATTGAAAAGAATCAAGCGTTTGATTCAGAGATTTCGATTTGCGTGATCATATCTACGCGACGCTGATGCTTGCCACCTTCAAATTCGGCATCTACAAAAGCGTCAACAAGATCAAGGGCAAGTCCCATGCCAACCACGCGCTCACCAAAGCAGAGAACGTTGGCGTTGTTGTGAACGCGCGTCAAGCGCGCGCTAAAGGTATCGGAGCAGGCAGCCGCGCGAATGCCGCGGTGCTTGTTTGCAGCCATTGACATACCAATTCCCGTGCCGCAGATAAGAATACCAAGCTCGGTAACACCTTCCTGAATGTTTTTGCACAGCTCGTGTGCAATTTGAGGGTAGTCACAACTGTCGGTGGAGTGTGTACCAACGTCAAGCACCTCAAAGCCGCGCTCCTCAAGATGAGCGATCACAAGCTTTTTCAGTCCAAAGCCCGCATGGTCACATCCAACGGTAATTTTCTTGTTGTTCATGATGGTTGCCTCTTTTCTATATTCCTGTCTCTACGCTACCCATACGCTCGGCGCGTTCGCGCTCTGCTTGGGAAAGACGTAAATAGATCGGGGACAGTGTAATGTCGGTGCAAAGCTCACCGCCGGCGTACATTCTTCTTGCCACCTGCGCCACAGAATAGGCGCTTTGATGGAGGTAGCGCTCCGAGGTCGGAATAACCGCGTGCGTCAGAAGGGGAAGGGTGATGTCGTATCCGTCACCGCACAGGCGTACGGGTTCGCTATATACAGAGAGTCTTTGGTCAAGTTCGGTAATCGCAATAGCAGAATCGGGCATCAAGCGTTCCAGCTTGCCGTCCTTTGCACGAAAGAGCGCGGTATAAACTTGCTGACGGCGTGCATTCATCACGGGGCAAATAAGCCCCTCGTGATCGCAAAGATTGTAGGCAAGTGCTTCAAGGGTAGAAACGCCTGCGCAGGACTTCTCTTGGCCAAAAGCCAAGCCCTTAACGGTTGCCGCACCGATGCGAACACCGGTAAAGGAACCGGGACCTGCCGCAACTGCAAACAGATCGATGTCGGTGGGACAGAGTTCAAACTTGTCCAACAAGAACTCGACCATGGGCAAAAGCGTTTGGCTGTGCGTGTTTCCGTTATTTAAGGTGAGCTCACCCAAGAGCTTTTCATCTTCGCAAAGAGCGACAGATGCAACCTTTGCGGTGCTGTCGAGTGCTAAAATTTTCACTGTTCACCCTCCTTAAAACGAAATGGTGATGCGGCGGTGATCTGTGTTTTGAGGATCATCCTTCTCGATCGTTACGCGAACGCAATCCTCGGGCAGGAATTCCAAAATATTTTCGCTCCATTCGGTCAGGCAAAAGCCGTCGCGCATGAGATAGTCATCAAAACCAATGGAGAGAAGATCATCCTCGCTTTCAATGCGATACATGTCAAAGTGGAAGAGCGAGAGCGGACGCGCTCGGTACTCGTTTACCAAAGAGAAGGTAGGGGAGCGCACGGCGGCACCGGGAGTAACGACAGAAGCAAAGCCGCGCACGAACGCCGTTTTGCCAACGCCAAGGTCACCAAAGAGGGCAACAAAGCGGGAAAGCGTTGCATTCTGCAACAGATGTGTTGCAAGCTCTGCACCGCATTTTTCGGTCTCTGCGGCACTGCTTGTATAAATTGTGCTGATCTCTTTCATATTTGCTCCTCGGTCGCTCTCGCCAAGATATAACTCTTCGATTATATTATAGCACGCATCCTTTCTTTTGTAAAGAGGTTTGTACCAAATTCTTTCCTATAATATTTATTTTTTCTCGTTTTTTTTCGCGTCGCGCATATCGGGAAGACTTTGACGGGAGCCATCGGGGTACTGAATAACGGTATTCTCCAAAATTCCCGTAAAGCTTGCGCGAAATTCGGCAATGTATTCGGCGCGCAGTGCCTTTTGCTCTGCGGCCTCTTCTTCACTCAGTCCAACTTCCTTGGACTTTTTTGCAAGCTCGTTGATACGAGCGATTTTTTCTTTTTCCATAACTAACTCCTTGTTATTAGATCATAAAAATCGTTCCAACGTCACACAGATCACAGTTGGAAAGACCTACAACACAAACATTATGCATTTGGCAAAAACGAATTATTCGATTGTAATCGGGATGCCGCGAGACATCTCCGCAGAAAAATACGGTGTCTACATTTCCTCGCGGTGCAAAGCTTGCACATCCGCCAATAAAACCGTAATCATATCCTACAAGGGAGATATGTCCTGCCTGAACTCTGAGAACGTCAATTCCAAAAGCATCGACTTTTTCGGCTATTGAGGCATCGGAGGTGATAAGTGCATTCTTTCCCAGCGGTAAAGCAGAGCACTTGGCGTAGCCCTGATTGACGTGGCAGGGCGTCATATCCAATTCGAGCAGTTCCTTTGCTACCGTTTTGGTGTTGCAAAAAAGACGGTTACCCAAGGGTAAGGCATTGAGAAGAACGTCACGGGGATATTCGTTTCCGTATTCTTCGTCAATGAACCGAATGGGCGTGCCATAGACCGCAGAGATCTCTTCTAACTCCTTTGCTGCAATCCTTGAATAGCTTTTGGTGCAAAAGATTGCATCGGGCGCAAAAAAAAGAAGCATATCGGGGTGAGATGCCACGGGTGCGGGCAAATTGGGGTGCGGCGGCAGGCGCAGCGTACGGTGCCCAAATTTGGATAAGGACTCTTCCGCCTCGCGGGGAAAGGTGTGATTTGTGAGTGCTAACATACCAACTCCTAAAATAAAGGGCAGACACGCCGTGTCTGCCTTACTTTATTTGCACATTCAGATTAAGCCTTCTTCATGGTGCGCAGGCAACGAGAACAAACGTAAATTGCTTTGCTGCCTTCCAACTTTACCTTGCGGATGTTGGGCTTCCAAGTTCTGTTGGTTTTGCGATGAGAGTGAGAAACGTTTTGACCGAACACAACGCCCTTACTGCAGATACAACATTTTGCCATTTTAGCGACCTCCTTAAGACTTGCCCGTGCCGAAAATGTAGCGGCAGAGCTGTTTCCATACTTCAAACGAAAAACATTATACCATACTTTTTTCAAAAAAGCAAGAGTTTTTTTCAACTTTTTTATAATTTTTTTATCTTTTTTTGCCGTTGGCGGTGATTTTTTTCAAAAAATCCTATTTATGCCTGCGGACAAAGTGTACCAACGCACTTTTTACCGTCGTTGCCCGTGATGTAGACCGTGCGTGTCTGCGCGGGCAAGGGGTGCGGCGCAGGGCAAGAAACCTCAACAAAGGTATCGGTGTGACCAATGGCAATGCCGTCCGTATAGGTTTCAAAAAGCACGCTGACTGCGGTATTGGTATAAGATTCCAAAATTTCCTTTTGGATCTCTGCCTGAATAACGCTCAATTCGCGCACGCGCTGATGGCGAATTTCCTCGGGAACTCTGCCCGGAAGCGTTGCGGCAACCGTGCCGCGGCGCTCGGAGTAGGGGAAGACGTGGATCATTAAAAATTTCGCCTTTTTTGCAAAATCAACGGTCAGGGCAAAATCCTCCTCGGTCTCACCCGGGAACCCGACGATAATATCGGTAGTAAACTGAACGTTGGGCATTGCCGCGCGCAGACGTTCCATACCCTCCAGTGCCATTTTACGGTTGTATTTGCGTTTCATGAGTGCCAAGATTTTATCCGATCCGCTTTGCATTGAAAGGTGAAAATGCGGTGTCAGCGACTTCAACCTTGCAATGCGATTGACAAATTCGGGCTTCATCAAAGAGGGATCAAGAGAGCCCAAGCGAACGCGCCCGATGCCGGGGATAGCATCTACCTCCTCCAAAAGATCTGCAAAGCGGTAGCCGTTATCAAAATCGCGACCGTAGGAAGCAGTCTCAATGCCCGTCAGTACCACCTCGCGGCAACCGCCTGCAATCAGCGCGCGCACCTCATTGAGTACGTCGGCAGGGGCTTTGGAGCGCACCTTGCCACGCGCTTCGGGAATGATGCAATAGGTACAGCGGTTCTCGCAACCGTCCTCAATTTTAATGTAAGCGCGTGTGCGGTCAAATTTTGAAATTTGCATCTGTTCAAATTCGTCAAGAGGAGCAATTTCAATTTTGGGAGTTGCGTTTTTGTGTCCTTGTGCAAACAGATTTTCAATGGCGTCCAGCACCTGCAGCTTGCGGCCGTTTCCGCAAATGTAATCGATGCCTTCTATTTTGGCAAGCTTATCCGAAAAGACCTCTGCCATACAGCCCGTAACAATGATATACGCCGCAGGGTTTGTCTTAATGGCGCGGCGAATGAGTTGACGCGCCTTGCGGTCGGATTCTGCCGTTACCGTGCAGGTATTGACGATATAAGCATCACAAACCTGTGAAAAGGGAACGACCGAAAAGCCGCGGGCTGCAAGTCCCTCGGCAATGGCTTCCGATTCGTATTGATTGACCTTACACCCGAGGGTGTAAATGCCCACAGTTTTTTGTGCGTATGACATAATAACTCCTTGTTTTCGTCTTCTCCTTAATTTTAACACGATTTGGGCAAAAAGTAAATAAAAAAACGCAAAAAAATATGCCGAATTTGCATTTTGGGCTTGAAAAAAGCAAAAAAGAGTTGTATAATGAGAATGAAATCCAATATGCTTGCTAAAGGAGGCAGAACAATGAGTGAATTATTTGTTATGAACCATCCCCTTATCACCCACAAGCTTTCCATTATGAGAAACAAAAAGACGGGTTCTAAGGATTTCCGCGAACTGCTTGACGAGATCGCTATGCTCATGGGCTATGAGCTCACACGTGACCTTCCCACCGAGGACGTTACCATTGAAACTCCCATTACCAAAATGAAGGCAAAAATGATCTCGGGCAAAAAGCTGGCTATCGTGCCCATTCTGCGCGCGGGTCTTGGTATGGTTGACGGTTTGCAACGCCTCATTCCCGTTGCAAAGGTAGGTCATATCGGTCTTTACCGCGATCCCGAAACGCATCTGCCCGTGGAGTATTACTGCAAGCTGCCGCCTGACATTGACGAGCGAATCGTTATTCTCGTTGACCCCATGCTGGCAACGGGCGGTTCTGCCGTAGATGCACTTACCATGCTCAAGGCACGTGGCTGCAAGCACATTCGCTTTATGTGTCTGGTTGCCGCTCCCGAGGGCGTTCGTGCCGTACAAGCCAAGCATCCCGATGTTGATATTTATGCCGCAGCTCTTGATGACTGTCTCAACGAGCACGCATACATCGTTCCCGGTCTGGGCGACGCGGGCGACCGTATTTTCGGTACACTTTAATCAAACCAAAAAGGAGTGTCGGGGAGCTGAACAAGCTCCCCGAACTGTGCATCAATGAAAATTTTGATTGTAGGACATAACGATGCGGGGCAACGCTTGGATAAATTCTTATCCAAAGCCGTAAAAGGACTGCCGCAATCGTTAATGTACAAATACATTCGCACAAAAAAAATAAAGGTCAATCGCGCGCGTACCGAGCAAAAGTATATGCTTTGCGAGGGAGATGAGATCCAACTTTTTATCAGAGATGAATTTTTTGGGGCTCCCGAGAGTGACCGTGGGGCACTCTTTCGCATCGTTCCCAAGCTGGATATCGTTTATGAGGACGAAAACATTATGCTCCTCAACAAACGTCCGGGCGTGCTCGTGCACGAGGATACCGCCGCCGCCGAGAACACGCTGATCATGCACGTCAAGGCATACCTGGCGCAAAAAGGGGAGTATGATCCCGAGTGCGAGCAATCCTTTGCTCCCGCACTTTGCAACCGCATCGACCGTAACACAGGCGGCATTGCCATTGCCGCCAAGAATGCCGAGGCATTGCGCGAGATGAACGAAAAGATCCGCAATGATGAGCTTCGCAAATGCTATATTTGTGCCGTTCACGGCATTCCCAAAAAGCAATCTGCAACCTTGAGAGGATATCTTAAAAAGAACAGTGCCGACAACACCGTTGACGTCATCGACACTCCTCGCACGGGGTATAAGGAGATCATCACGAAATATCACATTTTGAAAACGCGCAAGGATACGGCTTTGCTTGAGGTTGAGCTGGTTACGGGCAGAACCCATCAGATCCGCGCGCATCTTTCCCACATCGGGCATCCGCTCCTCGGCGACGGCAAATACGGCGTCAACCGCGATGACCGCGCAAAGGGATATAAATTCCAAGCACTTTATGCTTACCGCTTGACTTTCCGTAAGGTAGAGCGAGAGGGGGCATTGAAATACTTGGAGGGAAAGAGCTTTTCCATCGACCAAAACGACGTTTGGTTTATCAAAGATTTTCAGTAATTTAGGAGGTGCCTATGTGCGAGCGATATAAAAAAATAGCATTACCGGCAATGCTTATAGGTGTAGCACTGACGGCACTGACACTGATCTTTCCCAAGGTCGGTTTTTTGGAGTGGATCACACTTGTTCCGCTCTTTTTGGGAGCATTTATATACTGTGCCGACTCCAAAAAGGGGCTTTTTCGTACCTATCTTGCGGGCTTTTTGACCGTTTTTGTTTACTATTTTATCATTTACCATTGGTTTTTGAGTCTTTATCCGCTTGATTTTGCGGGCTTGGACAATGCATCCTCGGTAGTTGTTGTAGCCGCCGGTTGGATAGGCCTCTCCGTATTTCAAGCTGTTCCGGGTGGCTTGATCTTTCTTGTGTTCAAGCTGCTTGAACGCCGAGGCATTTTTGAGCGCACCCCAATTTTGCGCCCCATTGCTTTTTCTGCCTTGTGGATCGTTTTTGAATGGTCGAGCACGCTTGGCTGGACAGGCGTTCCTTGGGGACGTCTTTGCATCGGACAGAGTGAATATTTGCCCGCTTTGCAGTCGGCATCGCTCCTAGGACCTTATTTTGTCAGCTTTTTGATCTTGATCGTCAACGGACTGTTGGCGTATGCTATACTCAATTATCGCACAAAGAGGAATGCAATTATTTGCGCATCTCTTGCAGTGATTATTTTGCTTTCCAATATTCTTTTGGGCGTCGGCTTGATGAACAAAAAGGATCATGACCGCACCACCGTTAAGGTTGCGGCAATTCAGGGCAACGTAGATATGGACGCACAGGGAACGGCACTCAAGGAGCTGATGCGCGTTTACGGCGAAATGACACGCGAAGCGGCCGAGGCAGGTGCCAAGATCGTTGTTTGGCCCGAGAGCATCTTTCCGTACCGCATGAATCGCTATGCTGTTTTGAAAGACTTTGTTTGTGAGGTTGCCGTTGATTGCAAGGTCACGCTCATTGTTGGCGCACTTTATGACGGCGGAGACGGAAAAAGTTACAATACCTTATATATGGTTACACCCGAGGGGCAAATTTCGGCAAATCTCTATCACAAGCGTCACCTTGTGCCGTTTGGCGAGTACGTTCCCATGCGCAAGCTGATCATGACGCTCATTCCGCCGCTGGCAGAGCTTTCGGCTCTGAACGATGACCTTACCCCCGGAACCGAGACCGCACTGTTTGAAACCAAATGGGGCAAGCTTGGGGGGCTGATCTGCTTTGATTCGATTTATGAGGAATTGACACGCGCAAGTGCTCGCGACGGAGCCAATTTGATGCTGCTCCCAAGCAACGATTCCTGGTGGTTCTCGACATCGGTTGAAACCTATCAAAACGAAACGCAAGCGATGCTGCGCGCCATTGAAAGCGGCCGTTACCTCGTTCGCGCGGGGAATACGGGCATTTCTTCCATCATCACAGAGCACGGAGAGCATTTGGCCTGGCTTGCTCCCGAAACCAAGGGAATTGCCATTGCGGAGGTAGAAATGTGCACAAACACAACGCTTTACACACGCATCGGTAATTTGTTTGTTTATTTGTGCATGGCGTTTGTTCTCTTGCTGTATCCCGCTCATTTCATTCTTGAAAAACACCGAAAAAAGAATACTTTATAACAAAAAGCCGTCGCGAAACATTCGCGGCGGCTTCTGCTTTATTTCT
This sequence comes from Eubacteriales bacterium, assembly GCA_045656885.1. Classification (GTDB taxonomy): domain Bacteria; phylum Bacillota; class Clostridia; order Oscillospirales; family CAG-272; genus UMGS1865. The sequence continues at coordinate 53,921 of JAZORZ010000042.1, forward strand.
TCGATTTTGTGTTTGCCAATGGGTTTTGAGCCATTGCTTTTTCAATGTCGGCATTGGAAACGTGCGTATAGATCTGCGTGGTGTTGAGTTGCTCGTGACCGAGAATTTCCTTGAGCACGCGCACGTCAACGTTGCCCGACTGATACATGAGTGTCGCGGCAGTGTGGCGGAGCTTATGCACCGAATAGTGCTTGGATTCAAGTCCTGCAAGCTTGAGGTATTTGTAAACCATTGCTTGCACGGTTTTTACGCTCATTCGCTGATCCAAACGGCTCAAAAAGACCGCCTTTGTTTGCACGTGTGCATACTTTTGGCTCATACGGGTGATGAGATAATCGGTCAGTGCTGCTTGGCAAGCATCATTCAAGTAAATGACACGTTCTTTGCTGCCTTTACCCATAACACGTAGGGAAGTCATATCCGAGGTAATATCGTTGATGTCAATGCCTACAAGCTCGGAAAGTCGCATGCCGCAGTTGAGAAAGAGTGTCAGGATGGCATAGTCACGCTTGCGGAACTTCGATTCTTTATCGTTGTCAACCGCCGCCAAAAGGCGCATCGATTCGGTGAGTGAGAGCACCTTGGGGAGCGTTTTTTGCGCTTTGGGAGAGTCGATGTCGGTGGTGGGATTATATTCGAGATAGTGCCGCTTATTTACCAAATATTTATAGAGTGAGCGAATGGCGGAAAGCTTTCGCGCACGCGCACACCATTGGTTCTCGCGGTCATCGGTCACGTAAGCGAGGTAGTCGTAAAGATCCTCGGCGCGGATCTTACCGAGCATCTCAAGGCCAACGCCCCTGACGTCGATTTTGAAAAATTCTTCAGAGCGGAAGGGAATGTCGTTCTCGCGTGCGACGAGATAGCGAAAAAAGGTGCGTAGATCCAGCAGATATTCATCTACTGTCTTCTGTGAGCACCCTTGAATACTTCTCTTATACGATGCGTATTCCTGAATGAGGGAAGAAAATTCATTCTTTGAAATAATGTTCGACATAGCATTCCTCCACTTTATTACCTTCATTATACAACATATCTTGCTTTTTTAGTTGATAAATTGTAAATTTTTGCGTCATATAGTTGCATTTATAGCAAAAATTCGCTATACTATAGGCGAATTCACATGCGAGGTAGTCAAATGAAAGCTTTTTTCAAAAATCATTCCTATGATATCATAACAATGCTCTTGCACCAGCTTGCCATCTCCGTATTCGGTTTTTCACTGGTGTTGGCGGCAATGAAAATGGATAATGACATTCTGCGTAACGGAACCAGTATCTTTTCTATCATTTTTTATCTTTTCCTTATTTACATGAAGGCGTGGGATATTGGATACAGAGATAAAATTGCGGTAGAGCAGGGCAAAAAGACAAGCAACCCACTGCGCGGCGCGATCATTTCCTTGTGCGCAAATGCCATTAACTACGTTTTTGCAATTTTCATTCTTTTGCGTGCGGTGCTCCCCACAGTAGCGCTTTTTGATTCTCTTGGTGGCATTTCTCAAGCACTCGCCATGTTTACACACGGCATGTACGCAGGTATTTTGGTCAATCCCATAGGCGGCGCACCCTTTAACTCGTATTGGTTTGCATATTTCCTGACTCCCATTCCCGCAATTTTGATTTGCGGCATAGCTTATTATTTCGGCTTGCACGATGTTAAGCATACCGCGTTCTTTCGCAAAAACGAATATCCTGAAAGTGACCGCGAGCCCAAAAGAAAGGACTAATTTATGATAGAGAACCTTATTTTCGACCTTGACGGCACCATTGTCAATTCCTATCCGCATTTTGTAACGTCTTTTATTGCCGCGTGCGAGAAAAACGGTATCGATGTACCCTATGACCGAGAAACGGTTTATAAAATGCTCAAGATCACCGTTCCCGATGCATATAAGAAATTGGACGTTGAACATAAGACGACCTATGAAAAGTTCTACGCCGATTACGTTGCCATTTACTCCGAGCATTACACTGAGCAACCGGGATATGCCGAGACCATTGACCTCATTAAGCGTGCGAAAGCGGCAGGCAAAAAGAACTTCATTTATACCCATACAGGACCGATTGCAAAAGAGGTTCTTGCAAACATCGGCATCTTGGAGTATTTTGAGTTTGTGCTCGATGCATCTTATCCGTTCCCGATGAAGCCCGCACCCGATGCACTCTTATTTTTGGCAAAGCACTGCGGACTTGAACCCAAAGAGTGCCTCATGATCGGTGACCGCCCAATTGACGCACTTGCCGGTATGAATGCCGGAATGATCGGCTTTTTATGGGATGAAGAAAACCTTTTCCACGATGTAAAGATTGACTATCATTGCAAAGACATCACCGAGGTTGCCAAGATAGTTGGCATATAAAAGAGAAGGACAGAGATTAAAATCTCTGTCCTTTTGCTTATTTTTGTTTGGAGTTGAGAAGTTTTTTACATTCTCCCCAAGAGCCGTCTATAAAGGCATCTTTATAGAGACGGAAAGCGATGTTATCATTAAAAAGAATCAACACTACATTTCCTTTTTCTATCACTTTTTTGATGTTGTGATATTGAAGTTTATTGACAGTAGTATGGTCAGTGACAACAATTTCATCTTCCAAAAATTCGATTGTTCTTAACCATTCGCCAACACCGTATGTTCTTGCAAACATTTTATAGCGTTTTGCAGTATAAACAAATCTTCCAAAAAAGAGTTTATAAGTAGCGAGGAAGAGAAACAAAAACGCCAGAAGCCAATTAAGCGCATCTCCGCCCACAAGATAACTTGACAGCAGGAGAATTAAGCCGCACAGGGCAACTATCGACCAAAGAATTGCCAGTATGATGTCACGTACTCTTACAAGATAGAATTCTTTTGCCCAAGACATCATCAGTTCTTTTGTTATCTTGTGCTCATTCTTCATAGGGGGACTCCTTTCAGCAATTTATTATTCACATCACAGATGGGCGTTTGTTAGGTAAGTTTTAGTGTAACTCTCGTTCTAAATATCCGCAGGTAAAAGGGAAGAAATCAAATTTTTGTGTTCCTGTGTGTGTGAAGCCAAATTTCTCATACCATTTTCTCAATCGTTGATTGTCTTCAACGATTCCAATGTTCATTTTAGAACAACCAAGGGCTTTGGCGGTTTCAAAAGAATGAAGCAAGAGTTTCTCGCCTATTTTTTGATGTCTGAACTCCGGTAATACACACAAATTGTTCAGTTCGCATTGATTATTCGCTTGCAGCGCCAAGGAATAATAACCGATTATTTTTTCGTTATCGATAAACGCAAACATCGGTCTCTTTTCGTTTTCAAAATGCCAGTGTAAGCGTTCAATAGTTGTGGCAAAAGCGGTGAAGCGGGGAGCATTTGCTACGGTAAATCCAAATTCGTCGGCAACCGTTAAAAAACTGCTTTTGATGACGTCCACGCACTCTGCGAGATCGTTTTGGGTTACTTTTCTAATCATAATCGATCAAACATTGAACCTAAAGAATACAATATCTCCATCCTGCATAACGTACTCTTTACCTTCGCTGCGGAGCACGCCTGCATCCTTTGCGGCGCTCATAGAGCCGTGCTTAACAAGGTCGTCGAAGGCAACGATTTCGGCGCGAATAAATCCGCGTTCGATATCCGAGTGGATTTTGCCTGCTGCCTTGGGGGCCTTGGTACCCTTACGAATGGTCCAAGCACGGCATTCATCTGGGCCCGCGGTCAAGAAGCTGATAAGACCCAAGAGGGCATAGCTTGCTTTGATTAGGCGATCAAGTCCGCTTTCCTCAATGCCAAGGTCAGCGAGGAACATTTCCTTTTCTTCCGCGTCAAGCTGTGCAATTTCCGCCTCGATCTGGCAGCAAATAGGAATGATTTGGGAATGCTCGCTTGCGGCATATTCCTTGAGTGCTACATAAGCTTCATAATCATTGGGCTCGGTTGCGGCATAGTCCTCGTTTACGTTTGCCACGTAAATAACGGGCTTGCGGGTCAAGAGGGGAGTATCAAAGAGACAAGCTTCTTCGTCTTCGGTCAACTCAACTGTGCGAGCGCACTTGCCATCGGCAAGAGCTGCCATCAGCTTTTCATATACCGCCAAGTCAGCGGCATACTTCTTATCTGCTTTCATTGCCTTTTTGGTACGGTCGATACGACGCTCCAAAATTTCCATATCCGAGAAAATCAATTCAAGATTGATGGTTTCCAAATCGCGCATCGGGTTGATCTTGCCGTCAACGTGAATGATGTTGTCATCCTCAAAGCAACGAACAACGTGCAAAATAGCATCAACCTCGCGGATATTGCCAAGGAATTGGTTGCCAAGGCCTTCGCCCTTGGATGCACCCTTAACAAGGCCTGCAATGTCTACGAATTCGATGACGGCGGGGGTGTACTTGTTGGGGTGATGCATATCGGCGAGAAAGTCAAGGCGCTTGTCGGGAACGGTTACCACTCCCACATTGGGTTCAATGGTGCAAAAAGGATAGTTTGCCGATTCCGCGCCTGCATTAGTCAGGGCATTAAAAAGCGTGCTCTTTCCCACGTTGGGAAGTCCCACGATACCAAGTTTCATTTGTTTTGTGCTCCTTTGTCTTTTTATCTTAACTATTATATCATAAAGACAACATTTTTGCAATAGCCGCACCGAAATTATTTTGGCAACTTTTTCATTTTTTCGATTGATCAGAATGTTACAAAACTTTTACCAAACCAATAATTCGTGTTTATAATTCGGGCACGAAAAAATGTTAACAACTTTTAATGAATTTTGAACAAAAAAGCACCCGAATTTTCCACAAAATGACAAAAAAGATGTTATTTTGCACAAAAATCAAGAATATTCAAAAAAATGTTCAAAAACCATTTGCAATTTATTCGATTTTATGTTATAATATGGTTACAAGAAAAAATCACAGGAAATGAACAAATTGTTTCAAAATTCATACTTTTGTCACGATATCACCCCGCTTTTACTATATAATGTGTGTGATGAACCGATTCAGCGAAAAGGAGCACAATATCTATGACCGACACCAAAATTCTTATCATCGACGATGATTCCAACGTAACCGAGGTACTCAAGTCTTACTTTACCAACGAGGGTTACGACGTCAAGGTTGCTTCCGACGGTATGGAAGGCCTTAACTATTTCAAAATCTTTTCTCCCGACCTCGTTCTTTTGGACGTTATGCTTCCCAAAAAGGACGGTTGGCAGGTTTGCCGCGAGATCCGCGAAATTTCTTCCAAGCCCATCATTTTTGTTACCGCAAAGAGCGATGCATTCGATACCGTTCTCGGTCTTGAACTCGGTGCTGACGACTTTGTAACCAAGCCGTTTGATATCAAGGTCCTTTCTGCTCGTGTAAAGGCAGTTTTGCGCCGTTGTCAGGCAAGCACCCGCCAAAGCGAGGAAGAGGTCATCAAGTTTGAAAATATTGAGATCAGCTTGCAAAAATACGAGCTGAAGCTCAACAATCACTCCGTAGACATTCCTCCCAAGGAGTTGGAGCTTCTGTACTTCTTGGCGTCCAACTACAACCGCGTTTTCACACGCGACCAGCTTTTGGACAAGGTTTGGGGCTTTGACTATCTCGGTGACTCCCGTACCGTTGACGTACACGTTAAGCGCCTGCGCGAAAAGCTTGAGGGCGTTTCCGATAAATGGATCCTCAAAACCGTTTGGGGCGTTGGCTATAAGTTTGAGCTTTTGAACTGATCGATTACTTTTGGACGAATAAAATAGGAGATCGGTTTATGAAAGAAAAAAATCAACAGCCCGATTTTGATCAGTCCTACGCCTTTTATTGGAACTATAATAATCAGCTTGCTATTGAACGCGATAAAAAGTTAAGAAGAACAAGACGTGCCTTGTGGACGTATGTAATTATTTTGACTCTTGTTTTTGCCGTTTCATTTGCATTGCTTGCAACAGCATTTTTGTGGTATATACAAAATACGGATAGAATTTCGGAAGAGCAGCCCTTACTGCCGCAACCGCAAGATGTTGTGAGCACAGCAGACGTGGTAGAACAGATCAAACCCTCTGTGGTGCTCATTGAAGTAGGGAGAAGTAACTCCTCGGGCAGCGGAACAGGATTTTTCCTTACATCAGACGGTTATATTGCAACCAACTGTCACGTAATTGAGGGGGCTCTTCAAATCCGCGTTACGCTCTATGACGGTACTGTTGCGACTGCAAGCTTGGTCGGTTACCGTGCCGAGGATGATCTTGCAATCATCAAAATTGACGGTACTCAGTACACGCCTTTGGCACTGGGAGATTCTGATACTCTTAGAGCAGGCGACGTTGCCATTGCTGTTGGTCACCCCGGCGGTGCTGATGGCGGCTGGACAACAACAAAGGGTATTATTTCGGCAACGGACCGTATTCTTTCGGTAGAGGAACCCGCATATTTCAGCGAAATGAAAATGCTCCAAACCGATGCACAGGTCAACCCCGGCAACTCAGGTGGCCCTCTTTGCAACGAAAAAGGAGAGGTTATCGGTATTATTACACGCAAAATGAGTGACTACGAGGGTATGGGCTATGCCATTCCCATCACCGATGCAATGCGTACCATTGATGCTATTCTGGACGGTAAGCTTGACGGCTTTGTATCAACAGTTTCCAAGTCCCGTCCCAAAATCGGTATTACGGGTTCTGAGATCACCAAGGGCGAAAAGTTTACGATTGACGACAGGCAATATACCGCACCTGTCCCCGGCTTTTTCGTGTTGGAAGTAGCTACAAACAGCGGTGCTTACGGAAAAATTGAAATCGGCGACATTATTTGCTCACTCAACGGTGTTACCGTTACAGATTTTGATAGCTTCAAAAACGAGCTCTATAAGTGCTACGTTGGACAAAAGGTGACCTTTGAACTCTATCGCAGAGGTCAAAAAATGACAGTACAAGTCACCGTTGGCGTATCATAAAACAAAAAAGAGTGCAGAAATTTTATTTCTGCACTCTTTTTTTCGTATAAACCTTGACGAATTGAGCTTTTTTGTTTATAATGTAAAAAAACTTACAGAAGGAGACTTGAAACAATGAGAGTGGTAGTGAAAATCGGTACGTCAACGTTGGCACACGCAAGCGGACGCCTTAATATTCGCCGCGTAGAGGAGCTTTGCAAGGTGCTCAGCGACCTCAAAAACAGCGGCTATGAGATCATTCTTGTTTCGTCGGGTGCTATTGGAATGGGCGTGGGTAAACTTTCTCTGAAACAAAAGCCCCAAGATATTCCTACCAAGCAGGCGGCGGCAGCCGTAGGGCAGTGTGAATTGATGTATACCTATGACCGTCTCTTTCAAAAGTATCATCATACCGTAGCACAAATTCTTTTAACAGGTGCAGACTTCAAGCATGACGACCGTTACCACAACTTCCAAAACACGCTCGGTCGGCTTTTGGAGCTTGAGGTTTTGCCTATCATCAACGAAAACGATACCATTGCCACCGATGAGATCAAGGTGGGCGATAACGATACGCTCTCGGCTATGGTTGCCGCAAGCGTTGGGGCGGACTGCCTTATTCTGCTCTCCGACATTGACGGACTTTACACGGCAGATCCGCACAAGTGTACCGATGCAAAGCTGATCCACAAGGTCGATGAGCTCACCCCCGAGATCATGGCACTGGCAGGCGATGCGGGATCGGATCTCGGTACGGGGGGAATGAAGACCAAGCTCCACGCCGCCGAGCTTTGCCGCGACGCGGGCTGTGAAATGGTTATTCTCAATGGTGCTGAGCCCAACCTTTTGTATGACCTTTTTGAGGGCAAAGAGGTTGGAACGCGCTTTTTTGCAAAGGAGTAACGGCTATGACGACACTTGAAATTTTGCAAGGCGCAAAAAAAGCCACACGCGCGCTTTCGTTCCTTTCCACTGACCAAAAGAACCAAGCTCTGCTTGCAATGGCTGATGCCTTGGTTGCCGATACCGATGCCATTCTTTTGGCAAATGATGAGGATATTGAAGGCGTAAAAGGGATTATGAACGACGTGATGATCGACCGTCTCCGCTTAACAAAAGAGCGTATCATCGCTATGGCAGATGGTATTCGCGATGTTGTAAAGTTGCCCGATCCCGTAGGTAAAATCACAAATCAATTCACCCGTCCCAACGGCATTGAGGTCAGCAAGATTCGTGTGCCGATGGGTGTGGTTGCCATTATTTACGAGAGTCGCCCCAACGTTACGTCCGATGCCGCGGCATTAGCACTCAAGAGTGGAAACGTCTGTGTTTTGCGTGGCGGAAAAGAGGCATACCGTTCCTCAACCGCAATCGTAAAAGCACTCCAAAAGGGGCTTTTTAACCTGAATTTACCCACAACCTTTGTCAATATTTTAGAGGACACCACTCGCGCAGGGGCAAATGAACTCATGACTGCTGTCGACTACGTTGACTTGCTCATTCCGCGTGGCGGTGCAGGACTGATTCGCGCTTGCGTGGAGAATGCCAAAGTGCCTTGCATTCAAACGGGAACAGGCATTTGCCACGTTTATGTGGATGGTGAAGCAGACCTCGATATGGCACTGAACATCATCGAAAATGCCAAAACATCGCGCCCCTCTGTTTGCAATGCCGAGGAGGTTTGTCTTGTGTCTCGCGCGATTGCAAAAGACTTTTTACCGCGCTTGAAGGAGCGTCTTGTGGATGCGCGTATTCGCGATGGCAAAACGCCCGTAGAGCTTCGCGTAGATGCCGAAGCAGGGGAGATCATTGAAGGAACTCCTGCATCCGATGCTGACTTTGACACCGAATTTCTCAACTACATCCTCGCAGTTGGTGTGGTTGAGGACGTGAGAGAAGCAGTTGAGCATATTGCGCTTCATTCCACGCATCACAGTGATGCGATTATCACGAAGAACGAAAAAAATGCCGCATATTTTACGGCGGCGGTTGACAGTGCCGCGGTTTACGTCAACGCATCCACGCGCTTTACCGATGGCGGCGAGTTTGGTCTTGGATGCGAGATCGGTATTTCCACCCAAAAGCTCCATGCGCGCGGTCCGATGGGGCTTGAGGAGCTCACCACCTACAAATACGTCATCAACGGAAGCGGACAGATCCGCTGACGGGGAAGGAGTCATTATGAAAATAAAATTTGGTTTTATCGGTTGCGGAAATATGGGCGGCGCATTGGTGCAAGCTGTTGTCAAGTCCGTAAACCCCTTTGAAATTGTACTTTGCGATGCGAATATCGAAAAATCCGCCGCGCTTGCCGAGTCTCTCGGTTGCGGTGTTGCACTTCTCGAACAAGTCGCCGAGAATTGCGAATATATCTTCCTTGGCGTCAAGCCGCAGGGCTTTGAGGGATTATTTGAGACGATTTTCCCCATTCTCAAAGCGAGAAATGACCGTTTTGTCCTCATCAGCATGGCGGCAGGCATCAGCGTGTCGGCAATTGAGAAGATGTGCGGAATGAAAGCACCCGTCATTCGCATAATGCCCAACACGCCCGTGTCGGTAGGAGAGGGAATGATCCTCTATACTTCAAATGATGCCGTAACAAAGGCAGAAATTAACACCTTTTTGCACGCGCTCTCCAAGGCGGGCAAGCTCGATGAGATTGCCGAGGATAAGATCGATGCCGCAAGCGCACTTTCGGGATGTGGTCCCGCGTTTGTCTATCTGTTTGCTGAGGCACTTGCCGATGGCGCGGTAGAATGCGGACTGGCGCGCGACAAGGCAAACCTTTATGCCGCGCAAACGCTTTTGGGAGCGGCAGAGCTGCTGCTCCAAAGCGGCAAGCACCCGGGCGAGCTCAAGGACGCCGTATGCAGCCCCGGCGGCACGACCATCGCAGGCGTGCACGCACTTGAGGAAAACTCCTTCCGCTCCGCTGCAATGAGTGCCGTCACCGCGGCGTATGAAAAAACGTTGAAACTCAAAAAATAAAATTACTGCCACCGGGTAGTAGATGCAAAAAAGCATCCGTTTACACATCGTTAGGTCTTTGAAGATGTGTTTGCGGATGCTTCTTTTTTGGAGGTATTTATGAAAAGCTATTTCAGTTGGCGGAAGATGGAAAAAAGGCAGCAGATGCAACGAAATTAATAACAAAAAGCGGAGAAAAATTCTCCGCTTTTTATCCTTTATCAATTGTTTTCCTTCATCATATTCAGCACCTCATAAATGCCTCTGATAGGAATGATATGGATGCTTTCTGTCTCAATTTTGCGTTTTTCGATGTTGCGGTAGGGAACGATGGCGTGCTTAAAGCCAAGGCGTTCTGCTTCTTTGATGCGCTGCTCCAAATTGGAGACGGAGCGACATTCACCTGCAAGACCGAGTTCGCCAATGGCGATCAAATCATCGGGGATAATACGGTCGGTCATCGAGGAGATCAGTGCCATTGCAAGCGCTACGTCGGTGGCGGGCTCGTCCAGCCGCATACCACCAATAACGTTGAGATAAACATCGTTTTGATAGAATTTGAGTCCGAGTCTCTTTTCCAAAACCGCAATGATTAGGCACATACGGTTGTAATCTATGCCGTTTGTGGTGCGGCGCGGAGCAGGGAAAGCGGTGGGGGTTACAAGCGCCTGAATTTCGGCAATGATGGGGCGTGTGCCCTCTATGGTGCAAACGGCACAGTTGCCCGAAATGTTCTTCGGTCTGCCTGCGAGCAGCATTTGCGAGGGGTTGTCCACCTCCAAAAGACCTTTATCGGTCATCTCAAACACGCCAATCTCGTTGGTCGAGCCATAGCGGTTCTTAATGGCGCGAATGATGCGGTACGCTTGCTGACGCTCGCCCTCAAAATAGAGTACGGCATCCACCATGTGTTCAAGCACTTTCGGTCCTGCGATACTGCCTTCCTTGTTGACGTGTCCGACCATGATCACCGAAATACCGTCGCCCTTTGCCTTGTTGATAAAGGAAAGCGCGGTTTCCTTTACCTGCGTAGTGCTACCCGGTGCGGAGTTGACCGCTGCGGAATAGATGGTTTGAATCGAGTCAACGATGATGACGTCGGGCTTGATCTTATCGACCTCTTTAAGGATGCTTTCAATATTCGATTCGGTCAGAATAAAGAGGGAACTACCTTGCACACCAAGTCGCTTTGCGCGGAGCTTGAGCTGACCGCCCGACTCCTCGCCCGAAACGTAGAGGACACGGCGGCTCTCACCAAGAGCATCGCAAATTTGCATCAAAAGGGTGGATTTACCAATGCCGGGCTCACCCGAAAGAAGCACCACAGAGCCGTGCACGAGTCCGCCGCCAAGCACGCGGTCAAGCTCACCAAGACCCGTGGAACGGCGCATATAATCGGGAATTTCCAAATCGGTAAAGCCAACGGCGTGGTTATCGCCAATAGAGGGGATCATGCTCACGCGCTTGGGCGCACTTGCCGTGGGGGCAAGCTCTTGCACGTCCTCAACAAAAGCGTTCCAAGCACCGCAAGAGGGGCATTTACCAAGCCATTTGGGGCTTTTATATTCACATTCCGAGCAGATGTAAAACGTTTTCAGTCCTTTCATTTCACACGTCCGCCTTTCTTTTTCATACTTACATCCATTATACCGCATTTTGTCGGCTTTTGCAAGAGGTTTTTACGTGATTGCGCGTAAAATTCCCATGCACAATGTCAGTGCCAGCTGTTGGCGGTAACTTTCACTTCCTAAAAGTGCCGCTTCCTCGGGCGAGGAAAGAAATCCGCACTCCACAAGCACGGCAGGGCACTCCAAATGATGCAACAAATAAATGCTGCTGCCGCTCCGCTTTACGGGGCGGTCGTTTTCGGGTTGTAAGAGTTCTTGCACAGTTGAATGAATGGTTTTTGCAAGATTTTCAGATGCCGGATTGTTAGCCGAATACCACACCTGCACCCCTTGGCAAGAGGGATCTGGATAAGTGTTCATGTGCAAGCTGACAAAAACGGGATCGCTCGCCCCCTCGGCAATTTTAAGGCGCGCTTGCATATCAAGTATCTTTTTGCGGCCGTGAAAATCCACGTTTCTATCATACAAAAGCGTGTCGGTATCCCTTGTTAAAATCACGTTAACACCGTTTGCAACAAGAATATCGCGCATTTCCAAGGCAAGCGCCAAGTTGAGGTCCTTTTCAAGAAGTCCGTCAGCACTCGATGCACCGCCGTCCTCGCCTCCGTGCCCCGCATCCAAAATGACGGTTTTGGCAGGGGAAGTTGGGGATTTATTTATGACATTGATGTCACTTTTCTGCCTCGTTTTTTCTGCAATGCCGAATAGAATTGCCATCAGAATACTCAAAAAAAGCAAAAATGCTAAAAAACGCAAAGAGAATGCCGGCTTTTTCAATTCGTTTTTTCTCCCATCAATTGAATTTGCACAGCAATTTATGCATAAAAATCAAAGAATATTCATTTTTAGTGTTGACATTCCTAAAAAATATTGTATAATAATATAAGATGGGTTATTATGTGGTATTGTGCCCTTTAGGATAAAAGTGCCCAAAAAGTCAGAAAGGAATTGCAAGCAATGGCAGCAATTACAAGAAAAGAAGCAAGAGCACAGGTTTTTAACCTGCTTTTTGAAACAGAATTTCACACCGATGCAACACCTGAGGAAATTTATGCACTCTCGCAAGAGAATCGCGAATTTGTTGAGGACGCATACATCCGCCGTGCCTACTTTGGCGTTCAGGAGCATCTTGAAGAAATCGACGAAATCATGGCGCGCCACGCCAACGGTTGGAAGCCGAGCCGTATCACCCCCGTATCTCGCAGTGCAATCCGTCTTTGCATTTTTGAAATGAAATACATGGACGATATCCCTGCGGCGGTTTCTATCAACGAGGCGATCGAGCTTGTCAAAACGCACGATGACCCCAAAATGCGTACCTTTGTAAACGGCGTTTTGCACGGAGCCAAAACAGAGTTGGAAGAAGCGGCACAATGACCGAATGTTTTGTAGGAATCGATACCAGTAACTATACCACCTCGGCGGCGATTTGCACAAAGGAAGGCCAAGTTGTTGCCAATCTTAAACTTCCGCTCCCCGTAAAGGCGGGCGAGTGCGGACTTCGCCAAAGTGATGCGGTATTCGCACACGTCAAAAATCTTCCTCTGCTGATGCAAATTCTTGCAGGGGAACTCAAAGAGATGAAACCCGTAGCTATCGGTGTTTCAGAGGCACCGAGACCGCAAGAGGGCTCCTATATGCCGTGCTTTCTTTCAGGCATTGCGGCGGGGGAGAGCTTCGCGGCGGCGGCAAATATTCCACTTTTGCGCTTTTCACATCAAGAGGGGCACATTATGGCGGCGGTATATTCGGCAGGCGCTGTGCACCTGCTGGAGAGAGAACGCTTTGCGGCGTTTCACGTTTCGGGCGGAACCACCGAGGTTCTTATTGCCACTCCGCACGCAAGCGGATTTGACATCGAGCTTTTTGCGGCAACCGCCGACATCAACGCAGGACAAGCCATCGACCGCATCGGTGTAATGCTTGGTTTAGCATTTCCTTGCGGAAAAGAGCTTGAAAAGTTAGCACAAACAAATACAAAAAAAATCCCAAAGTCGCGCATTTCCGTCAAGGACGGCTATTGCAACCTTTCGGGACTTGAAAATATGGCAACCAAGCTGTGGCAGGAGAGTGGCGACGCCGCCCTCGTTGCCGCGTTCACACTCCAATTCATTGGCGATACACTGATTGCAATGACGAATGAATTGGATGCGCGCATTCCGTCGCTTCCAATCGTTTATGCGGGCGGCGTGATGAGCAACCGCTATCTGCAAACCCGTTTGGGTGAGCGCGAGAACACCTATTTTGCCGAACCGCAATTTTCGGCGGACAACGCGGCAGGTATCTCACTGCTTTGCAGAAAACAATATCTCAAAATTTGACGAAAGGAGCGCACAATGCAAGGGGAAAGACAAGCGCTGTCGGTTACACAGCTCAATGAATATCTCAAAATGCTGCTAGATGGTGACCGCGTGCTTTCCAATGTGTTTGTGCGCGGTGAAATATCCAATTTCAAGCTCTATTCATCGGGTCACGCCTATTTCACTCTCAAAGATGATGCGGGGCAGCTCAAGTCAGTCATGTTCCGCTCTTACTTTTCTCGCCTGGCGTTTTTGCCCGAGGACGGTATGCGCGTCATTGCCCACGGCCGTGTTTCGGTGTATGAGAGCAGCGGACAGTATCAGCTCTACGTTGACGATCTGCAGCCGGACGGTGCGGGCTCGCTTGCAATGCGCTTTGAGCAGCTCAAGCGCAAGCTTGCCGCCGAAGGGTTATTTGACGAATCCCGCAAACGTCCCCTGCCGCCAATGCCGCGGCGTATCGGTGTTATCACCTCGCCCTCGGGTGCGGCAGTGCACGATATCATCAACGTGCTCGGTCGCCGTTTTCCTGCTGCTGAAATGATCCTTTACCCCAGCGAGGTGCAGGGCGCGCAAGCCCCCGCACAGCTGATTTCGGGCGTGGAGTTTTTCTCAATGACAGGTCTTGTTGACGTCATCATTCTCGGTCGCGGCGGTGGCTCTGCCGAGGACCTTTGGGCCTTCAACGACGAATATTTGGCGCGTGCCGTTGCGTCCTGTTCGGTTCCCGTCATTTCGGCGGTCGGGCATGAGAGTGACTTTACCATTTGCGATTTTGTGGCAGACCGTCGCGCACCCACTCCCTCGGCGGCGGCAGAGATCGCCGTTCCCGATATGGGAGAGATCCTGCGCGGACTTGCTTCACTTCGTACAGGACTTCAAACTTCAATGCAAAAATTGATCCTGCAGGAAAGACGAATGCTTAATCAATTTACACAATCTCGTGTATTTGCGCGTCCCGAGCAAATGCTTGATAACTTCCGCATGCGCCTTGACGAGCGTGAGGCAAATCTTGGCCGTGCCGTGGGACAAACCCTTTTGCAAAAGAAGCAAAGCACCGCACGGGTTGCAGGAAAATTGGAAGCACTCAATCCCTTGGCGGTTTTGTCGCGCGGATACGCGACTGTCAGCCGTGAGGGCATCGCTGTTACAAGCATAGAACAAATCAACGATAACGACACGCTGGATATCCGTTTTGCGGACGGTTCCGTTCGTGCAACGGTGTCACAACGAAAGGATAGATAAAATGACAAAGAAAACGATAACCTTTGAGGCGGCAATGGAACGCCTTGAAGAAATAACCCGACTGCTCGAAGCAGGTGCCGAGGGACTTGACGAATCTCTCAAGCTTTACGAGGAGGGCGTTTCTCTCATTCGTCTCTGCACACAAAAATTGGAGAGTGCCGAGCAAAGCGTAAAGGTTTTGCAAATGAGCGAGGAGGGAATTGCTCTCGCCGATTTTGAGGGCAAGGGTGAAAAGATATGATCAACGAAGCTTTAGAGCTTTTGATGCATCGCGATGCTACTATGACCGAGGATGCACTCCGTAAATATTACACAGATGATGCCGATATTCAGATCCTCTTGGATGCTGAGAGATACAGTCTTTTTGCAGGCGGAAAGCGTATTCGTCCAATGCTCGCCATTGAGTTTTGTCGCTTGTTTGGCGGCGATGAAGCGGCGGCTCTGCCGTTTGCTTGCGCTGTGGAAATGATCCACACCTACTCGCTCATTCACGACGATCTTCCTTGCATGGATGACGACGAGCTCCGTCGCGGCAAGCCCTGCAACCATAAGGTGTTTGGCGAGGGCATGGCACTCCTGGCAGGGGATTCGCTCCTGACGGGGGCATTTGAGGCGGCGGCAACCAACGTTGAAGCAGGCCCCGAGATCTCCGCTATGGCGGTTGCTTATCTTGCGGGGTGTGCGGGTCGCTACGGTATGATCGGCGGTCAGGTCATGGACCTTGAGGGCGAGGGCAAAGAGCTTGGGCTCGAGTCTCTCCTCAAACTTCACTCTCTCAAAACCGGCGCACTCATTGGCGCATCCTGTGTTTTGGGTGCTCTTGCGGCGGGTGTTCGCTTTGGCGACCCTTGTATGGCAGACGTTGTGACATATTCCGAAAACATCGGCTTGGTATTCCAAATCATTGATGATATTCTCGATGCCACCGCTACCGCCGAGCAGCTCGGCAAGAGTGTTGGCGGTGACAAAAAACGCAAAAAGAATACCTTTTTGAATTTCTATTCCGAAGAAGAAGCGCGTTTTTATGCGGAACAGCTGACCCGTGAAGCAGTTGCGGCGCTCAAAAGATATCCCGACTCCGATGCCCTTATCTCACTGGCAGAATGGTTGCTGGCAAGAGAAAAATAATATGACAGAGAAGGAAAGAACACAATGCAAGATTTGATCACAAACTACTACCTCATCTCCGCTATGGCAGCGTGGCTCTTGGCACAGATCCTCAAAATTTTTACCGGCTTTTTCAAAGAGCAAAAATTCACCTTTAAGGCCCTGTTTTTTGGAACGGGTGGAATGCCAAGCTCGCATACCGCAACCGTTGCGGCACTTTCTACAGCTTGTGCCATCGGTCAGGGATTTGACTCTGCAATCTTTGCTATTTCCGTCGTTCTTGCCATCATCGTTATGATCGATGCTACGGGCGTACGCCGTGAAACAGGAAAGCAATCCCGCGCCCTCAATATCATTATTGAGGAACTTTTTAAGTCCCATGATATTAAGACCCTTGATACACATTTCAAGGAGCTCATCGGCCACACACCCCTGCAGGTTGTTTTCGGATTTATTACGGGTGTGATAGCCGCACTTGCACTTTCCTTTATTCCCGTATTCGGTGTTTCTTTGTTATGAGAGCCGATCTCTTTTTAACCGAAAAAGGGTATATTTCAAGCCGCAAAAAGGCACAAACGCTGATCGACGAGGGAAAAGTCACGATCGACGGTCACATTGTGAAAAAAGCATCGCAGCCGATAGATGAGGGTGAACATACCGTAGAGATTTTGCAAAGCGATGAGGTTCGCTTTGTCGGCCGCGGAGGCCTGAAGCTGGAAGCGGCACTCGATGCCTTCGACATTGATGCCAATGGCAAAATCGCGCTTGATATCGGTGCCTCTACGGGTGGCTTTACCGATTGCCTTTTGCAACGCGGTGCCACCAAGGTGTATGCCGTTGATGCAGGCGTGGGGCAGCTTGCCGCAAGCTTGCTCGCAAATCCCGCCGTTATCTCTATCGAAAAGATGAACGCGCGCAATCTGTTGCCCGAACACATCGACAACACGCGCGTTGACTTGATCGTTATGGACGTTTCCTTTATTTCCGCGACCTACATTCTTCCGCAATTTCCCGCACTTTTGAGTGAGAACGGTGAGGCAGTCTGCCTTGTCAAGCCCCAATTTGAGGTGGGCAGAGCGATGATCGGCAAGGGCGGTATCGTGCGCGACTCTGCGGCACACGCCGCTGCCATCAAGCGTGTATGCACCTCTGCCCGGGGCGTTGGGCTTTATCCCGCAGGTATTATTCCGTCACCTATTCAAGGAGGCGACGGCAACCGTGAATTTTTATTGCACCTTGTACGCCAAGAGGGGCGTGGCAAGATGCTGACAGATGAACAAATTTCAAATGCAACAACAAAGTAAGTGACCAAAGGAGGCGATAACAGTGCACAAAATTGCATTGATCACCAATTTTAATATTCCCGAAAAGGCAAATGCTGCCTCTCTTGTAGCCGAGCGCCTGATAGGCAGGGACTGCAGAATTCTGATTGCCGCATTTAACAAAGAAAAGCTGATGCGTGTTGGCAAGCACCGCGAGGAGTTTGTATATATGCCTCTCGAGGCAGTTTATTCCGAGGCAGATATCATCATCGTTTTGGGAGGTGACGGAACCATTCTTGAGGTAGCACGCCGTGCGGCAACCCGTGGCACTCCCATTCTCGGCATCAATCTGGGTCGACTCGGATACATGGCAGAGCTTGAAATGTCGGGGCTTGACGGCCTTGATGCGCTCTTTACGGGAGAGTACACACTGGATCGCCGTTCTATGCTTCGCGTTGAGCTGCTTTCGGGCAACGAGCTCAAATCCTTCTGCTATGCACTCAACGATGCCGTTATCTCCAACGGTTCGGTTTCGCGTATTGTTGATCTCGAGCTTTTGCAGGGCGGCAAGCACGTGGCAAACTACCGTGCCGACGGGCTTATCATCGCAACCCCCACCGGCTCTACTGCTTATTCGATGTCAGCGGGCGGTGCTGTGGTCGATCCCACAGTTCCGTGCTTCTGCGTGACACCTATCTGTCCGCACTCCTTCGGCGCGCGTCCCTTGATCTTCTCGGATAGCACCGTGCTCGAGGTTCGCAACGTATGTGCAAGAGAGAAGATGCTTTACTTAACGGTTGATGGCCGTATGAATTTTGAACTTTACCGCAACCAAACGGTTCGCATCACAAAATCAGATTTGAAGACCAATCTTATCCGTCTGACACCCAGTAGCTTTTACAGTAACCTTCGTGCCAAGATGAGATCAACACAGATGGACTAAGGAGGGTGTTATGAAAAGAATTCGCCAGGAAAAACTGTTGGAGCTGATCTCCAAATATGAAATAGATACACAGGATGAGCTGATTGAACGCTTGCGCGAGAGCGGCTTTGAGGTTACACAGGCAACTGTTTCCCGCGATATCCGCGAGCTCAACATCTCTAAAATGACAACGGGTAAGGGAACCTATCGCTACGTTCTCCCCAAGCACACCACGCCCATTTCCAATATGAAGTTTAACTCTGCGCTGATCGATGCGCTTATCAGCATCGATTATGCTTGCAACATCGTTGTCCTTAAAACCCATGCGGGTCTTGCAAATGCACTTGCCGTTGGCATTGATGCGATGCATTTGGATAACATTTTGGGCTGTGTTGCAGGTGACGATACCATTTTGGTTGTTTCTCGCAGCGAAAGTGATGCACACTACATTGCCGACCGCATTCGCGAGATGATCAAATAAGACAAACAATGCTCACTTCATTACACATTGAAAACATAGCGGTCATTCGATGTGCCGACCTTGACCTTTCTGCGGGATTTTCCGCCTTGACAGGTGAAACGGGTGCAGGTAAATCGATGATCGTTGATAGCATCAATCTGCTCCTCGGTAACCGCACCTCACGCGAGATCATTCGCTCTGGGGAGACGAGTGCTACGGTGAGTGCCGTATTTGAAGATTTGACCGACTCCGCCGTCGAGCATATTCGTGAGATGGGCTTTGAGGTCGAGGATGCATCGGTGATGCTTTCGCGCACCATTACGGCTGACGGCCGTTCTCAAACACGTCTGAACGGTCGCGTAATCACGCAAGCCATGCAAAAGGAGATCGCGCGTCTCCTCATCAGCATTCAAGGTCAGGCAGATAGCCAAACGCTTTTGCAAAAAAATAAACACCGCGAGCTTCTTGATGCTTACGGCACGTCCAAAGAGGCGCTTGCCGATTATCAGGTCGCCTTTGAAGAACTGAAAAAATGCCGCAAAGAGGTGCAGGCACTCTCGCAGGACAGTGCCGAAAAATTGCGCCTATCCGAAATGCTCAAATATCAAATTGATGATATCGATGCAATGAAGCTCAAGGATGGGGAAGAGGAAGCGCTCATCAAAGAGCGTGACCGACTTTCTAATCTTGAGCGCATCAACAAGCAAACGGGTATGATCTGCCGACTTTTGCGCGACTCCGAAAAGGGAAATGCCTATGACGTAGTCCGCCGTGCAGAAACGGTTTTGCAATCTCTGAACGGTCTTGTTGATGATACCGATAGTCTTTGTGCGCGTCTTTCCTTTGCCGCATCCGAAATTGAGGACGTTGCCGAGACCGTGCGCTCCTATATGGACGATGACCGTGAGGATCCCACTGCGCGCATCGACCGCATTGAAGGTCGCCTTGAGGGTATTGCAAGGCTCAAGCGCAAGTATGGCGCCGATGTTGCCGCAGTACTTTCGTTCCGAGCCGATGCCGCCGCACGCTTGGAGGCATTGGAAACCTCTGACGAGCGTTTGGCAGAACTCCAAAAGCAAGCCGAAAAGCTGACGAAAACAGCCGAAAAGCACGCCGCTATCTTACGCCAAAAGCGCAAGGATGCCGCACGCGAGATCGTAAAACAGGTTACAGAGTCGCTTACGTTTTTGGATATGCCCAAGGTGCGCTTTGAAATCGCCATCAACCCCTGCGAGCTTTGTGAGCACGGCGGTGATGAAATTGAGTTCTTGATTGCCACCAACCCCGGCGAGCCGCTTTTGCCGCTTTCCAAAATTGCATCGGGCGGTGAGCTTTCCCGCATGATGTTGGCCCTGCGTTCTGTTTTGAATGACCATGATGGCGTAGATACCGTCATTTTTGATGAGATCGATACCGGTGTTTCGGGCAAGACCTCGCGCAAGATTGGCATCAAGCTCAAGGAGACCGCCAAAACGGGCACACAAGTGCTTTGTGTTACACACTCCGCGCAAATCGCATCTCTTGCCGATAACCACTACCGCATCACCAAGCACGAGCGCGATGGCAGGGCAGAAACCGATGTTCAACCTTTGAACTTTGACGAGCGTGTGGATGAGATCGCGCGTATTCTCGGTAGCATCGAGCCCACCGAGGCACAGCGCAACGCCGCACGCGAAATGATTGAAGAATACAGATAATATGCAAAAAACAAACGCTATGCGGCGCTTAGATGCCGCAAAAATTCCTTATGAGGTGCTCGAATACGAGGTTGATGAAAACGATCTTTCGGGCATGCACATTGCCGAGCAGCTCGGCTTTCCGCCAGAGCAGATGTTCAAAACCCTCGTGGCAAAGGGAGACAAAACAGGGCCGTTGGTCTTTTGCCTTCCTGTAGCCGAGGAGATTGATCTACGCCGTGCCGCAAGTATAACGGGGAACAAGAAGATTGAAATGATCCACGTTAAGGATTTGTTAGCACTCACGGGTTACATTCGCGGCGGTGTTTCTCCCATTGGAATGAAAAAGACCTTTCCCACATACATCCACCAAAGTGCCTTGCAGTTTGAGCGCATCACGGTCAGCTCCGGCACACGCGGTGCACAGCTTTTGCTGCCAAGAGCCGAGCTTTTGCAATTTTTGAGCGCAAAAACTGCCGATCTTGCCGCAAAATAATCGTTTTACCTCTTGAAACGCAAAACAAATTGTTGTATAATATTACAGTTGACTAAAAATAGAAAGGATTTTCTATGCAAACCATTAAATTACGCATTGCCGAAAAAATCGCATCTGCCGTTTGTACCATCAATGCCGAGGCAGAACTGAACGCACAAGACGTTGCCG
The DNA here is from genome assembly GCA_045656885.1 of Eubacteriales bacterium. Lineage (GTDB taxonomy): Bacteria > Bacillota > Clostridia > Oscillospirales > CAG-272 > UMGS1865. Next base: position 75,042 of record JAZORZ010000042.1, read on the forward strand.
CTATGCTTGAGTATCCGCCCGATAGCAACATGGGCGACCTTGCATTCCCTTGCTTCAAACTCAGCAAGGTTCTGCGCCGCTCTCCCGTGCAGATTGCAACTACCTTGTGCGAGGCACTTGCTGAAGATGAAGTGATTGGCAAGGTTGAAGCAGTAAACGGATATTTGAATATTAAAATTGCAGACAGTTACCTTGGCAATACCGTTATTCCCGAAATTCTTTCCAAGGGCGCGCGCTACGGTGCGCAGACCTTTGGCGAGGGTAAGAAGGTTGTTCTCGATTATTCCTCTCCCAACGTTGCAAAGCCCTTCCACATCGGACACTTGGGTACCACCGTTATCGGTCACTCCTTGCGTAAACTCCACGAGTTTGCGGGCTACGAGTGCTTCGGCATCAACTACCTTGGTGACTGGGGAACGCAATTTGGCAAGCTCATCGTGGCTTACCGCAAGTGGGGAAGCCGTGAGGCAGTTGAACAAGAGGGCATTGATAAGCTCGTTGAGCTCTACGTTCGCGTGAACAATGCTATTAAGGGCGACGAAGAAAAGGGCATTCCCGCAGATGAAGCCTTGGCAGACGAAGCGCGTGCAGAGTTCCATAAGCTTGAAATGGGTGACGAGGAAAATCTCGCACTTTGGAAGTGGTTTGTAGAGATCAGTCTTGCAGAATACGAGCGCACCTACCGTCAGCTCGGCATCAGCTTTGATTCTTATTTGGGTGAAAGCTTCTATACCGATAAGATGCCTGCACAGGTTCAAAAGCTGCGCGATATGGGCCTTCTCAAAATCGATGACGGTGCATCTATCGTTGATCTTTCCAATTACAACATGCCGCCTTGTCTGATTCTTAAGCGCGACGGTTCTACCCTCTATCCTACACGTGACATCGCAGCGGCAGTTTACCGCAAAGAGAATTATCACTTCGATAAAGCGATCTACGTTACCAGCTCGCAACAGTGCTTGCACTTTGCACAGTGGTTTAAGGTTGTTGAAATGATGGGTTATCCTTGGCACGATCAGCTTGTGCACGTACCCTACGGCACCGTTTCTCTCAACGGTGCAAAGCTTGCAACCAGAACAGGCAACGTAGTGCTTCTTAAAGATCTGTTTGCACTTGCAATCGATAAGGTTTCGGGTATTGTTGAAGAAAAGAACCCCAACCTTGAAAATAAAGAAGCCGTTGCCGAGGCCATTGGCGTTGGCGCGATCGTCTTCTATTATCTTACCAATAACCGCATCAAGGACATCAACTTCAGTTTGGAAGAAGCACTCAGCTTTGAGGGCAACACAGGTCCTTACGTGCAATACACCTACGCACGCGCTTGCTCGGTACTGAACCGTGCAGGGGACGTGGCAGATGCTCCCGTACAGATCACTACCGAGGAAGAAGCCGCACTCGTCAAAACGCTTTGCCGCTTTGGTGAGAGAGTTTGCTCTGCAATCGCCGATTATGAGCCCAGCAACATCACACGTTTCATTCTCGACGTTGCCGCAGCATTCAACCGCTTCTACCACAACTGCACCATTCTGGGTGCCGATGATCCCGCGGTACGCGCATCTCGCGTAAAGTTGACCGAGGCAACCAAGATCGTTCTCGGCAACGCATTCGACCTCATTTGTCTTTCCAAGACAGAAAAGGTTTAATCAATTTTGTTTTCAAAAAATATATCTTATATATCGAAAGGATGAATCATTATGTCCGGACATAGCAAATGGGCGAATATTAAGCACAAAAAAGAAAAAACCGATGCTGCAAAGGGTAAAATTTTTACAAAAATCGGTAAGGAAATCACTATCGCAGTCAAAGAGGGCGGCGGAGATCCCACCAACAACTCCAAGCTGCGCGACCTGATCCAAAAGGCAAAAGCAAACAACGTTCCCAACGATAACATCGAGCGCTGCATCAAAAAGGCACTTGGCGGCGGTGGAGAGAACTACGAAGAAGTTTCCTATGAGGGCTACGGTCCCGCAGGCGTTGCCGTTATCGTAACCGCAACCACCGACAACCGCAACCGTACCGCAGGTAACGTGCGTTCTTACTTCTCCAAATACCACGGCAACATGGGCCAGACCGGTTGCGTAAGCTACCTCTTCTCCGATATCGGTGAGATCGTTATCAACAACGAGGACGGCGACATCGACGAGGATAAGCTGATGGAGCAGGCACTTGAGGCAGGTGCTGCAGACTTCAAGGCAGAGGGTGACGTTTTCATCATCACCACCGAGCCCGACGATGTTTTCGGTATTCAGGAAGACCTCAGAGCTGCCGGCTATGAGATCCTCTCTGCAGACAAGACAAAGCAGGCATCTACCTCTGTAACTCTTGATAACGAAGATGACATCAAGTTTATGAATCTTCTTATCGAAAAACTCGAGGAAGACGACGACGTTATGGACGTTTACCACAACTGGGAAAACTGCGACGACTGATCTGATTTTTTGCAAAAAAAGTTCAGCAAAACTATTGACAAACACTTCATTATGTGGTATACTACGTGTAATTTAGAAAGGCAATGACGAAGAAGGTCGAACAAGAATGCCCACAGAGAGTCGGATAAGGTGTGAACCGATGACAAAATTGTTCAAGACCCATCACTTCCGAGCCGGATGTTCGAAAGATTTTTTCTGTAGAATTTCCCGTGATTGCTGCGTAAAGGCATAGGAATTGTTTGATTCCGAGAGTGGCGACAAGTTCGCAATTTGAGTGGTACCGCGAGTGTATTTTCACACCCGTCTCAAAGTTTGAGACGGGTGTTTTATTTTTTAGCAAGGAGGAAAACCAAAATGTCTAATTTATCTTCTAACACTTTGCAGGAGGTTGCGCTTCGTATTCGCGAAATGCGTGAGATTTTTGATTTCAGCGTTGAAACGATGGCACAAAAAACTGAGGTGTCTGTTGATGAATATCTCCAATACGAAAGCGGAATGCTTGATTTTCCGTTTACATTTATTTATAAATGTTCGCTTGCATTCGGCATTGGTATGACAGATTTGCTGGAAGGTCGCAGTGCGCACCTTTCGTCCTACACGGTAACTCGCCGCGGTCAGGGTCAGCAAACGGCAAAGGAGGACGGTATTGAAATTTCCAACCTTGCTCCCATGTTCCGCAAAAAGCTGGCAGAACCTTATTGGGTTCATTATCAATACGATCCGGCTCTGCAAAACCGTCCGATTCACTTAACAAAGCACTCCGGTCAAGAGTTTGACATGGTTATGAAGGGAAAGCTCAAGGTACAAATCGGTGACAATGTGGAGTATCTTGAAGAGGGAGACAGCATTTATTACAATTCCTCAACTCCTCACGGTATGATCGCCATCGGTGGCGAGGATTGCCTGTTTGTTGCCGTCGTTATGTCGGGTGAAGATGAAAAAGAGGATATCATTCGTGATACGCTCATTCCTACGCGAGCACCCAAAAAAGAGCTTGTTTGTGACCGTTTTGTTTCTACTACCGAGGATGCAAACGGACTGTTGCAAGCCATTGAGTTCCACAATGAAGACAAGTTCAATTTTGCCTTCGACGTAGTAGATGCAATAGCACAAAAAGAGCCCGATAAGCTCGCTATGCTGCACATTTCGAGAGATATGACCGAGCGTCGCTTCACCTTTAACGATATGAAGCGTAAATCGGCACAGTGTGCAAACTATTTTAAGTCGCTCGGCATCAAAAAGGGCGACCGCGTAATGCTTGTTCTCAAGCGTCATTATCAATTTTGGTTTGCAATTCTCGGTCTTCATAAGCTCGGTGCTGTTGTCATTCCCGCAACCAATCAGCTGCAGGCGCACGATTTTGAATACCGCTTTGAAGCGGCAGAGGTCAGCGCAATTATTTGTACCGCCGACGGTGACGTAGCGCATCAGGTC
>JAZORZ010000043.1:0-11644 GCA_045656885.1 Eubacteriales bacterium
AAAATTAAAAGGAGAAAAACCATGAAACACACCAACAAAAAGGGCTTTACAATCGTTGAGCTCGTAATTGTCATTGCTGTTATCGCGATCCTCGCCGCAGTTCTGATTCCTACGTTCTCGAACCTGATTAAGAAAGCTAACATTTCCAATGATACCGCAGTAGCAAAGAACCTGAACACTGCAGCGATCTCTGCACAGGCAGACACCTTTGCAAAAGCAATCGAAGCAGCAAAAGAAGCAGGTTACCTCGTTGCTCACCTGAACGCAAAGGCAGATGGCTGCTACTTTGTTTGGGAACAAGATACCAAGCAATTTATCCTGTTTGATATCGAAAAAGGCAAGGTTCTTTACTCCAACACCACTGTTGGCGGCGATGCTCCCGATGATAGCTGGTACTTTGTAGTTAACAACGTAGAAGACAAAAACACTGTTTTGGCAGCTTGGGAAGGCGTAAACGTTCAATACCTCGTAGGCGATGTTGCAGCTATTAAGGACGTTCTTGCAGCAGGCGGCGAAGTTTACATCGATGAGAGTCTTGTTTTGGATAACGCTAACCTTCTCCACATCAATTCCAACGCAACCATTAACCTCGGTTCTTCTGCTCTCAACACTTCGGGAGTTGTTAAAAATCAATCCCTTAAGGAACCCATTAACATTGGCGCATCCGGTGTTGTAACCATTAACGGTGGTACAATCGCAGCGGCAAGTGAGGTTCTGAACCTCGACAATAAATCCATTCAGGTTGTACTGCTTGCAGAAACAGGTTCGGATCTGACGATTAATGATACTGTATTCGATAACGCAATTTATCACACTCAAATGAAGCTTGAGGGCAAGGCAACATTCAATAATGTTGTAATCAAGGCTAATAAGAGCGGTCTTGACACCCGTAAAGGTGCTGACGTTACACTCAACAACGTAACAATCAACATCGTTGATGATGCAGAGTTTGCATTATCTTATGGTTGTTGGGTTTGGTCTTGCAACATCGATAAAAATGCAACTAACAATAATGACAAGCACATTGCTGCCAACAAAGCGGTTGTTACCATTAACAGTGGTACATATACTAGAGAAGCAATGACTAACAAAACCTACGCAGGACTTACCTCTTGCGGCGGTGACATCATTGTAAATGGCGGTACCTTTACTGCTGACGACGACCAATACTTTGCTTTTACTGGCGGCCATGCCTATAGTAAAATCGAAATCAAGGGCGGTACATTCGGCGGCAAGACCTTTGGTGATGCAGACTTTACCGCAGAATATCTCCAAGACCTCTGCGTAAACGGCGTTGTAAGACAGAATGCCGATGGCTCCTTCACAATTACCCTTAACTAATTTAACAACCGAATTACTCTTGTTAAATAACAATTACAAATTTTAATAATCCCCCCTCGGCAATGCCGAGGGGGACTTTTTTGCATTAAAAGCGTTTGTTTTTCGGACCGCCGAGGACGTCGGTCCCTACAATAGATTTTATTATTTCCCGTAGGGGCGACCTGTGGTCGCCCGTCATCGTTCGCGATACTCGATCGCTTTCGGGAGCACCAAGGCACTCCCCTACCGGTTGCCGGTATGTATCTTGGTAGGGGAGGGGCTTGCTCCTCCCGAAAACAAGCGGTTATCGTTTGGGACAACGGGCGATTCGTGAATCGCCCCTACAAGCAAAAGGCGCCCCACGGCAATGCCGTGGGGTATCTTTTTGTTGGACGAAAAATCGTTTCGGGACGTCGAGGCGCCGTCCCCTACAAATGTTGTTTTGCTCTCTCCGCGGCTTCTTTTTTATTGTTCGCGTTTGCGGCGAGGTTTATTCGCGGAAGCACCAAGGCGCTCCCCTACCGGTTGCCGGTATGTATCTTGGTAGGGGAGGGGCTTGCTCCTCCCGAAAACAAGCGGTTATCGTGGGACAACGGGCGATTCGTGAATCGCCCCTACAAGCAAAAGAAGCCCCACGGCATTGCCGTGGCGCTTCTTTTTTATTGTTCGCGTTTGCGGTGAGGTTTATTCGCGGGAGCACCAAGGCGCTCCCCTACCGGTTGATTGTTAACAAGCGAGAATTGGTTTGTTTTCGGGAGGGTGGACCCCTCCCCCACGGGTTCTTTTATAACTCTGCACTTTATCCACCTTTTACTCTACACTCTGCACTCTGCACTTTATCCACCTTTTGCTCTACACTCTGCGCTCTGCACTTTATCTGCTCTGCACTCCCTCGTCCTCCCCTTCGGTGTGCGTTTTGGGTGCTTTTTTGCCGTTTTTTGCAACACGTATTGCAAAAAAGCCACGGTTGCGCGTTGCGCTCCGTGGCTTTTGTTGTTTGTTTTTTTGTGGTTTTTGGGCTTATCCCGCGTTGACGGTCATCAGCTCTTGAATGCTCGTAATTCCCTTTTCAACAAGCTCGAAGCAGGAATCGCGAAGCGTTACCATGCCGTTTTTACGTGCGAGTCCGCGCAAAACCTCGAGGTTCTTTTCGCGCGAAACTGCGGCGCGCATATCCTCGTTCATATACATGATCTCGTGCACGGCAATTCTGCCCTTGTAGCCCGTGTTATTGCAGAATTGGCATCCGCGCGGGCGGTAAATGGAAATGGGATCCTTCAATCCAAGCAATTCCATTTCCTTGGCGTTGGTCTTATCCTTCATCTTGCACTCGGGGCACAAACGCTTTACAAGACGCTGTGCAATAACACCTGCCAGCGCATCGGCTACGAGGTAATCGGCAACGCCCATATCCTCAAGACGTGTAATCGCACCGGGTGCGTCGTTGGTATGCAAGGTACTGAAAACCAAGTGTCCCGTAATTGCCGCTCTAACGGCGATCTCGGCGGTCTCCTCGTCACGCATCTCACCGATCATGATGATGTCAGGGTCCTGACGCAAAATGGAACGCAGCGCCGCGGAGAAGGTCATATTTGCTTTGGTGTTGACCTGTGTTTGGTTTATACCCGTCATCATATACTCGACAGGGTCCTCAACCGTTACAATGTTAACCGCTGAGGTGTTGATCTCCTTGAGGAAGGAGTAAAGGGTGGTGGACTTACCGCATCCCGTAGGACCTGTTAAAAGGATAATTCCGTGCGGCTTTGCAAGCATACGGTCGATAAGCTCGTTCTCTTTTTCGGTAAAACCGAGGTCTTCACGGGTGAAACGGAAAGAGGTTTTATCAAGTACACGGATTACGAACTTTTCGCCAAACACGGTGGGAAGCGAGGAAACACGGAAGTCGAACTCCTTGCCGCCAATGATCATATTGATACGGCCGTCCTGCGGAATTCTACGCTCTGCAATGTCAAGTCCCGCCATAATTTTGATGCGGGCACTGATTGCCGAGTAGGAGTTGATGGGAAACTCTGCGCGCTCTTGCAGGTCACCGTCAATACGGTAACGCACTTTAACGACTTTTTCAAAGGGCTCGATGTGAATATCACTCGCGCGGTAAGGAACCGCACCCTTGATGATAGAGTCAACCAAACGAACAGAGGGGTTGTTAACAACGTCGTTTTCTACGATCTCGTCGGTGTGTCCCGAGAAGAGCGTGGTATCGCCCTCGGTGTTCAAATCGTCCAGAGCCGCCGTTGTAGACATAATGGCGGAAATGGAGTCAACGAAACGGTCGATTTGCGTAGAGGGCACCAAAACGTAGTCTACGGGGCAAACGACCTGCGAGCTGATTGCCGACATAGAGGAGCAATCAAGAGGTCTTGCGGTTGCAATCAGCAAACGCCCCTCAATGCTCATAGATACGGGAACGATTTTGTAACGCTTGATAAACTCGAAGGTAAACAGGTCAAAGAGAGAACGGTCGACATCAAGCAATTCGAGCTCTACGTGGGGTATGCAATAAAACTCACTGAGAACAGCGGTTTCGGTCGCCTCGGTTGCATACTCCTTTGCAATCATATAGTTGCGGACCGATACGCCCAAGCGTTCGCTCTCGTCAAGGATCTTTTCTGCCTGTCTTTTCTTAATGACCTTTTTGTAGATATAAAACTGTAAAAGTTCTCTGTTTATATTCATCAGATACCTCCAAGTCCATTCATAATGGAGAGCATGGGCGAGTAAACGGCAATGAACAGGGTTCCAATTACCGCACCCATAATGCACAGCATTGTGGGTTGAATTTTAGAGGTAAGAGAATTAAGCGAGGTCTCTACTTCATCGTCGAAGAACGCGCAAGAACGGTTAAGAACGTTCTCAAGAGACGCGGTCTTTTCGCCAATGGCGATCATTTGCAACAGCATTTGCGGAAAGAGCTTTTGGCGTTGGAATGCGTTGGTCAGCGACATACCGTGACGAACGTCCTCTGCCGCCTCGTTAAAGCGTTTTTCAACATACGTGTTGCCTAAAATGATAGAAATGGTATCGAGCGCCGCTGCCATATCCATGCCGCTTTCAAGCAGCAAGCTGAACGCACGTGCAAAGCGCGCAGTGATCATGTTGATCTGTACTCTACCGATCAAGGGGAGCTTGATCTTCAAAACGTCGATGACGTGTCGGCCCATAGAGGTCTTTGCAAACAGGAACAATCCGCCGCCAACAATAATAACAACCGCAATGATCGTTGTCCACCATTCGAGCAAAAAGTCGGAAATGTTATAAACGATTGCCGTAATGCCGGTTGCCTCTACCTCAAGCTGAGAAAGCGTTTCGCGGAAGGTGGGAACGATGAATGCAAGCATCAAAATAACGATACCAACTGTCATCAACGCGAGCATCGAGGGGTACGCCATTGCCCCCTTTACCTTGCGCTTGATTGCGGAATCGGACTCGTAATAGTCGGCAAGCGCTACCAAAACCTTATCCAGCTTGCCGCTCGCCTCGCCAATGTGCACCATGCTGCGGAAGAAGTTTGGAAATACCTTTTTGTGCTTATCGAGTGCCGCCGAAAGCATTGCACCGCTCTTGACGTCCTCGCTGACAACCTGCAAAATGGAACGGAAATATGCCGAGTAGGGTTGCTCCTTTAAGCTATCGATGCAACCAAGCAACGGAATACCCGTAGAGATCATAATGGAGAACTGACGGCAGAAGGTGGTAAGCTCGGAAAGCTTAACTCCGCCTGTGCCCAGAGTGAAAAAGGCAGAGGGTGTGCCGCCCTTGTAGATGGACGAGGAAACAAGATACAGATTTTGCTTTGTCAGCTGCACTGCAAGATCGTTTTCGTCATCGGCAATGAATATGCCCTTATATTTCTTTTTTCTTAAATCGACTGCTACGTATTTATATGTTGGCATAAGCTTTCACCTCTCTTTCTCTCATATTCCAAACAAAGATAAATACCAACCGATAATGCCGGTTCCAAACAGCATAGAGATGCAAAAACCGATTACCAGGAAGGGTGCAAAGGGAAATTCCCTTTCCTCTCCTTCTTTGCCGCGGGAGAGGATTGCAAGAATGATTGCTGCGGGAATGGTTGCAATCAGCAAGCCGAGGAGCAAACGCTCCCAGCCGAGCAAAAGACCTACAACGCCTGCAAGCTTTACGTCGCCGCCGCCAAGGCCTTCCTTGTGGCGAAGGATCTCAAAGCCCCAGGAGATGAGGTAGAACACAACAAATCCGCCAAGGCCGCCAATGATGTGCGAGCCCCATGCGACGTCCTTATCGAAGAATATGCTTGCAATGCCAAGCACCAGGAGCGCGATTTGAAAACGGTCAAGAATGATCTTGTGCTCAAGATCGATAAAGAAGATGCAAATAAAGATGGAGCAAACCACCATGTAGATGCAAGCGAGCGGAATGCTCTTTTGCCAAAACAGGAGGGCGCAAAGCAACCACAAAAGGGTGTTTGCAAGCTCAACCGCCGTGTAGCGGAAGGAAATGTGCGTTTTGCAGCTGCGGCACTTGCCGCCCAGCATCAGGTAAGAAAGCACGGGAATGTTGTCGTACCAACGCAGCTCGTATTTGCAGGTGGGGCAATGCGAATTTGGCTTTGCAATGCTCATGTTGTTGGGCCAGCGGTAGATGAGCACGTTGAGAAAGCTGCCCACACAAAGCCCTAACACGCCCGACAGAACGTAGGCGCAAATCAAATAAAACTGTTCCATGCCCTACCCCCTTAGAACTTGCCAAAGGGCAGGATCTGGCGCGGATAAAAGCCCGCGTAAAGCTCGAGATTGGCAAGAACAGATGCCGATTTGCCATCTCTGGGCATGGGAATGAACGCGATCTTGTTTTCTTCTTTTTCGGCGTTGGCGGTATCGATAACGTGCATCAGGTCACGCGGAATGTTGACGCAAATAAACTCGGGCTTGCCTGCCGATGTGATCTTTTCGTTTTCTGCAATGAGTATCAGTGCCCACTTCATCAGTATGCGGAAGTTTTCGTATGCGATTCCCTCGCGCGTGGTGGGAACGGGTCTTAACATAAAGCTCGGCAGCTGACGGGGTGCCTTTTTTACAAGCAAACCGGGGTCGAGCTGTACGGCGTTGAAGCCCTCATCTGGCTCAACCTCATTAACAACGTCGGGGGCGGGCTCGGCTGCGCTGATCTCCTCTGCACCGTCCTCTTCCTCGGGAATATCCTCGCCGGCTTCAACGGCTTCTACTGCCTCGGCAGCTTCCACTACCTCGGCGGCATCTGCGGCAGCGTTGAGCGATGCGTTGAATTCTGCTTCCCAATCGTCCTCTTCGTCGTCAAGATCGGCAAGCGCTTCCTGTGCCTCGGCATCGGCGCGCTTTTTGTTCTTTGCCGCCTCGCGTGCGGTGAGAACCATCAGCTCGGCATAGGTGTGGTCAAAGAGCATATCCTCTTGTGTGATCTTCGGCTTTCTCAAAAACTCTCTGCCAAAGGGAACGGTGTAAAAGCCCGCCGTTTTGCCCTTAACAACAAAGGTAAAGCGCGTGTAAACGCCCTTGATATCCATCATCAAATAAGATGCGTTTTTGAGCTTGGGGTTGATTACAGCCGCGCCGCTGATAAGCGCGTTAGAGGTGTAGGTAACTGCGGTTACACTCAAGCGGTTTGCAAGACAAGCCGCGTGAATGGACGAAACAATGCTCGCCTTGACCGCAACAATGCCAAAGGTGGTGTAGGTTTTGTTTTGATCCAACACCTGCGATGCCACGTAGAGCTCCTTGTAGTTGCGATACAGACCCGCCAAGGTAGACTCCAAGGTTTTGGACGTTTGACCAAAGCCCTTGAGCGTGGGGATCTTAAACGTGTCGGTGAGCACCGCGCTATCGGGCAGAACAACAGATACCTTGCGAACGGTGTCGGCAGGCATATTGGCGATAAACTCGGCAATGGCGCCCTTGAACTCCTCAAAGAAGATATCGTTGAACTGGCGGCTGGTATATCCTTTTATATAATGCTTAATTTCGGTTGCCTCTTCCCCAAGCTCGGAATAAAAATGGAAAACCGAACGCTCGGGGTCAATCGAAATTGTTGTCAAATATTCGGGGTTTGGATTCTTAATAGAAATATCTTTCTGCAAAAAAGCGCCAATGTTTTTGACTTGCTTTGATTGCAAAATGTCAGAAAGTTGCATATCTTTTTCTCCGTTTCAGAGTATCAGATTTAATGTACGTTTTCGGGGAGAGAGTAGCACCAATACAGAATTTCTCCGTTTTCTTTTGCTATTTCAACATAAAGAACAGCCGTCTTGTACTCGGTGTCGCTCTTGGGATAAACCGCCACAGCATAGGAGGTATCTGAAAGCACTTGGCGGCAGGTGTAGTTTTCGTAGTCCTTATCGTAATCAAACAATGCAGGATTTGCCAGAAAATCCTCGCCGATCTGCTCGAGGTCTACCTCGTTCTCTAGCGTGAGTTTGTTGATGCGGGTTTGAAAATGCCCGATGAGGGTAAGACTTGTCAGGAGCGCGCACAAAGAGAAGATAACGAGCATAAACAACAGCGCGTTTTCGAGTGCTACACCGCGGCGGCTTTTGAGTATCTTTTGCAAATTCATGCGCCTGCCCCCCTTGTGTATTCAAATGCGATGATCTCGTCACCTTTTTCGCTTGTGATAACAAGATTCATTTTGGGGCGACCGCCTTCAGGAAATTTCAATTTAATAACTGCGGTGTATTTGTGCTCCTCGGAGGTGTAGATGAAAGTTGTATAACCTGTGTCATCATTAACATCTTTCGGGAGTGTTCCTATTTTTGTGTAATCATATGCAGAGGCAAGCGCACTTCTAAAATCATCGACATTGTTTGCTACTTGAAAGCACTGCCACGCATTGTGTGCAAAGTTTTGCGCTTGTTCGCGGTTGTTGTTATTGATTTTGGGGGCGATGGAGTTGAGCACAATGGTGAGTGCCGTAACCGTTACGATAACCACAATGGCAAGCGCAATGGCAACCTCAACAAGCGAAAAGCCCCTTTTCTTTTTGTTAATCACCTGTGCCACCTCCTAGCGAAAGATCTACGGTTGCAGCACGGCAAGAGAATAAAAAGTCCGCTTCTTTACGCCCACCGTTCTCGGTAGTATAGTAAACAGTGCATTTAATAACAGAAAATCCACTGGCGGCACTAAACTCAACACCGTCAATAGCGGTGTATTCCGTTTGGTTTACACCATTGACCATGAGAGCATTGCCCACAAGGCAAATGGAATTAGCACCTTCTTTTTGTCCTTGGGGGGCAGATTTCAGCACGCCGTTTTCCACAAAAAAGTGTCTGTTTGCAACATCATTCTCCGCAATCCAGTTGCGGAGTTCTTTTTTGAGGGCGGCGTTGTCTTCCCAAAAATCGGTCTCTTGGCTTGCGTCAACGGCATAGCGGTTCATGAGCACCGAGAAGGAAGAAATGGCTGCTGTGAGAATTGCCAAAAGAGCCAAAACAACGCAAAGCTCGACAAGGGTAAAACCGCCCTTGCCGTGCCTTGCGTTATGAGTTTTTGGTGTTTTATTCAATATTCTCATGTTTTTGCACATCGTTTCGATTCATTGTAAAGATTAACGAAAACCACAATACAACAGTCGTATTTTTTTGTAAACGCGAACCGGTTTTGCCCCCTTGTGTAAAGAGAAAACTTGTAGCAAAAGTTTATCACTGAACGGCTCCCTTGTGTAAAGGGAGCTGTCAAATGCGTAAGTCATTTGACTGAGGGATTGTTTTGCTATAAAAAACAACTTTTACAATCCCTCCGCCGTCCGTCGCCTCGCGACGTTTGGCACCTCCCTTTACACAAGGGAGGCCTGGGTTTTGCTTAACTCGTTTGGTAGCAAAAAACCATTTTGTTACCCGTTTAACGGTGGTTTTCGATTCATTCAAAAAGTCACAAACACCCTGCACTCGCAAGGAGTGCAGAGTGCTTGCGTTAGGTAAACAATTTATAAAAAATTGTTATGTTTTAATTATTTGTTTGCTGCTTCGGTTACTACGATCTTACCGCCGTCAAACTTAACTTCGAAGCCATCGATTTTGCTGTCGGTTACAGTGCAGGTAACATTATCGATAGTGCCACCGAAAGCAAAGGCATAGCCGTTAACTTCATAGTAGTCACCGGTAATTGTTCCGTCATTTGCTTTGGAACCAGCTTCAATCTTACCATCAGAAAGAGCGAGACCATAAGCTTCTTTGTAAGCTGCGGTTGCGGTTTGCTCTACAGAGCTCTTGTTTGCCTTCTTAATGATGCCGCCGAAGGTGGGGATCATAACTGCTGCAAGGATAGCGATAACTGCGATAACGATTACGAGCTCAACGATGGTAAAGCCCTTCTTGTTCATTTTCTTCATGATTTTTTCTCCTTTTTTCATAAAGCTTTTTTTGTGTTTACAAACAAAACTTAACAAAGCTGTAAAACGGGGATTTTTCCCCTTTTTTCAGCCGTCGTCATTGCAACTCATCCATTACACGGCAGACGAACGTATTTCTTGTTGTTTTGTTCGCCTAACTTGTAATAGACGAATTGACATTAGGTATTATACCATTTTAGCACCTTTTTGTCAACCCTTTTATACCCTTTTCTCGGTATCTTCCCTCTTTTTTCGGCAAAAATACACATTGCCTTGACTAAACCTACACAAATTGCAGGAGGATTCCCTACATATTATATTATATGCAAAAAACACCGCAAATGTGCAACGTACTCCCCTGTGGGGTTTTGGCGGACCATCGGGGTAGCTGTCCCGAAAAAGGCAAACGGATACAACCAAACAAAAAATCTGTATGTCATCCTGAGCGGAGTCGAAATTTCACCGAGCGAGGAGCGAGGTGAAATCAAGGAGCGGAGCGACGCAGGGATCTCCGAACAAATTTGGGTGGCTTGCCAAGGGGATGTTACATCCTGTAAAAAGCCACCGAGACTCGTTACGAGATCCCGCAAACCGCGTTGCGTTTTGCGCTTCTGCCTCGCTTGCCGCTCAGCAGAAGTTCGACTGCGCTCAGGATGACATACAGAGGTTTTGTTTTGCTTTTGTTCTCAACGGCGGGCGATTCGTGAATCGCCCCTACAAGAAAAATTAAAAAAATGATGGTAGGTGAGTGCCTTGGTGCTCCCGCCCCGATGGCAAAACAACCCTCGTAGGGGACGGCGCCCCCCTTGCGGTCTGCAAAAGGCAAACGGACATAAACCAACAAAATCACTGTATGTCATTCTGAGCGAAGGGAGGCACGAGTGCCGACCGAAGCTGAACTTTTGCAGAGATTTTTTTGCTTTTCCGGGGCGTCGAGGCGCCGCCCCCTACCTGTTCTCTTATAACTCTGCACTCCGATAAGGCGCCGCCCCCTACGGTGTTTTGATTTTTTCTCGCACGGTTTTTTCGCAATTTTGCGACGAGGCGAGAGGGCGGCTTGTCTTTCGGCTCCCTTGTGTAGAAGTGAAGGCGGCAAGCCGCCGACGAGATCGACGTTGTCGACTCGCGCTGTCAGTCGCAAGCGACAAGGGACTGAGGGATTGTTTTGAAACAAGACTAACTTTTACAATCTCTCCGTCGTCCGTCGCCCTCGACGTCCCGTTGCAAAAACGCATTACGTATTGCAAAAAAGGAAAATAACGCATCACGTGGTGCAAATTCGCAACAAAAAAAGAATGTCTATGTTGAAAAATAGACGGCCGTTCGGGGGGAGGCGTGGGAGTTCAGAAAAACAACAACCGCCTGCTTTTTGCCTATCTGTCCGTGTTTGAAGCGAAACCTGCTTAACGCGGGTTGCTCACTTTTCCCTCGGGAGGCGGGTTAGCGAAATATCACTCCATGTAACTAGGTTTACTTACCCTTCCCCATCGGGGGCGCGCGAGGGGGATAGAAAGACTGAAAGTCTTTCAGGGGGAGTGGGCGGGGCGTCGGGGATTGGCGCGAGAGTGAATAGTTTTCTTCATTATTATAACGTGCTCGCACGTTTTTGGACATCGAACCATGCGACAAACTTCGAGCCATACGGCTCTCGTCGGCAGAATTTCAAGGGAAATTCTGCCCCCTGTTCCTCCCTACGGTCGGAGCAGGGTGAAGCTACGCCTCAAATCCAAAAAAGAGAAGCCAAAAAGCAAGGGGTACGCGATGCGTACCCCTTGCTTTTTGGCTCCCCCGTGGAAGCTATATTCGAAATAGAGAGAATGCCCGAAGCTTCAAGCTCGGCAAAGGTTATTGTCTTTGTTCCCTTATTGTAATTGAACGTGATGACCATCTTGTCATCGTACAAGAAGATGCGATTTACAAAGGTGTCAATGAAGCGGCGGCGGTGTTCAAACTTGTTGGTATC
>JAZORZ010000044.1:0-16205 GCA_045656885.1 Eubacteriales bacterium
ACCTACACGGATGAAGAGACCGGACAAACCATTATTGCCGGTATGGGTGAGTTGCACCTGGATATTATTGTTGACAGACTCCTGCGTGAGTTTAAGGTAGAAGCTAACATCGGTAAGCCCCAAGTTGCATACAAGGAAACCGTTCGTAAGGAAATCCAACACGAATGCAAGTACAAGAAGCAATCCGGTGGTTCCGGTCAGTACGCACACCTCAAGATGATCCTCGAGCCCAACGAACCCGGCAAGGGTTACGAGTTTATCAACTCCGTTACGGGCGGCGCGATCCCGAAGGAATACATTCCTGCGATCGATCACGGTATTCAGGGCGCTATGAAGTGCGGTGTTCTGGCGGGCTACAACGTAGTAGACGTTAAGGTAACTGTTTACGACGGCTCCTACCACGAGGTCGACTCCTCTGAAATGGCATTCAAGATCGCCGGTTCTATGGCGTTCAAGGAGGCCATGAGAAAGGCAGACCCCGTTCTCACCGAGCCCATCACCAAGGTTGTTACCATCGTTCCCGAGGATTATATGGGAGACGTTATCGGCGACTTCAACAGCCGTCGCGGACAGATTCTCTCTATGGAATCCACCATTCCCGGTGTTCAAGAGATCACCGCATACGTTCCGCTTTCCAACATGTTCGGTTACGCAACCGATCTGCGTTCCAAGACGCAAGGCCGCGGACAGTATTCTATGGAACCCAGCCACTTCGCTGAAGTTCCGAAGTCCATTCAGGAAACGATCATCAAAGAGCGCGGCAAAAACGCAGCAAATTGATGTCGCAGCATAAAAACCAATAAAAATTAAAATAAAAAACAATTCATTATTTTATTCTACGGAGGAATTTAAAAATGGGAAAAGCAACATTTGAACGTAGCAAGCCCCACGTAAACATTGGTACTATCGGTCACGTTGACCACGGTAAGACCACTCTGACTGCAGCTATCACCAAGACCCTCTCCCTCAGAAGCGGTAACGTTGAGTTCTTGAGATATGACCAGATCGACAACGCTCCCGAAGAGAAGGCAAGAGGTATTACAATTAACACCCGTCACGTTGAGTACGAGACCGAAAACCGTCACTACGCACACGTTGACTGCCCCGGCCACGCCGACTACGTTAAGAACATGATCACCGGTGCCGCTCAGATGGACGGCGCAATCCTCGTAGTTGCAGGTACCGACGGCCCTCTGCAACAAACCCGTGAGCACGTTCTGCTCGCTCGTCAGGTAGGCGTTCCTGCAATCGTTGTATTCATGAACAAGACCGACCTCGTTGACGACGACGAACTTCTCGATCTCGTTGAGATGGAAATCCGTGATCTCCTCTCCACCTACGAGTTCCCTGGCGACGATCTCCCGATCGTTCGTGGTTCCGCTCGTGACGCCCTCGAATCCGCTAGCACCGATCTCAGCTCTCCTGAGTACGCTTGCATCCTCGAGCTCATGAACGAAGTTGACAACTATATCCCCACCCCTGAGCGTCAAGCAGACCTCGCATTCCTGATGCCCGTAGAGGACGTATTCTCCATCTCCGGTCGTGGTACCGTTGCTACCGGTCGTGTAGAGCGTGGTACCGTTAAGGTTGGTGACGTTGTAGAAATCGTTGGTCTGAAGGACGAAGCTTCCTCCACCACCGTTACCGGCGTTGAGATGTTCCACAAGCTCCTGCCTCAAGCAGAAGCAGGCGACAACATCGGTGCTCTGCTCCGTGGTGTAGCTAAGGACGAGATCGAAAGAGGTCAAGTTCTTGCAAAGCCCGGCTCCATCAAGCCCCACACCAAGTTCGTAGGCCAAGTTTACGTTCTTACCGAAAAGGAAGGCGGCCGTAAGAAGCCCTTCTTCTCCGGCTACAGACCTCAGTTCTATTTCAGAACTACCGACGTTACCGGTAACATCGAGCTTCCCGATGGCGTTGAAATGTGCCGTCCCGGTGACAACGTTGATATGACCGTTGAGCTCATTAAGCCCGTAGCTTGCGAGCAAGGTCTCCGTTTCGCTATCCGTGAGGGTGGTAGAACCGTTGGTTCCGGCGTTGTTGGTAGCATCGTTGAGTAATTTATAACTCTTAAATTACACTGTTACTAAAACCAATATGGGTTGCTGTGCTATGCACAGCAACCCTTTTGCAATCATAAACTAACACAAAAAACACTTGGGAAATGGTGAAAATCCATACCGGCAGTGAGTATTTTAGAAATAGAACTATTCTAATTCTTAAAAATAAGTCTGCGAACCCTCAAAAATGGGGGCCGAACGGGTGAAAATCCCGTACCGACGGTTAAAGTCCGGATGGGAAAGGAGAAAAATATGAGTCGCTTGAACTCTTCAAACAAGCTTCGCCGCGTCGTTTTGGTCGCGGTTTTCGGTGCACTTGCTTACGCATTGATGCTGGTCATTCACTTCAAAGTATCGTTTTTGACCTTGGATCTCAAGGATGCAGTCATTACTCTTGCGGGACTCTATTTTGGCCCCGGGGCGGCACTGTCGCTCTCGGTTTTGGTGCCTCTTTTGGAGCTGATCTCGGTCAGTGATACGGGGCTTTACGGCTTTTTGATGAACTTTATCAGCACGGCTACCTTGTCTGTTACAGCGTCCTTGATCTACCGCTACAAGCGCAGCTTGATGGGGGCTATCATCGCTCTTTTGAGCGCTGCAGCGGCGACCGTAGGCGTGATGATGCTCTTCAATTTGTGGATCACCCCCTATTATATGGGCGTTGAGGTAGAGACCGTAAAAGCGATGATCCCCACGCTGCTTTTGCCCTTTAACACGGTCAAATCCTGCATGAACGTGGGCTTTGTGCTGCTTTTGTATAAGCCGATTTCCACGGTGATGCAAAGAATGAAATTGATTGAAAAGCACTCACAACAGCAGAAGCTGGACTGGCGCACGCTTGCCGTTGCAGGCCTTGCTTTGGCAATGATCGCCGCTTCTCTCGGTATTGTGTTCGGCGTGCTGGGCGGAAGCTTTGCATGGCACTAATTGCTACACGTAGTGCATAAAACGAGGTTTTTTGCCACACGTGTGCTAAAAAACGCATATTTTACAAAGAAAACAGCCGCGCAACCATTGGTTGCGCGGCTGTTTTTATGGTTTTTTATTTGTTCACAATGGGGAGATCAACAACGTCCTTCGACTTGCGAACGGTCCACATGCCGTTGGTGAAGTCGGGGATCATTTGAGGCGCACCGCCTTGTGCGATGGAGATCTCGGAGAGTGCCGAAATACTCATCCAAGCAGCTGCATCATAAACGTCGATGGGCATTTCCTTGTTTGCCTTCAGGGCGTTTACGAATGCGCGCATTTCAAGGCCGTCCATGCCTCCGTGACCTGCATCAAGCTCGGCTTGCGTAATGGTCTTCCAAATATCGGGGAGATAATCTTCCTCCAGCTTTGCTGCGTTGCCTGCCATATCGCGGTAGTAGCGCTCGGTGTCCCAATATTCGCGGTCTCCCCAACGATACAGAAGGTTGGTATCCTGCTCGTAGAGACCGTTGGTGCCGCGCAGGGTGAACTCGCGGGAGTAGGAGCGAGGCAGAGTGGTATCGAGGCGGAGCGAGATGGTAGAACCATCTGCGCAAGTGATCAGCGTGTTAACGATGTCAGACTGACGCCAGGTCTTGCCTACCAGGTCGGGATACTTTTCGGCATAACGGTTTACGTAATCTGCCATACCAACTGCCTTGGAGCCGATGGAAACGAGCGAGAGCATTTGGTTGCCGCGGTTGATGTTGAGCGCCTTTGCGATTGGGCCGAGCTCGTGGGTGGGGTAGTTGTCGCAGTTGCGGAGCAGATAGTTGCGCAAACGGTAGTGGCGGTGCTTTTCGCCGGTAGCGATCTCATAAGCGAGATGATGCGCGTATGCGCCGTGTGCGTGAACAAGCTCGCCGAGCAGTCCGTTACGAACAAAGGAGGTACCAAGCAGCTCGGTTTTGCCGAAGCAGCAGTTTTCCATAAACATAAAGGGCGTGCCGGTTCTTTCCTGCGTGCGAACGAGCTCCCAGAGGGAATCGATGTTGTACGCGCCGCAAACCTCCATAGCAACGGCAATACCCTTGTTCATTGCCTCAATGGCAAAGGGAACGTGGGTCTCCCAAGAGGTAGCGATCATAACCGCGTCAAGGGCTTCCATATTCAAGATGTCTTGATAATTGGTCGAGCCGAAGGGGCGCTTGCCGCATGCCTTTTCAACGTCGTCCATTGCTTGCTGGGTGCGGTCCTCGTAGTAGTCGCAAACGCCGATGACTTCAACGTCGCTCATGCCGAGCAGAATGCGCTGGGTCATGCCCGAGCCGCGCTGACCGTAACCGATAACACCAAATTTCACTTTTTTCATTTTTTTATTCCTCCAAGAAGCAAATCTTGTCATACTACACCCATTATACACAAAAAGAGAGGGGCTGTCAATAGAAAAACAGCCCCAAAAACTTTGATTTTTGATTATTTGTGCCAAAATCATCGATTTTGGATACAGATTCTAATCTTTAATGATTTTATAAAAAGAACATTTTGCTTTATTGAAAGGGCTTGCTGACTTTATGCCTCCCTTTACACAAGGGAGCCCTTTTGGGAACGCCTTGTTAATTGTTCTGTTTTATAGGTATACCACCCAACACAAAAGATACAATTGCAATCGGCAAGCCCGTCAGCAAAAGAAGGATCTCTTGAAGCTTGACAGAGCCACTATCTGCGGTAAAGTTCAGCACACCTGCAAGCATCAGTGCCTGAAAAACAAAGGCACAAAATGATAGAATTGCCGAAATCAATAAGCGGATTTTGGCGGTGTTTCGCGGCCGGTATTTTAGAATCCGATAAACACTCCGAATGCCGCAAAGCTCCAAGAGCAAAGCGGGTATTCCAAACAGTACGTGTGCAAATAACGCAAGAACAAAACCGTATTCAAAATGAATCAAATCATTTGGAGATAAGGTTGAGGACGTGGCTTTGAATTCACAATATAACAATGCGATTTTTACCAAAAGCGTAACAAAAGATAATGCAACAAAAGATAAGCTGATCCACAAAAACAGACGCAGTTTTTTGCTATTCATAAAGGATTCCTTTCGGCTGTCGCTTTGCAAGCATTTGCTTTGCGCGCGAGAGAGGAAGATTGAAGTCAAAAATGGCGTTGGTAGTATTCGCGCTCCGTTCGGCAAGGCGGTCGAGCTGTGCGGTGGTTTCTTCTAAAAGCAAGGCGGACTTTTCATCGAGCTTTCCTAGGGCGAGCAGATTTTCCTCAAGGCGGGAGAGTGCAGGGGCGGCGGCGAGGTCGAGGTCGCAAAGGGAGTCGACGTCAACGCTCGAGAGGTCGCCCGAGAGGTAGGCATCCACGTTGTAGTCGGCAATCATTCCGTCAACGTTGGGCAAGAACAAAATCAGCAAAAACAGCGCACAGGTGATAAAAACGCCAATCGCAAGCGGGAATTTCTTGCAAAAGACGTGGATGAGCGAGAGGATAAAGATGACTGCCAAAAGCAGGATCATCCACGTTGCCAGCACGCGGCTTCTTGTCATGCCGTAGGCATCGATGTAAAGGATCATCTTAGAGAGTGCCGTGGCAATGAGAATGAGCGTAAAGAGGGAAATGATGCCTGCATAGGTGCGGCGCAACAGTCCGCGTTCGCCCGGGGTGCGGCGCATAAAGGATTGCATAACAATGAGCAGGACTGCGTTAAATACGCTGACGGTGCAAAGCTGGAAGAAGCCCTCGCGTGCGTACTGCGCATAGGTCAGCCCTTCGGGCAGAGTGTGCGTAAATGCCGACACATAATAGTTCCATTGCGAAACGAAGAAGAGCGCGTATATGAGAAGAACGGGGGTTACAAACGCGGCAAGTAGGGGCTTTGGGAGCACCTGCAAAGAGGGAACCTTATCGGCGTCCTCTGCCTCGCCCGCGGGCTTCTTTTGCGGCCTTGCAGCAACCAGGTTGCCAAAAAGGACGGCACAAAGACCGATGCCCAAAGCGCAGGAGAGGATTATATCACCTATGTGTTCAAAAAGGTTGTCATTGGAAAAGGAAAAGATATTGTCCAGAACCTCAAATATTTGATCAAGCAGATTTGTGAATTGTGCGTCGTAAGAGAGCAGAGCGGCAACGATAACGGTGGGAATGATCGCGCCAACAAGACCGACAAGGCACCACCCGATGGTGGAAAGCAGGCGGCTCTTTTTGCCTTTTCTTTTGGGAACAAAAACAACGATGTTGTCGGGCAAAGAGGCAAAGGGAACGGTAACGAGCGCGGCTGCCATACTGCCCAAGGGGTTTTTGGAAAGGTTGCTAAAAAAGTCTTTTTTACAGCACGTATGTGCAAAAATGAGCAAAATGATCAGCAAAACAATAGATAAAAGCGTGCGCAGGACGTCGCTTGCGTTTGTTACAAAGCCGGCACAGAGCCCCAACATAACAAACCAAATCATCCACGCGGCAGGCGAGGGGCGTGTACCCGAGAGGAGCAGATAGAAAAGGGAAAACGCCGCAATCAGAGCGAACGACAGTGCCGTGCCGAGCGCGGGCGAGGAGAGCGGTGCGGATTTGACGAACAGATAACACACAGGTATGCACAAATAGGCAAAAACCGTGTCACGCGGTGCATATTCGGGGCGCGGCTTGGGTTCATATTTGGGAATCGGCAAGGGGCGAGGGACGTTGTTCATAAAATCTCCTTTCTTATTCTTCGTCGGGTTGCTCCACATCGGGGCGGTATTCCAAAATGTCTTGTGGGGTACATTCCAAGGCGCGGCAAATGGCGTCCAAGGTGGAAAAACGGATAGCACGTGCTTTGTTATTCTTCAAAACCGATAAGTTGGCAAGCGTAATGCCCACGCGCTCGGAAAGCTCGCCGAGTGACATTTTTCGCTTTGCCATCATAACGTCTAAGTTTACTACAATCATAAAATGCCTCCTTACACCGTCAGGTCATTTTCTTCCTTGTAGCGCATCGCCTCGGCGATGACGTTGCGCACCACGCGCAGACTAACGCCAAGAAAGAATGCCGCCAAGGTCAAACAAAGGGCTGCGGTAAAATAAAACGCGATATAGATAAACAAAATGCCTTCGATAAAGCAACACAGGGAGAGCCAATTCAGCGTGCGCAATGCGCGCTCGGAAAAGACTTTTTCGGAAAGTGTGGAGCGCAAAAGGACGATCAGCAAGGCAACCGCCGCAAAAGCGACCGAGAGCATAGCGTAGGTGTCTATCAGCATACAGGTGCGTTCCCACGCGGCAAGCGTTCCGTCGTCACCAATGGCCTCGTGCACGTTCAACAGCACGTTGACAAAGTGCGGCAGCCGGATCAACAAAAAGATCAGTGCGGGGATGAGTGCGATGGCAAACGAAAGGGAAATGATGCTTGAGGTGCGGTTGGAAAGGTGTCTTTTTATCATTTTGCGTATCCTCCTATTCTAATTATCCGGTAAATTTGATAAAATGGCTTTGGTTATCCATGGCTTCATTATAGCACCGCGAAAACTGTTTGTCAATATATTTTTATCGAAAAACGATAAATTTTTCTATTTTTAAGAATGAGAATAAGAATTTATCTAAAATATGAGAAATACGGGAATAAAAAGGGTGAAAAAAAGGTGAAAAACCTGCGACAAAAAGCAGAAAAACAAAGAAAATATTACAAAACCACTTGACAAACGATAGGAAAAATGGTATCATATTCTATATAAAAAAGCTATCACTGTATCTTCTTGCAAAAAGTGGGTATCAGTGACCCGAAAAAACGGACTTTTCAAACCGTCCAAACAAAAGGTTTGGCGGAAATCTAGACAAAGTGAGGTTTTGTGTTATGAAAAAGTTCAACAGAGTTCTCGCTATGTTGTTGGCTCTCGTAATGGTTCTGGCAGTTCTGCCGATCAGTGCGATCGCTGACGCTTGGCTGAACGTTGAGGCCGAAAAGGAAACAAACGGCAACGAAACAACCACCAACGTTACCGTTACCGTTGACCCCAAGGCCCTCTTATCCTATCTTCAGGATGGCGACCTGAAGGGACTGCTCAAGGGCATTAACGCTACCGGCGGCCTTGGCAGCATTATGACCAAGGAGGAGCTCCTTGCAATTCTGCCCGAGGAGCAATTGATCGACCTTGCAAAGGCGATTGTTGCCGACATCGATGCAAAAGCACTGATCGAGTGCCTCGATGTAGATGCTCTGCTTGCTTGCGTAGATACCGCAGGCCTTGTAGCACTCTTTGAGAAGATCGATCTGCAGGATTACGTTAAGGATGTTGACCTTTTGATGGGCTACATCGACGACGGTGCTATTGAGCAAGCCGTTGCGTATATCAACACCGGCGAGCTGATCAATGACTATGCGTCCGAGCTGATCGACCTTGCTTTGGGCCTTTCCGCTGCCGACCTCTTTAACATCGTTTATCTTGATAAGGCAGTTAAACTCAACGGTGTAGACGTTCAGGCGGCTGCAAACCTGACCTACATCCAAGGCACTATCGGCTATACCACCCTGGCTAAAAGCTACGTTAACAAGGTTGCGCTCGATGCTTTTGTAGATGCAAACGTTGACCGTTTCTCCGCAACTATCCCCGCATACGTTAACAAGGGCGTTCTTTCCGGCATGTTTAACGGCGTTAAGGACCAGCTTGCCAACTACATGGATAGCGCAGCAGCAGAAGCGATCGTCAGAAAGGCGATCACCGACGGCGTTCTCGTTGCGGGTGATCTCGTAGAATACGTGGACGGCGAAAGCATTAACGTTGACGCTATGGTTGCAGACGGCGTTCTTGTTGACCTGTATGATGAATTGCTCAGCGGCGACGGAACCAACCCCGCTGCTATCGATGTTAAGGTTCTTCTGTTCGGTAACGGTGCTCTTGCTCCTTTGTTCCCCAATCTTGCGGACCTGATCACCAACGGAGTTTTGAACGTTGAGGAACTTTTGAACAATAATGTTATCGTTGTCAGCGAGCTGATCACTGCAAACGTTATCAACGTTGACGCACTTGCAGCTGTATACGGCTACGATGCACTCGTTAACGTTAACACCGTCAAGACCCAAATCACCACCGCTATCGGCAATCAAACTCTCCCTGTGGCAAACATCGTAGCATGCCTCAAGGATTACACCGCTGCCGTTAAGGCGATCGGCGTAAATGCTGCTATCGCTGCAATCCCCGGCGGTTACACCACCGTTATGGATTACGTAACCGATTTCAACGCGATCATCGAGCTCGTTGGCGTTGAGACCGTTGCTATCGAAATGCTGAAGGACGGCGCCATCACCGATATCGTTGACGTTACAGGTCTTGTTAAGGCAGTCAGCCCCAGCGCTGTTGTTTCTAAGGTCGACGTTAAGAAGCTGGTTCAGGTGATCTACAACTCCGGCGTTCTTCAAGAGCTCGTTGGTATGCTCGACTTTGACGAGTACCTCGTTAAGGCGTTCAGCGTTCTTACAAACCTGCAAAAAACCATCACCGCGATCGAGATCGACGGCGTTGTTATCACCGAGCGAAACAATAGCGGCTTCACCAAACTTGTTCCCGCAGAGCTGATCGATGCACTCGAAAACCTTGTTCCCACTCTTGACGAGCTTGCAAACATCGACGATAGCGGCAAGCTGCTTGATGCTACCTTTGCTCTCTCTTACCTCGACGAAGATGGCGTTGAGCAAACCAAGAGAATCAACTTCAGCTTTGTTCTTACTGCAGGCACCGATATGATCCGTGCAGCAGCTGCTAAGCTTTCCGTTCTGATGGATAAGATCGGCTACGTTGGTCTTGTTGACGGCGAGCTGGTTGCAGATATCACCGTTCCTTCCGAGTTCGCAAGCGTTCTCCGCATTGCGCTGGAAAAGATGGCTGATTCCAACGATCCCGAATTCAATGCACTCAAGGATAAAGTCCTTGCCGCATGCCAAGCAACTCCCGATGATTTCATCGCATTTGCAGAGGGCTTGACTCTTGAGGAGGTCGTTGCAGTTCTTGATGCAATCGATCCCGCCCTCTTTGGCAAGGTATACAACAAGGTTCTCGCTTCTCGCTATGCAGAGGTTCTTCTTGCATACGTTGAAAGAGTAACCGGCTATGATCTCTCCGACAACCTCGAAGCACAAAACCTGATCAATACAATCGCAGAAATCCCCACCTTTGAAGTATTTGTAGAAAAGCTCGAATCCGTTACCGGCATCGAGATCACCGACCGTCTGCCTGCAAAGGTAAACGGCTACCTCGATAACACTGTTTATGACGTTATCGATAAGCTCGCCGACAGATTCGGTTACGACTTCGATATGTACGCGCTCCTTAAGGCAGCGGCTGCATCTAAGGATCCTTTCGCATATCTTTACACCGCTGTTGTTAATAAGGTGGAAAACAGCCCCGCAATTTACAACTATGTAAAGACCAACGCACTCAAGGTTGTTAACCGTCTCATGGCTACCAAGGTTGGTGCAACCGTTGCAGACAACTGCCTGATGGATTTCTACCGCAACAACTCCACCTTCGTATTCGATAAGGACGTTACCTTTGATGCAAGAATCATCCTTGAAAAGGGTTTGAAGAAGGTTCTCGGCGTTCTGGGCAACTACGCTCCCTCTGTTGCAGCAAAGCTTGATGGCTACGTAGGTTACGCTCTGGATGTTCTCATTGCTAACGAAACCACCGTTAAGACCGGCTTTGATATCACCGTTCACGTAAACGGCCTCTACCGCGTAGACTTCAAAAACGATAATGGCAACGTATTCCTGAGCACGCTCCTGCCCACAGGCACCAGCATCTCCAAGATGGTTGATAACTACAACGGCGTAGAGGGCTTCCTCGGCTGGGTAGACGAAGCAACCGGTGAATATGTAACCAAGATGCCTGCCAAGGACGTTGTCCTTAAGGCAACCTTCGAGGGTGACGAGCCCATCGATCCCGATGAGCCCGACGAGCCCATTATTCCCGAAACTCCCAAGTATACCGTTACCATTGTTCCCGTAGACGCTAACGGCAATGTTCTCTCCGACCTGACCAAGACCGTTGAGGTGACCGAAGGCGTAAGACTTGGTGACTACCTGCCCGACTTTGAGGCAGCAGCAAAAGCTCTGTATCCTTCTCTCACCGAGGAAGAAACTCTCCTGGGTTACTTCTACAGCCACGAGTGGGCTGATGAAAGCGTTTTTGAAAACGCTGTTACCGCAGACACTACCGTATATGTAGTAATCACCAAGAGCGAGCTCGCAACCGGTATTGTGGTTGGCGGTCTTACAGAAGGTGTTGATTATGACTTCACTCTTGTAGACGGTGTTCTTACCCTTACCGTTCTCGGCAAGGATTGGAACGCTCTGCTCGCAGAAAAGACCGATCTCACCGTTCTCGACTTCAGCGTCAACAAGGATCTCATGGCAACCCTTGAATCCTTCGTTATCACCGCAGCCGTTGCAAACGCACAAAAGGTAACCGTTAACAAGGCAATGCTTGCAAAGCTGATTG
Source organism: Eubacteriales bacterium (assembly GCA_045656885.1). Classification (GTDB taxonomy): domain Bacteria; phylum Bacillota; class Clostridia; order Oscillospirales; family CAG-272; genus UMGS1865. The sequence continues at coordinate 11,439 of JAZORZ010000044.1, forward strand.
ATTTGGCAGACACCATTGGTGCTAAGACCGTTGGCCTCTCCTATGCTCCCGCAACCACCGCTGCTCAAGCAGGCCTTGGTGAGGAGTCCTACGAATTCAACTTTGTACTCGATGGCGTTGCAACCGAGGTTGGCGCGTTCAATGCAGGTGCAACCGTTGAGATCGTTCTTCCTTTCGCAGTAAAGGATGAAGAAAACGTTAAGACCGCTGTTAAGGTTGATGCCGATAAGGTAACACCCGAATTTGTCGGTAACACTGTTAAGTTTAACGCTCCTCACTTCTCCACCGTTAAGGTTTACTACGAATACCGCGTAACCGTTATGGGTACCGAGTATGCAGTAGACGGCATCCCCGCAAACCAACTCCCCGCAATCACCGGCGGTCCTCTTGTAGAGTTCAAGAACCTTGATGGCAACAGCATCGACGGCTTCTATGCACCCGGCGATGAAATCAAGGGCACCTACACCGTAAGCAATGTTCCCACAGGTCTTACCTATGGCAAGCTCCTCTTCAACGGCGCTGAGTTCACCGGCACCTTTACAATGCCTGCTGAGCCCGTAACCGTTACCAGCGTTCTCACTGCAAATGTTTACAACGTTTACTACTTTGTAAACGGTGAAAATAAGATCACCACTCCTTACACCATCTTCACCGGTGTTACCGCAAACGATCTGACCTCTATTGTTCCCAGTGGATATGAGAACAACACCAGCGGCTGCTACTGGTTCGGCAAGGATGCCCTCACCGCAGATACTCTCTACAACGGCAACACTTATCTGTTCTGGATCAATCCCGCAGAAACCAAGATCACCGTTGAGTTCTACGATGAATCGACTGTATTCCTGAAGTCCTACGAATATACCGTTGCTGATTGGTCGAACACCTACTTCGCAACTTTGAAGCAGACCATTGAAGCAGATAGCGGCATTGTTGGCTACGATTGGAAGAGCGTTACCGATAAGAATCTTACCGAATACGATCTTGCAGCATTCCTTACTGCCGCTCTTGGAAACGGTAATGTTCTTACCTTCCGTGGCTTTAAGGTTGAAAATCAGTTCAACGTATTTATCAACGGCGACGTAACCGTAGATAAGGATATGGCACTTGCAGGCGACGTTATCACCGTTACCGGCAACAAGGTTGGCTTCACCACCAACTTCAAGGTTTACACCACCGTAGACGGCACCGAGCAGCTCGTTGAGGTCGTTGTTACCAACGGCACCTTCACAATGCCCGAGAGCAACGTTATCATCGTTGTAACCGGCTACACCCCCAACGACGTTACCTACACCGATAAGGACGGCAACGACAAGGTTGCTCCTTACGGCACAGTAAACCAAATCGTTATCACCGTTCCCGCAGGTTCTGATCTCAAGACCGCTATGATGCCCGGTGGCGACATCGGCAAGCTTTCCTTCGCTCCTGCAGGTCTTGTCCTTGCAAGCGCAGTTCGCACCGAAGACGGTTCTCTCGTTCTTACTTATCAATATACTCTGACCGTAGCTGTTGATGAAGCAGCATTTATCGAGCAGGTTAAGAGCTTTATTCAAACCTCCGATTACGGCGTAGTTGTTTACGTTGTAAACGGTGTTGAATACGCAACCAAGGCAGAAGCTATGGCTAATCTGCCCAAGCGCGCAACCGTTGTTGAGTGGGCTGAGCTCTCTCCCAACGTTATGGTTGCTATCCTCGAATATCAAACCCTCTCCGTATGGGCTATCATCTGCATCATTCTTGGCGTTTTGTTGCTCCTCGCTCTTATCGCACTGGTTTACGTTCTCCACGTAACCGATAAGATCGGCACCAACCTTCTCACTAAGATCTGTGTTGCAATCGTTAGCGTATTCTTCGGCTTCTGCATGATCATTGCAAAGGCAACCCTTAAGATCCTGAACCTCTTTGGTATTAAGGATGAAGATATCCTTGAGCCCCTTCCCGTAGAGCCCGTCCAAGATATTCCCGTAGTTCTCTACGATCCCAACGCTGCACCCGAAGAGGATGTTGAGGAAATTCTCGGCGAAGAAGCTCCCGCAGAAGAAACTCCTGCAGAGGAAGCTCCCGCAGAGGAAGCTCCCGCAGAAGAAGCTCCTGTAGAAGAAGTAACCGATGCAGTTCCCGTTGAAGTTATCGACGAGACCGCAGAAGAAACTCCTGTTGAAGCTACCGAAGAAACTCCTGCTGAGGAAACTCCCGTTGAAGCGACCGAAGAAGCTACCGCAGAAGAAACTCCCGTTGAAGCTACCGAGGAAACTCCCGCAGAGGAAACTCCCGCTGAAGCTACCGAGGAAGCTCCCGTAGAGGAAACTCCCGTTGAAGCTACCGAAGAAGCTCCTGCAGAGGAAACTCCTGCCGAAGAAACTACCGAAGAAGTAGTTGAAGAAGAAAAGAAAGACGAATAATCTCTTGTGAGAGTATTCGCTCAATAAAGCATTGGGGAAAACTTCATTTGAGGTTTTCCCCTTTGCATTAAAGGGAAAAGAGTTATGAAATTTACACAGCATTACACTGTTAAGTGGCACGATACCGATGCTAACCGCGAGGTGCGCCCATCGGTTCTCGTGACCTATTTGCAAGAAACAGCAAACGAGCATCTCATTCACATAGGCATCTCGCTTGACGAGCTGCGCGATCGCTACGGTCTTGCATTTATATTAGGTAGCATTTCTGTGCGCGTTTATGAGCCGCTTTTGGCAGGCGATGCCATTGAGGTAAGCACTTGGACGTGCGGAGAGAAGGGCTTTCGCCACAACCGCTGCTTTGCGGTTCTGCGTGATGGCAAACCGGTTTGCGAGGCGACCTCTGTTTGGGCGCTGATCAATCTTGCGGACGGCACGCTCGTTAAGGTTGAGGATATGCCGTATAGCATCGAGCCCGAAGCCGCTATCACACTCCCCGATCTGCCGCCGCGTCTGCGCATGCCAAGAATTGAGCAAATGGAGCTCTTGGGCGAGCGCCGCATCGTGTATTCGGATATTGATTATAACGGACACATGAACAACACGCATTACCCCGATATGCTTTGCGACTTTGTGCCCGATATGCGAGAGAAGCGCGTGACGGGAATGGTTATTTCTTACCGTCACGAGGCGGCTTTTGGTCACACGTTGCGCGTTTTCGGCGCAAAAACCGATGGCGGCTACCTGATTTGCACTGTTGACACAGACCAAACCGTTTGCACCGAGGCGCTCTTGCAGCTTTCGGATATCTCTTGCAAAACCTGATTTTTTCCCTCAAGGAGAATACTATGAAACCTACTTACAAGATCAAAAAATGGCAGCTTTTGAAGGCGCGCGACGCCGAAGGGAAGGTAACACTCCCCGCGGGGGAGTGTGTAGCCGTTGGCAAGCGTGCGTTTGTCGGCAAGCACAACCGTTATTTGGAGTCGGTCACTCTGCCCGAGGGCGTTACGGTCATCAAAGCCGAGGCGTTTTCAAGGTGTGCAAACCTGCAAACGGTCATTTTGCCTTCCAATAATAATATAGGATTCTCGCAAGGCGTTTTTGCGGGCTGCGGCCGCTTGCGCGAGGTGGTAAACGGCGAGCGCATCAGTGCCATTGGCGCGCTTGCTTTTTCGGGTTGCACCGCCTTGCAGAAGATCGAGCTTGGCAACGAGCTTTCTCGCATTGGCGAGGGCGCATTTGCGCGCTGCCAATCCTTGACCTCTGTCGCACTTCCGTCGAGCTTGCGCGAGGTTGGCGACGGTGCTTTTGCAGAATGCACCGAGCTTGCGTTCTACACCGCTCCCGACACGCTTTCGGTGCTTTCCAAGGAGATGTTCCTGGGTTGCGTGTCTTTGCGCGAGGTCAGCATTCCCGCCGCCGTTACGGTCATTCCCGAGGGCGCGTTCAAGGGTTGCATTTCGCTGCGCGAGGTGAACATTCCCGCAGGCGTGCAGACTGTCGAAGCACGTGCGTTTGAAAACTGCCGCAAGCTGCACACCGTGCGTATGGAGCTTGGCGTCAAGGAGATTGGTGCGCGCGCCTTTGATAGCACCCCCGCTTTGCGCGAGGTGTTTGTGCCGCATTCGCTCAAAAAACTCGGTTACGGTGCCTTTGGAACAGGCAAACAAAAAGACAGCGAAAAGATCGCCGTCTGTGTCGAAAACGAATATATGGTGCGCCGAATGAAGAAGCTTTTGTTCTGGTGCGGCTCTGCAAAATGCACTACCGTCAAGCTCATCGGCAAAACCGTCGAAGAGCGCAAACGCGAACGCCGCCGCGAAAGTCTTGATGCGAAAGGCACGCATTTGATAGGTTAATTGAGGAAATGCAGGGGGGAACTTTTTGAAAAAAGTTCCCCCCTGCACCCCTTTCAAAAACTTTCGCACAAAGGATCAAAAAGAAAATTTCAGCAAACGAACGGACAGTCGGTGCGCGTCTTAAAGACGCGCTTTTGCTCTCGCGAGAAAGCAGGGACCACCGAGACCCTGCTTTCTCAGAAAGTAGAATGGAAACAAGAAAGGGATGGCTCGTGCTATCCCTTTTGCTTATTTATTATGGTACTCTACAAACAAGTCATTTGGTGTGCATTCCAAAATGTCGCAAATTGCTTTGAGATTTTCAAATTTAATAGAGCTTGTCTCGTTCTCTAAAATTCTTTTAAAGTTTTGGTAACTCAAACCAAGTTGAATATATAGCCAATATCTTGTTTTGCCTTTTTCTTTGAGTATTTCATCAATGCGAAAATGCAATGTAATCACCTCGGACGTTATATAATGTGTACATTATATATTAATTTTATTATTGACAAATAGATTTCTACATTATA
>JAZORZ010000045.1:0-47332 GCA_045656885.1 Eubacteriales bacterium
GCTCATCTTCCCGCCCAAAACGCAATGCGTTTTGGATTCGGGTTCGCATTTTGCGAGTAAAGCGATGGGAGCTCGCTCACGATCGCTACGAGCAAAAATATTCGCGCAACGCGCGAAATTTCCAAATTGATCAACAATCACAAAAGCCACCCAATGGGTGGCTTTTGCTGTGTTTTTTATTACTTTGCCGCCTTGTTTCTTGCGGCTGTGAGTGTGTTTTTGAGCAGCATTGTGATGGTCATAGGGCCAACGCCTCCGGGTACGGGGGTAATGGCAGAGGCGATGGGCTCGACAGAGGCGAAGTCGACATCGCCTGTCAGCTTGCCGTCCTCACGGCGATTCATGCCAACGTCGATGACCACCGCTCCGGGCTTGACCATATCGGCTGTGACAAAGTCGGCTTTGCCGATGGCAACCACCAAAATGTCCGCCTCACGTGTGACCTCTGCGAGGTTTTGCGTGCGGCTGTGGCAAATGGTTACTGTTCCGTTTGCGTGCAAAAGCAGCATTGCCATGGGCTTGCCAACAATGTTGGAGCGTCCGATGACCACGCATTTTTTGCCCGAAATCTCAACACCCGTGCGCGTGAGAAGCGCCATAACGCCCGCGGGGGTGCAAGGCAAAAAGCTATAATCACCGATCATAATTTTGCCCACGTTGTAGGGGTGAAAGGCGTCAACATCCTTTTCGGGATCGATACGCAGGAGCACCTCGGTCTCATCAAGATGCTTTGGTAAAGGGAGTTGCACGAGAATACCGTGAATTGCCTCATCGTTGTTGAGTTCATCAACCAGCGCGTTGAGCTCGGCTTGCGTTGTGTTCTCGGGCATTTCATATACGCGAGAATAAAAGCCAACCTCTTCGCACGCCTTTTTCTTGTTGCGAACGTAAACCTGCGACGCGGGATTTTCGCCTACGATGATGACCGCAAGACCGGGCAAAAAGCCGTTTTCCTTTTGAAACTGTGCGGTTTCGGCTTTGATCTCTTCGCGGATCTCGGCAGAGATCAATTTGCCGTCAATTCTCGTTGCCATCGTCCTTCTCCTCTTGTTCTGCGGGTTCTTCTGCAGATTCTTCAACTGTTTCTTCAGTCGGTGCGGGTTCTTCTGCAGATTCTTCTGCAGATTCTTTTGCTTCTTCCTTATCAGAGGTATCTTTGTCGGTTGCTTTCTTGTCAGCCGCATCAAGCTCTGCCTCAACCTTTTTAGCTGCCTCGTATGCAGCGTCCTCAAGAACGAGCAGGGGTGCTCTCTTGCGGGTGAGAACGGTAAGAACGATCAGAGCGGCGCCTGCCGCGATTACGCAAATAAAGCCGACCAACTGCGAGATGCGAATACCCGTGCCGGGCACGTAAAGACTGTCGGTACGGAAGCCCTCGATGAACATACGTCCAAAGCCATACCATGCAAAGTAAAAGAGCGCGATCTGGCCGTGGAATCTCTTGTGCTTGTAAATGATGTTGGCAATGATAAAGCCGATAATGTTCCAAACACTTTCATAGAGGAAGGTGGGGTGATAATAAAAAGTGTAACCAAACTGCTGCAGACCCATGCGGAAGGTGTTGAAGATAGTACCCTCGCCCGAGGTCAGGACAAATTCTTTGTTAAAGAAGAAGAAGCGTGTGGTTTCGCCAATGTTGTAGCCGTATGCTTCGCCGTTGAAGAAGTTTCCCCAACGTCCCATCGCCTGCGCGATCATAACACCGGGCGCCGCCATATCAAACAGCTTACGCCAAGAGATCTTTTTGAGCAGACACACAATGACAATACCCATACAGCCGCCAATAATGCCGCCGTAAATACCAAGACCGCCGTTCCAAATAGCAATGGCTTCGCCAAAGCTATCGTATTGGTCAAGCGAGGTCAAAACATAGTAGGCACGCGCGCCGATAACGCCGAGAATGACTGTTGCAAGTGCGATATCAATGATGTCATCGGAAATGACGTGCTCATTCTTTTTGCCGCGGTAGATAACGTACAGAACAGCAAAGAGAATGCCCAACGTGATAACAATACCGTACCAGCGCACCTCAAGTATGCCAAACAGTGTAAAGGCAATTTTGTTGAGTGTCATTTCCCCAATGCCAAGGCCGGGGAAAGAAACGATGGTTTGTTCGAACATAAGTTCTCCTTTCTATCGGTCTGCCTTACAGAGGGCGAACGACCGACATTGCAAAATATTGGGGTTGATAAAGGGTGTGCAAAAGTTTTTCGAGTTCTTCTTTGGTAATCGATTGCAGAATTGTTGGAACGTCGAAGATCTGCGAGCCGTCGAAAACAAAGGACAACAGGCGGTTTGCGATCTCATCGGTGGAGTCGTATGCGCGGATCTCGTCGGCATACATCACGCGACGGCAACGCTCGAAATCCTCCTCGGAAAGTCCGGTTTTCCTCACACCGTTCAAATAATCCATCAAGCAGTCATAAACCGCTTCCGGATTTTTCGATTCGCCCGAGATGCAGGTAAATGCAAACTGACCGTTATCGCAGGAATAGCCGTGTGAAAAGGAGGGAGAGACCAATCCTTGCTCAAACAAGTCGGCATAGAACTCGCCTGCTTGTGAGAACAGAATTTCATTGAGGAGCGCGACCGAAAGGTCGTGGCGCAGCTTTTCTTCGGGTTGTGCAAATCTTGCATTATCCTTAATGCCGATATAAAAGATGGGCTTTGCCACCTGCATTTTTGCCCTTGCCCGTTTGCGGCGCACACCGTCCGGCTCAGCAGGAAAGAAGCGTGTAACCCTTTCCTTTTCCTCTCGCACATTTGACAAAATGCGGTCAGCAACCGCCAGCACTCCGTCAGGGGTGACGTTCCCGCACACCACAAGTGCCATATTATCGAGGCGATAGAATGCATTGTAGCACTCGTAAAGCAGCTCGGGTGTGATCTTTGCAATGGTCTTTCTTGTTCCCAAAACGTTGTTGCGTACGGGATTTTTGTGATAGAGCGAGGCAACCAAATTCAAATAAGCTTTCTCCCATGGGCTGTCCTCGTCTTCGTGGATCTCCTCGCCGATGATGCCGCGCTCGCGCGCTACCGACTCATCGGTAAAATGCGGCTGGGTAACAAAGGTAAGCAGCTCGGAGAGTGCCTCGTCTACGTTTTCGGTGCAGCTGAAAAGATACGCTGTTTTATCGTAGTCGGTGTAGGCATTGGAATCTGCCCCCAGTGCCGAAAAGCGTGTAAAGGTGTCAGTACCGTCGGGGGCTTCAAAGAGCTTGTGCTCCAAAAAATGCGCGATCCCCTCGGGAACTGTGATCCGTTTTTCGCCTACGGCAAAATCGGTGTTCATAGAGCCGTATTTGGTAGCAAAAAGCGCATATGTGTTGGTCATGTTCTTTGGAAATACGTAGATTGAAAGTCCGCTTGCATGCTCAATATAGGTGTATTTTTCGCGCAAAAGCGCAGACGTATACTCAATTTTCTTCATCGTCTCTCTCCTCTCCGCCTGTCGGATGCAGGACAAAAACGGTGTCGACCGTCATTTGGTTTGCAACCCTGATGACGTCCTCTCGCGTCAGCGCGGCAATGCGGTTGCTGCACTCCTCGGGGGAGATCGAAACACCTGCCAGTGCTCTGCCAAGGAAATAGACCTCCATAGCCGAGGGACTGTCCGAGAGCTGACGGTAGCCGTTTGCCATTGATTTTTGCGCCGCTTGCCATTCGGCATCGGTGATGTCGCCCGCGGCAAGAGCGGCAATCTGTTTTCTGATTTCAGCTTCCGCTTCCTCGCGACGGCTATCCTCCAAACTGCAGCAAATCGTCAGCGCCGCCTTGTAGGCATTGTAGGTGGAGAAGCAGGAATAGCAAAGGCCGAGCTTTTCGCGCACGTTTACGAAAAGCTTGGAAACGGGCGAGGACGAGCCCAAGAGCTCGTTGTAAAGCGTAACTGCAAAAAAATCCTCGTCCTGCACGGCGGCAGGGGTACGCATAGAGAGCACCAAAGCACTTTGGTGCACGGGCAAATCCTCGCACACTCTTTGCTCTCCCGCGCGGCACTTGATGCTTGCCACATCGGTGAGCGGAATAGAAGGATCGTTCCGATCGATCGGCTCGGGGGTGACGTCCTTTACATCAAGTCCCTTTGCAAGAGCATCAATAACACTCTCCGTACCCGATGCCCCCACGTAAAAGGCGTGGAGCGAGAGGTTTTGATAGATCTCTTTCCAATAAGCGGTCAACTCCTCGGGTGTGACTGCCATGACCTCTTCTTCGGTGCCGTAAAGCGGAATGCCGCAGGGCTCACTGTCAAAGGTCAGCTGGCGGCAACGGTCCATTGCATAGCTTTGCGGATGGTTCTTTTTGGCGCGAATGGCATCGCGTTGCAGCTGCTTTTCGCTTTCCACATAATGGGAAAGGAGCAGACCCTTCTCATCAAGTGCAGGTGAGAAAAAGACCTCGCGCATCATTTTGACAACCTCGAAAAGCAGCGTTTCGCGCTCGGGAACACCGTCGGGAAGATAGTCCTTGCCCAAAACATTGGCGCAAAGACCGAACACCTGTGTGTCTCCGCGGTAGAAGTTACGCACCGAAAGCTCGGTGCCAAACAAATAATCGAGGCGGCGGTTGATAGCGGAGATATCGGGGTAGCTCTCGGTGCCGCGCAAAAGCACGGCAAGCAAGAGTGAAGTCATGTATGGCTTTTGTCCCTCGATCGGCAAGACTGCCGAAAGCGAGAGCATTTCGGTTTTGAATTTTTGTGTTTGGCAAAGCCGCAACGAAAGGGTTTGGCTCAGCCGCAGTTCGGTTGGGATCATATAAATTTCCTTTGTGTCAAAATTGCGGCTCAATACCGCTTGGTGCCGTCGGGATCGGGATCGTTGGAAAAATCGGGCTCGGTGACGGCAGGAGTGGTCGCCTCGGGTGTTGTTTCCTCGGGTGTTGTCTCCTCAGGAGTTGTGACCTCGGGGGTGGTCTCGGAGCTTGTCGGCGCTTGGGTGGCCTGCTCGGTGGGCGTGGTGACGGGATCTTGCGGCCCCCACCCCTTGCAAGAGACGAAAACAAGCAGCAAAAGCGCTACCGCACAAATGAGAGATATGCGGCGCATTATGCCTCCAGGGAGCGCAGATACTTGATACAGCGCTCTACCTCTTTAATGCCCGTGGGATTGAGGGTTTCGCTCTCAACAACCATTTCAAGACCGTGTGCGATGGCATACTCGCGAACGGCGGCAACGGGTGCCGTTCCCTCGCCGAGTGCTTTGCCTTGTCCGCCGACAAGTCCGTCCTTGAGGTGGATTACGCTAACGCGGTCACCAAGGCGTTCAAGAAGAGCGATGGGGTCTTGTCCTGCGGCGTAAGCCCAGAAGGTGTCGATTTCAAACTTGATGTTGGTGCAACGCTGGAGCACCTCGTGCGGGATTTGTCCGAACTTGTTGGGCAGGAACTCGTCCTTGTGGTTGTGATAGGAGAGCGTAATGCCGTGTTGCGCCAAGAGAGGTTGTGCCTGGTTGACGAGTGCGACAAATTGACCGAGCTTGAGGCGATCGGAAAGATCTGCCCACGGAATGATGATATTCTTGTTGCCGATTATCTTGTGGTAAAGAATGGTGCCCATAATGCGGTCGGGGGTAAGCTCCTCCCAACCCGTATGCGTTCCGCTGATGCGAAGACCTGTATCGCGCAGCATTCTGCCAACCTCGTGTGCGGGGTTGCCAAAGAAACCGGCAAACTCAACCGACGTGTAGCCGAGATCTGCAACCTGCTTCATTGCCTTTTCAAGTCCCTTTTGGGTGATGTCTCTAACACTGTATAATTGCAATCCGTATTCCATAATACTGTCTCCTTTTTGTGCGGCATTTTGCCACTTAATCTTGTTAACAAGATTATTATACCGCATTTGGGTGGAATTGTCAACAAGATGCGGCGTTTTTGTTTGTAAAAGCGATAAACCGTTTGTTTTCGGGACATCGAGATGCCGTTCCCTACAAATGCAAACAATCCTCTTAGCCGGCGGGGTCTTGGTGGTGCCCACCGGCTCGCGGTAGCCAAAGCGAGCAATATGCTCGCGCCGACTGTCTATCGGCAAACTAACGACTTTCCTTTTTGATTCTTTGTGCGAGAGTTCTTGAAGGGGGCGTGGGGGAAACTTCTTGCAAGAAGTTTCCCCCACAATCTTTACCCTATGAACTTAAAACAATCCGGAAATCTTGCCGTCGTCATCGACGTCGATGCGTTCGGCGGCGGGGGATTTGGGAAGACCGGGCATGGTCATAATATCACCCGTCAGGGCTACGATAAAGCCGGCACCGGCAGAAACCTTAACGTTGCGAACGGTTACTGTAAAGTTTTCGGGTGCACCGAGCTTGGTCATATCATCGGAGAAGCTGTACTGCGTTTTTGCCATACATACGGGCAGTTTGTCGAAGCCGAGCGCGGTCAGCTTGTCGATCTCCTTCTTTGCCGCAGGGGCAATAACAACACCGTTGCCGCGATAGATATTTTTAACGATAGCCGCGATTTTATCCTCAATGCTACCCTCCAAGGAGTAGGAGAAGCGGAAATCGTGGGGCTCTTCGCAAAGGCGAACAACCTCGCGTGCAAGCTCCATGCCACCCTTGCCGCCCTCTGCCCATACGGTGGAGAGAACGACATTAACGCCAAGCGTTTTGCACTTTTCGATGACAAGTGCAACCTCGGCATCGGTGTCGGTCGGGAAACGGTTAACGGCCACTACACAAGGAAGTCCGTAAACGTCCTTGATGTTGGAAACGTGGCGGAGCAGGTTCGGAATACCCGCGCCGAGTGCCTCGAGATTCTCTGTCCCGAGCTCGGTTTTTGCTACACCGCCGTGCATTTTGAGCGCGCGAACGGTTGCAACAACAACCACTGCATCGGGGTCAAGCTCTGCCATACGGCATTTGATGTCAAGGAACTTTTCAGCACCAAGATCGGCGCCGAAGCCCGCCTCGGTGATAGCGTAGTCTCCAAGCTTCATTGCCATCTTTGTGGCAATAACCGAGTTGCAGCCGTGTGCAATGTTGGCAAAAGGTCCACCGTGAACGAACGCGGGAGTACCCTCGAGCGTTTGCACGAGGTTGGGCTTGAGCGCATCCTTGAGGAGCGCCGCCATAGCACCAACAGCGCCAAGATCACCCGCGGTAACGGGTTTTTCGTCATACGTGTACGCTACAACAATGCGAGAGAGGCGCTCTTTGAGGTCGGCAATCGAGTTTGCAAGGCAGAAGACTGCCATGATTTCGGACGCCACGGTAATATCGTAGCCGTCCTCACGCGGCACGCCGTTGACACGTCCGCCAAGGCCGTCGGTTACAAAACGGAGCTGACGGTCGTTCATATCCACGCAACGCTTCCAAGTGATGCGGCGAGGATCGATGCCGAGGCGGTTGCCTTGGTAGATGTGGTTATCGAGCATTGCGGCAAGCAGATTGTTTGCCGCGCCGATGGCGTGGAAGTCACCTGTGAAATGCAGGTTGATGTCCTCCATGGGAACGACCTGTGCGTATCCGCCACCTGCCGCACCGCCCTTGATGCCAAAAACGGGACCGAGCGAGGGCTCACGCAGAGCGACCACGCAGTTTTTGCCAATGCGACGCATACCGTCGGCAAGACCGATGGTGGTAGTGGTCTTACCCTCACCAGCAGGGGTGGGGGTAATTGCCGTTACCAAAACCAGCTTGCCGTTCTTACGCTCACTCTTTTTGAGGAGCGCATAGTCAACCTTTGCCTTATATTTGCCGTACTGCTCGAGATATTCCTCGCCCACGCCCGCGATTTTTGCAATCTCGGTGATGGGTTGCATTTTTGTGCTTTGTGCAATTTCAATATCGCTTAAATATGCCATAGTATGCCTCCGTTAAGAGAAATATTTGACTGCGGATTCAAAGAGCTTCATATCATATTTGCCGTCTACGTTCTTATAAAGACCGTTTCCGATACGCTCGCTGTGTCCCATTTTGCCGAACACGCGACCGTCGGGAGAGGTGATGCCCTCAATGGCAAATGCCGAATCGTTGGGGTTGTAACGAATATCATCGGTTGCGTTACCGTCAAGATCAACATACTGTGTTGCAATTTGTCCGTTTGCCGCAAGTTGACGGATCAGCTCGTCAGATGCCAAGAATCTGCCCTCGCCGTGCGAGATCGGCACGGTGTAGACTTCGCCAACCTCGGTTCCTTTGAGCCAAGGAGATTTATTGGACGCTACGCGAATGCGAACCAGCTTGGATTGGTGGCGCGAGATGCTGTTAAAGGTAAGAGTGGGAGAATTAACATCGGTATCGATGATTTTGCCGTAAGGCACGAGGCCGAGCTTGATAAGTGCTTGGAAGCCGTTGCAAATACCAGCCATAAGACCGTCGCGGTTATTGAGAAGATCGTGTACGCCCTCTTTGATAGCCGCATTGCGGAAGAACGCCATAATGAACTTACCCGAACCGTCGGGCTCGTCACCGCCGGAGAATCCGCCGGGAACGAATACCATTTGCGAGGTGGAAAGCTCCTTGGCAAACGCCTCTACACTACGCGAAATGCCATCGGATGTGAGGTTGTTGATAACAAAGATCTTTGCCTCTGCCCCTGCATCGCGCATCACCTTTGCGGTGTCGTACTCGCAGTTGGTGCCGGGGAATACGGGAATGAGCACCTTGGGTTTGGCAACCTTAATAGCCGGTGCCTTGTCGTTCTTTTGTGTATAGGAGAAGGTTTCGAGCTTTTTCGCATTGCCCTTTTCGAGCATCGGGTAAACACCCTCAAGCTTGCCCTCGTAGAGAGCTTCGAGCTCGGAGCAAGCGATTTTTTCTTCGCCGCGAGAAATCATACCGTCATTGGTAAAATGTCCGACGAGCATACCTTCTACGTCGGCATCTACCTCAAGCAAAAATCCGCCGTAGCAATAGCTGAAGATCGCTCTGTTGCACATAGACTTATCATATTTGAATCCAAGTCCGTTACCGATACACATTTTGTAAACCGCTTCGGCAATACCGCCATAGGTGGGCGTGTATGCGGAATATACCTTGCCTGCACGCATCAATGCGGTAACCTTTTGGAAAACCTCGATAAGAGACTCGGCTACGGGGAGATTATCCTCACCGTACTTGGGAGCTATGCAGATGAGCTTGTGCCCTGCCGCCTTGGCATCGTTGGAAACAACCTCATTTACGTTGCCCGTAGTAACTGCGAAGGACACGAGCGTGGGGGGAACGTCGAGCCGCTCAAACGAACCGCTCATCGAGTCCTTGCCGCCGATTGCCGCAATGCCAAGCTCCTTTTGTGCGCGGAATGCACCAAGGAGTGCCGCCATGGGCTTGCCCCAACGACGTGCGTCCTTGAGGGGCTTTTCAAAATATTCTTGGAAAGAAAGATATACGTCCTCAAAGGAAGCACCCGTTGCAATCATTTTGCAAACGCTCTCAACAACTGCGAGGTATGCACCGTGATAGGGGCTCTTTTCGGTAACGTAGGGGTTGTATCCCCACGCCATATAGGAGCAGGTGTCGGTGTGCTTTTGTTCAACAGAAACCTTGTGCACCATTGCCTGAATGGGCGTTTTTTGATGCTTGCCGCCAAAGGGCATCAGCACTGTTCCCGCACCGATGGTGGAGTCAAAGCGCTCGGAGAGTCCACGCCCCGAGCATACGTTGAGGTCGGAAACGAGCGCACGGTAGCCCCCAGCAAAGTCCTTTACCTCGGGCTTTTGATAATCCTCGATCTTTGCGGGAGCAATGTCGATATGCTTCTCCGCTCCGTTGGAGTTGAGGAATTCACGGGAAATATCAACAATGGTTTTGCCGTTCCAATGCATGCGGAGGCGCGGCTCCTCTGTTACACGAGCAACCACGGTCGCCTCAAGGTTTTCGGTCTGGGCAAGTGCCTTGAAACGCTCTACGTCTTTCGCCTCAACAACCACTGCCATTCTTTCCTGAGACTCGCTGATGGCAAGCTCGGTACCGTCAAGGCCTTCGTATTTTTTGGGAACTGCATTCAAATTAATATCAAGTCCGTCGGCAAGCTCGCCAACAGCAACAGAAACGCCGCCTGCACCAAAGTCGTTGCAGCGCTTGATCATGCGGCAGGCCTCGGGATTGCGGAAGAGGCGTTGGAGCTTGCGCTCCTCGGGCGCGTTACCCTTTTGTACCTCGGCACCGCAGGTCTCAACCGAGTGAGAATCGTGTGCCTTGGAAGAGCCGGTCGCACCGCCAATACCGTCGCGACCTGTTCTGCCGCCCAAGAGAATGACGATGTCGCCGTCCTTAGGGCACTCGCGACGAACGTTCTCTGCGGGAGTGGCGGCGATGACCGCGCCGATCTCCATACGCTTTGCCGCATAGCCGGGGTGATAAAGCTCGTTGACCATACCCGTCGCAAGTCCGATCTGGTTGCCGTAAGAGGAATATCCTGCAGCAGCAGTTTGCACGATTTTGCGTTGGGGGAGCTTACCGGGAATGGTGTCGGCTACGGGTACGGTAGGATCTGCCGCACCGGTGACACGCATTGCCGCATAGACGTAGGAGCGACCGGAGAGAGGGTCACGAATAGCACCGCCAATGCAGGTAGCCGCACCGCCAAAGGGCTCTATTTCGGTAGGATGGTTATGTGTTTCGTTCTTAAAAAGGAGCAACCAAGGTTCGGGCTTGCCGTCAACCTCAACCTCCATTTTTACGGTGCAGGCATTGATTTCTTCGCTTTCGTCAAGCTTATCAAGCTTGCCTGTCTTGCGCAAATATTTTGCGGCAAGGGTGCCGATATCCATAAGATTGATGGGCTTGGTTCTGCCAAGAGAACGACGGGTTGCAAGGTAATCCTCGTAGGTTTCTTGCAGGAGTGCATCCTCAAATTGAACACTGTCAATGGTGGTATTAAAGGTGGTGTGACGGCAGTGATCTGACCAATAGGTGTCGATCATGCGAATTTCGGTAATGGTGGGGTCTCTCTCTTCGGTTTTGAAATATGCTTGGCAGAATGCGATATCGTCGGCATCCATTGCAAGGCCGTAGTCGCGCACGAACTTTTCGAGTCCTGCGCGGTCAAGAGAAAGGAAACCGTCAAGAGTGGCAACCTCGGTGGGAATATCGTATTGCACCGCGAGCGTTTCGGGCAGCTCCAGTGCCGCCTCGCGCGCTTCAACGGGGTTAATGACGTATTTTTTGATCTCTGCAAGCTGTGCGTCGCTCAAATCACCGCCCAAAAGATAAACCTTTGCGGTGCGAATGATAGGACGCTCACCCTGCGAAATGATTTGAATACATTGCGCGGCAGAATCGGCTCTTTGGTCGAATTGGCCGGGCAGATATTCGGTGGCAAACACAACCTCGCCCTCTCTTTTGGGAAGGTCTGGGGTTGTGACGTCAAGTTGGGGCTCGGAGAATACCGAACGAACGGCCTCCTCAAAAAGCGCGGGGGCAATGTTTTCGGCATCGTAGCGGTTGAGAATGCGCACCGAGGTAAGGGTGGAAATTCCCAACAGATTTTTCAGTTCGGAGCAGAGCGCGTTCGCTTCGTGTGCAAGCTCGGCTCTTTTTTCAACGTAAATTCTGTAAACCATATCTATCACTCCTTTGCTCGCAGTGCTCGCTGTCCGATGTCGTTTCGGTAATATGCGTTTTCAAAGTGGATCTGCTTTACCATAGCGTAAGCGCCATCAATGGCGGTTGCAAGGGTGTCGGCTGTGGCGGTTGCACCGAGAACACGTCCACCGTTTGTAACGAGTTGACCGTTCTTGATTGCCGCGCCTGCAACGTAAACGCTCGGGGCAAGCTCTTCGGGAATGGTCAAGGCATATCCTTTTTCGTAGTGAGTGGGGTATCCACAAGATGCCATAATGACGCAACAAGCATTGCCGTCGGCAAATTCTACGGGGCACTCGGCAAGCGTGCCGTTTGTAGTTGCTTGCATAACGGTGAGCAAATCACTCTTGAGAAGGGGGAGCACAACCTGCGTTTCGGGATCGCCAAAGCGGCAGTTGTACTCAATCACCTTGGGACCGTTTTCGGTGATCATCAAGCCGAAATAGAGGCAGCCCTTAAAAGTGCGTCCCTCGGCGTTCATTGCCGCAACGGTGGGCAAAAAGATCTCACGCATGCAGCGCTCGGCAACCTCGGGCGTATAGTAGGGGTTGGGAGCAACCGTACCCATACCGCCGGTGTTCAGTCCCGTATCGTTGTCCCCTGCTCTTTTGTGGTCCATAGAAGAAACCATGGGAACAATGGTCTTGCCGTCGGTAAAGGAAAGCACCGAGACCTCGGGACCGGTGAGGAATTCCTCGATTACAATGTGGTCACCGCTCGCGCCAAAGACCTTATCCTGCATCATCGAACGGACGGCGTCACGTGCTTCATCGCGCGTCATGGCAATGATAACGCCTTTGCCAAGAGCAAGACCGTCGGCCTTGATGACCGTGGGAATGGGTGCGGTCTCAAGATACGCAAGTGCCGCCTCCATATCGTCAAACACCTCGTAAGCGGCGGTGGGAATGTTGTATTTTTTCATCAGGTTTTTGGAAAAGACCTTGCTACCCTCAATAATTGCCGCATTGGCACGCGGGCCAAAGCAAGGAATGCCCTTTTTCTCAAGTGCATCAACTGCACCGAGCACAAGCGGATCATCGGGGGCAACAACCGCATAGTCGATGTTGTTGGAAACAGCAAAATCAACAATCTTTTCAATATCTTTTGCACCGATGTCAACGCACGTAGCATCTTTTGCAATACCGCCGTTGCCGGGGAGTGCGTAAATTTCGGTGACATTTTTATTCTCTTTTAGTTTTTTGATGATGGCGTGCTCTCTGCCGCCGCCACCGACAACCATAATCTTCATCAAAATTCTCCTGTTTGATACGTCCGGATTAGTGGTGGAACAAACGCATACCGGTAAATGCCATGGTCATGCCGTACTTGTTGCAGCAATCGATAACAACATCATCACGAATAGAGCCGCCGGGCTCGGCAATGTACTTAACGCCGCTTCTCTTTGCTCTCTCGATGTTATCGTCAAACGGGAAGAACGCATCCGAGCCAAGGGCTACACCGTCGATGGTAGCAAGGTAAGCCACCTGCTCTTCACGAGTGAAGGGAGCGGGTTGCTCGGTAAAGTATTTTTGCCAGTTGCCCTCAGCACAAACGTCCTCTTCGTTTTGGTTGATGTAACCGTCGATAACGTTATCTCTGTCGGGGCGACCGAGTGTGGATTTGAAAGGCAAAGCGAGCACCTTATCGTGCTGACGCAAGAACCAAGTATCTGCCTTGCTGCCTGCCAAACGTGTGCAGTGAATACGCGATTGCTGACCGGCACCCACGCCGATGGCTTGACCGTCAACGGCATAACAAACAGAGTTGGATTGCGTATATTTGAGGGTGATGAGCGCGATAATGAGGTCGCGTACGGCACTTTCAGGCAGATCTTTATTCTCGGTTACAATGTTCGAAAGCAACTCGCGGTTGATTTCAAAGTTATTTCTGCCCTGCTCAAAGGTGATGCCAAATACCTGTTTGGTCTCCTGAACCGCGGGAACGTAATCGGGGTCGATTTGAACAATGTTGTAGTTGCCCTTTCTCTTGCTCTTGTGAATTTCAAGTGCTTCGGGCTCGTAGCCGGGAGCGATAACGCCGTCGGATACCTCACGCTTGATGAGGAGTGCGGTGGTAACGTCGCAAACGTCGGAGAGTGCTACCCAGTCGCCAAAGGAGCACATACGGTCGGTGCCGCGCGCTCTTGCATAGGCGCAAGCCAAGGGGGACTCATCAAGACCTTCGATGTCGTCAACAAAGCATGCCTTTTTCAGCTTTTCGGAAAGCGGAATGCCAACAGCCGCCGACGTGGGGCTGACGTGCTTGAACGAGGTAACTGCGGGGAGACCGAGCGCAGCTTTGAGTTCTTTGACGAGCTGCCAGGAGTTGAAAGCATCGAGGAAGATGATGTATCCGGGGCTGCCGCACAAAATTTGGATGGGCAGCTCACTGCCGTCTTGCATATAAATCTTTGCGGGCTTTTGGTTGGGGTTACAGCCGTATTTGAGTTCAAATTCTTTCATTTTGCGTCACCTCACACGTTTTTATTTACAATTCTCGTCTCGCTCTTGCCGCTGGCGATATCGATGTAGCGAACAAAGAGAGAAACCTTGTTATCTTGGTTCAAATTTGTCCAAATCAGATCGGTCAGGGTGTCAATGTCCACGTCGGGAAGCTCCAAGGTTTTGGGCTCACCCTCATAGGACGGCAGAGGGTTGCCGTCACCGTTGTAGGTGTGAATGAATTTTGCTCTGCCAGAGATGGGGTTGGAGTATGCGTATGTAAATCTTTCGCAGGAGCTGTCATCGCCCTCGGCACTCTTGAGAATGGACATTGCATAGTTCATTCCCTCTTTGTCAAGGCGGATAATGCCCGAAATGCGAGGGGTGAAGTTGGGCTTATCGTCCTCAAACTCGCGTGTGCGGAGCGCTTGCTCAAAGGTCATTTGCTTGTCCATCAGGTCGTAAATGGTATCGGTTTGGTCGCCATTGGTAACAATGGTCTTGTTGCCGAGCACACGCACGGGATAGTAAATAATGAGGTGTGGGTCGGTCATTTTGGATTCGTCATACGCCTTTGTACGCATAGCATCACCCTCTGCCACGAACACGCGGTTGCGGCTGTTTTCGCTTCTGCCCATAATAAAGTAAGCAGTGACCGCCTTTTTGCCGTCGGCACTCTTGCCAATGATAATACCTCTGCCGTGGTAAGCAAGAGAATTGAGTTCCTCTGCGATGTTTAAGATTTTCATACCGTTATTCTCCTTTCAGATAGACGCGGTTCTCTTTAACTGTAATGCGATCCTCGCAAAACAGTTTGACTGCGGCGGGAAGAATCTTCCACTCCGCTTCTTCCATAATTCTTTTTTGCAATGCTTCGGGGGTGTCGTCATCCTTGACCTCTACCGCCTTTTGGAGTACGATCGGTCCTGCATCACACTCGGGGGTAACGATGTGCACGGTGGCTCCCGAAACCTTAACGCCCTTCGCCAGAGCCGCCTCGTGCACGTGCAAGCCGTAGTAGCCCTTTCCGCAAAAGGACGGAATAAGCGCGGGGTGTACGTTGAGAATGCGATTGGGGAAAGCGTTATAGACCTGTTCGTCGATGATGGTCAAAAAGCCGGCCAACACCACAAGGTCAACCTCTGCCGCGAGGAGCGCACCGGTAAGCGCCTTTGAATACGCGGCAATACTATCATATTCTTTTCTTGCGAGAACCAAGGACGCAATGCCGTGGTTTTTTGCGCGCTCCAATGCGTAAACATTGGGCTTGGATGCGATGACAAGCGCGATGTGTCCGCAACCCAATTCGCCGCGTGCTTCGGCATCGATGAGTGCCTGCAAATTGGTGCCGCCACCCGAAACGAGCACGGCGATTTTTTTGATCTGTTCCTTCATTACAGCAATACCACCCCGTCGTCCCCCTTGACGATCTCGCCAATGACGTATGCATCTTCGCCGTGTGCCTTCAGGATTTCGAGTGCGGTTTCTGCCTCGTTTGCGGGAACAACAACGCTCATACCGACGCCCATGTTGTATGTGTTATACATATCGCGCTCGGGAATGTTACCCGTTTTTGCGATCAGGTCAAAAATAGGCAGCACCTTAACCGCGGATTTTTTGATCTTTGCGGTAAGTCCCTTGGGGATAGAACGCGGAATGTTCTCATAGAATCCGCCACCCGTGATGTGGCTGATGCCCTTGACGTTCACCTTTTCGAGGAGCGCGAGAATGCTCTTAACGTAGATACGGGTAGGCGTCAGGAGTGTTTCGGCAATGGTTTTGCCGCCGAGCGCTTCATTCGGCTCATAAAGTGCGGGATTATTGTTATCAATATCGAACACCTTGCGAACGAGAGAAAAACCGTTGGAGTGCACGCCGCTGGACGCCAGCGCAATAACAACGTCTCCCTCTGCCATTTTGGTGTTGTCAAGAATCTTCTTTTTGTCAACGATGCCAACGGCAAAGCCGGCAAGGTCGTAGTCCTCGAGGGGCATAAGACCCGGGTGCTCTGCGGTCTCACCGCCGATGAGTGCCGCGCCCGACTGTACACAACCCTCGGCAACGCCGCCAACGATAGCGGCAATCTTTTCGGGGGAGTTCTTTCCGCAAGCAATGTAGTCGAGGAAGAACAACGGACGCGCGCCGCAGCAAATAATATCGTTGACACACATAGCAACGGCATCAATACCGATGGTATCGTGCTTATCGAGGAGAATTGCCATTTTGACCTTGGTTCCGCAACCGTCGGTGCCGGAAACAAGAACGGGCTCCTCAATGCCTGCCATGTTGAGACCAAAGCAGCCGCCAAAGCCGCCAACGTCATCAAGACAGCCCTCGTTTTTGGTGCGTGCAATGTGCTTTTTCATCAATTCGACGGCGCGATAGCCGGCAGTAATATCTACGCCTGCAGCAGCGTAGCTTTCGGATTTAGAGTTGTTATGCATATCGTTTATTCCTTTCCGTTCCAGCAGTAGGTGCAAAGCTTGCAGGGTTCGATTCCGATTGCGCGAATAACGCCCTCGAGCGATTGGAACTCCACGGAATCGAAGTGGAGCTTTTCGCAAATGGCCGCACGCAGCTTTTTGCCGCGCTCGGTGTTCGAATCGCTGTATTCTTCAAGATGAGAAAATCCCGCCTCGCCCTCAAGCTCCATCACGATGCGGCGAGCCAAAAGCTCCATTTCGTTTGTGGAGCGCGTAAAGTTGAGGTATTTGCAGCTATACATAATGGGTGGGCAAGCCGAGCGCATGTGAATGGCACGCGCGCCGTTTTGCGAGAGAAAATCAACCGTTTCCTTGAGCTGAGTGCCGCGCACGATGGAGTCATCAACGAACAAAAGGTTTTTATCCTTAATGAGCTCGTGAACGGGAATTTGCTTCATTTTTGCCACCTTTTTGCGGTCGGCTTGACTGTTTGGCATAAAGCTGCGCGACCACGTAGGTGTGTATTTGATGTAGGGACGTGCAAAGGGAATGTCACTTTCGTTTGCGTAGCCGATGGCGTGGGGAGTGCCCGAATCCGGAACACCGCAAACATAGTCGATTCCCTCGTTATTGCCGAGGAGTGCATCGTTCTCTGCCATAATGCGGCCGTTGCGATAACGCATCACCTCTACGTTAACGCCCTCGTAGGTGGAGTTGGGGAAGCCGTAATAAGACCACAAAAAGGAACAGATACGCATCTCCTTACGTGCGGGAGAAAGCTGTGTAATACCGTCGGCAGAAATTTCCACAATCTCACCGGGTCCAAGCTCGCGCTCGTCATCATAGCCGAGCTTTTTGTAAGCAAAGGATTCAAAGGTAACGCAATAGCCGTCCTCTCCCTTGCCCACCAAAACGGGGGTACGTCCCATACGGTCGCGCGCGGCGATCAGTGTTCCGCCGTCACGCAGAATGAGAATAGATGCCGAACCCTCAATGACCTCTTGCGCGAACAGAATACCCTCACAAAAATTCTTCTTTTGGTCAATGAGTGCGGCTACCAGCTCGGTGCCGTTGACCTTGCCGCCTGTCATTGCGTTAAAGTGTCCGCCACTTTCACGCAGATATTTGTCGATAAGCTCTTGGTCATTATTGATAACACCGATGACGCAAATGGCATATTTGCCCAAGCTTGAGCAAATCAAAAGGGGCTGCGGGTCGCTATCGCTGATGCAACCGATGGCTGCAGTACCCTGCATTTCGTCAAAAACGTGCTCAAAGCGCGTACGGAAGGGAGAGTTGGAGATGTTGTGAATCTCTCGCTGCAATCCGATCCCTTTGTCGTATGCCGCCATGCCGGCGCGCTTGGTTCCAAGATGCGAGTGGTAATCTGTGCCGAAGAATACGTCGGAAATCGCTTCCGTGCGGCTAACCGCTCCAAAAAATCCGCCCATGTGTCTGTCTCCTTGTTTTAATGGTTGGTGTTTTTATTTGTTGAATTCTGCGGCAATTTCCGCATCCTTTGCAAGCACTGCTTTGGCGTCTGCCGCACGCTTGTCGATCAGCTTTTGTGCCAAAACATCGTCGGAGAGCGCCAGAATCTGCGCTGCCAGAAGAGCGGCATTTGCGGCACCGTCGATGGCAACGGTCGCTACGGGAACGCCCGTGGGCATTTGTACGGTGGCAAGGAGTGCATCCATGCCGTCAAGCTGTGCCGACTTGCAAGGAATGCCGATAACAGGGAGGACGGTGTTTGCCGCAACGGCTCCTGCCAGATGCGCCGCCATGCCCGCTGCCGCAATGATAACGCCAAAGCCGTTTTTGCGTGCCGATGCTACAAAGGAAGCTGCCTCAGCAGGGGTTCTGTGCGCCGAATACACATGCACCTCGTGGGGGATCTCCAAAGAGGTCAGCATGTCGATGGCCTTGCGTACAACGGGAAGATCGCTTGCGCTTCCCATAATGATGGCTACTTTTTTCATTTGATGTTCTCCTTACCCATTTTTTTGAACAAAAATACAAAAGGGCGCACTACCCCACAACAAGGAAAGTGCGCCCAGACGGTCGGCTCAAAAAGATTTCTGTTCCACTGTGGTGGCCCACATTTATCCGTCAGTCGCAGAAATCTCGTTTGTATATGTATATTATATCACGCGCGCACATCTTTGTCAAGTAAAAAAATAATGTTGTTTGTAAGCAAACTCTATACAAATCTTACAAATAATACACCGTTGCTACATCTAAAAACCAATAAAAGAACCCGTATTTATGAACTTTTTGTAAACAGTTGCATTTTTCCTTGACTTTAGTGTGATAAAGTGTTAAAATGTTGGTGTAAAAATCTCAAGGAGGACTCCCCATGCCTAATTTTCAGTCAAAATCCATTGACCGTTTGTTTGAAGTGATCCTCACGCTGGAAACGGTTGAAGATTGCTACCGCTTTTTTGAGGACGTGTGCACAATCAAGGAGCTTGAGGATATGGCGCAACGTCTGGATGCCGCAGTCCTTTTGGATCAGGGAGAAAACTACCAAAATATTTCACAAAAGATCGGCATCAGCACCGCCACTATCAGCCGCGTAAGCAAGTGCCTCAAATACGGCAGCGGCTACCGTTATGCCCTTGATAAAATGGCAGAAAAAGAACAGGAATAAAGCCATTAAAATCCCCCAAAAACATGATAAAATGTCCGTTTTTGCACCAAATAACGCATATACGTGGTGTAAAAACGGCATTTTTTCATTGTTTTCGGCAACACAAAAATGAGGCGTTCCAAAGCCGTTTGGAATGCCTTTTTTTATCAAAATTGAGCAATTGAAAGGGCGCAAAACACGCCTAAATTTATGCTTTTTAAGGGTTATTTTTTTCGTCATTTTTCACACCCAAAAGTCGTTTTTGAATCCCGAAAAAGAAAGTCGAAGGCGATGCTCTCTTCTCTGTTTTACAACCCCAAAAAGCCAAAACAGAATTGGAAAAATGACGAAAACCATTTGCATCGAACATCTTGCGCCAAAATCGTGTTTTTGGTCAAAATAACACAAAAGAACGGGGCTTTTCTTCTTTTTTTATCTTTATACAAAGCGGCTCACTGTACCTTGTTAAAGCGCGATTGTGCACAATGACGATTTTTCAGTCAAGTTATCTAAAATAAGAAAAGAGTGTTGCTTTTTGTAGACAATAGTGTTATAATATAATAGCAATTTAATTTGAATCGCGGGCCTGCCCGCGGTTTTGCATCGCGCACACGCGCGTGTGGGTATACAGCGGAGGATTTACTATGATTTACGATTTGCAAAAAGCGAGTATGTGGAAACGCATTTCCGCTTTTTTGTGTGATATGATTTTGTTTTGCATTGTGGCGGTTGGAATTGTCCTTTTGCTTTCCACTGTGCTGGGCATTGATGCACAGCAGGACAAAATGATTGATATTTGCGCCCAACACGCAAAAGACTATAACCTGAGCGAGTTTATGACGAAAGAAGAACTCGACGGTGCCATTTCGGTTACAATGACCGAGGAACGCTACAACACCTTGACAGATGCACAAAAGGAAATTTTTGATACTGCCTCAAAAGCACTTTTTGAAAACGAGGATTACCTCTTTGCATACGGAATGGTTAATCAACTCATTCTACTCGTGCTCACCTTCTCAATTCTCATCTCTTATCTGATTTTGGAATTTGCCGTTCCGTTGCTCTTCAAAAACGGACAAACACTCGGCAAAAAGATCTTTGGTGTGGGTGTTATGCGAATGGACGGCGTTAAGATTTCTCCCGTCATTCTGCTCGTGCGTACCGCTCTCGGTAAGTACGCGGTAGAAACGATGATCCCGGTGTTCTGCCTGCTCTCGCTTCTGCTTGGCACGGCGAGCGGCGTTACAACTATCCTGCTGCTCCTTTTGGTAGTAGCAGAGATCGCACTCCTGATCTTTACACAGGCAAATACTCCCCTGCACGATATGCTGGCAGGAACGGTTACCGTTGATTTTGCAAGCCAGATGATCTTCGACTCTCCCGAGGAGCTTTTGGAGTATAAGAAAAAGCTGCACGCCGAATCGGTTGCAGAAAAAGAACAAAATTCGTAAGCAAGCAATAAAGCTAAAATATATTCAAACGAACAGAAAGGAAGTCTTGTATGAAAGTTGTATTGCAAAACGTAACAAAGATCTTCCCTCCCCGCAACAAACGCGAGAAAGAGTTCATGGCGGTAAATGATTTTACCTTTACCGTTCCGGACGGCAAGCTGATTGGTCTGCTTGGTCCCTCCGGCTGCGGTAAGAGCACCACGCTCTACATGATCAGTGGCTTGCAAAAGGTTTCGGGCGGTAAGATCTACTTTGGTGATAACGAGGTCACCAATCTCCCGGCAGAGAGCCGCGGAGTCGGTCTCGTATTCCAAAACTACGCACTCTACCCCCACCTCACGGTTAAGCAGAACATTTTGTTCCCTCTGCAAAACCTGAAAGGCCCCGACCGGCTCTCCAAGAAGGAAATGCTGGAAAGAGCTTACCAAGCAGCTAAGCTGGTACAGATCGACGAGCTGATGGAGAGAAAGCCAAACGCACTCTCCGGCGGTCAGCAACAACGTGTTGCTATCGCGCGTGCACTCGTTAAGATGCCCGGCGTTCTGCTTTTGGACGAACCCCTTTCCAACCTTGATGCACGTCTGCGCTTGCAAACGCGCGAAGAGATCCGCCGCATCCAAAAGGAAACCGGCATCACCACCATCTTCGTAACCCACGACCAAGAAGAGACAATGAGCATCTCCGATATGATCGTAGTTATGAGAGACGGCGTTATTCAACAAGTCGGTAAGCCCCAAGAGGTTTACGACAACCCCACCAATCTGTTCGTTGCAAAGTTCCTGGGTACTCCTCCCATCAACGTATTCAACGGCGAGGTTAAGGGCGGCAAGCTCTATATTGGCAACGAGGACGTTCTCGACGTTGAAGGCGTAGCCGATCAACCCGTAACCGTTGGTATTCGTCCCGAGGGCTTCATTCCCGCGGCTGACGGTCGCTTGACCTGCAACCTGACCAACCTCGAAATTATGGGCCGCGACGCAAGCGTTGTTGCCACACACGATGCATCCTGTAACCCCACCATTCGCTCCATCATCGACAGCGATTGCAAGATCGATACCGCATCTGCAACCGTTCGTTACAACCTCAAGTCCCACAAGGTATTTTTGTTCAGCAAACGCGATGAAAAGCGCATCGTCTTCTCCTCTCAAGAGAACGATGACTTCATTACTGCTGCACTGAAAAAGAAGTATTCTAAAATTTGAGGTGAGACGCTATGGTAGGAAGTAAACATCCATGGAAGGCATGGTTATATCTTTCTCCTGCGATCGTACTTTTGCTGATCTTTACCGTATGGCCGATCATTAACACGATTCGCATGGCTTTTTTGGAAGGATATAACTCCTTGGCCGTTGCGGGCGGCAAACAATTCGAGTTTGGTTTTGCCAACTTTGTAAACGTTGTTGAATACAGAGACTTTGTTACCTGTTTGAAAAACACCGTTTTGTTGTGCGTTTTGACCGTACCGATTTCCACCGCTTTGGCGCTGGTCATTTCGGTCTGCCTCAACGCAATCAAACCCTTTAGAAGAATGTTGCAAACAATCTTCTTCCTTCCCTACGTAACCAACTCCATTGCAATCGGTATGGTATTTGCCGCAATGTTTAACATGGTTGGTCGTAACATCGGCGGTAAAAACGAGTTGATCCTCACCGCCGGCATTATCAACAACGTCATCCAATTCTTTGGTGGCGAAGCCATTAACTGGATCAATAAGGGCTCCACTGAGTTGGCCAACATGACAGTTATGGTCATCTACATTGTTTGGAATGCACTACCCTTCAAGATTCTCGTACTCTTGGGCGGCTTGCAAAGCGTCAACAAACAATACTACGACGCAGCAAAGATCGACGGCACCTCCCGTCTGCGCACCTTTACCCGTATCACTGTTCCGCTTCTTTCTCCCATGATCACCTACGTTGTTATCACGGGCTTTATCGGCGGATTCAAGGAATACTCCAGTATTGTTGGTATCTTCGGCGAAAAAATGGGTCCCACCAGTAACCCTTACCGTTTGGATACAATGGTCGGATTTATTTATCGAGATTTGGCCAACCAACAAGGACGCGCCAGTGCCGCTGCTTTGATCTTGTTTGGAATCATCTTCGTGGTCACAATGCTGAATTTGTATATCAGCAAAAAGAACACGCACTATTAAGGAGGTGGCGATATGGCAGATCAAAAAAACTTTGCTGTATTTGAGGCAGACGTTCAAAAAGCACAAGCAAGACAACGCGGAGTTCGCATTGCTGTGCAAGTCTTTTTGTATCTTTTCCTCATTTTGATGGCTTTGATTGTTATTTTCCCCTTCTACTTCATGCTGATCTCCTCTGTAAAAGATTTGGCTGAATACCGTTTGCCGGTGCAAACCCTGTGGCCCAATAAAATTGTTCTTTACAACTATGTTGAGGCATTTAACACCGCAAACCTTGGAACCTTGTTTGCCAACACCCTTTACGTTGGCGTGGTTTCCACAATTCTCTCTTTGGTAATTACCGTTGTCACCGCTTTTGTTTTTGCAAGATTGGAATTCAAGGGCAAAAACGCAATGTTTGCCGCTCTTTTGGCAACCATGATGATTCCCGGTGAGCTCTTTACCATTACCAACTATCAAACCATTAGTAACTTCCTCGGCTTGAGAACCCTCGGCCGTGAGCTTGGCTCTCAGGATTTGATAGCAATGGGTGACTGGAAAAACACCTTTACCGTTTTGATCGTTCCCTTCCTAGTAAGTGTATTCTATATTTACCTGCTCCGTCAAAACTTCCTACAGATCCCCAATGAGTTGTATCTGGCAGCAAAGGTTGACGGTACAAGTGACCTGAAATACCTTTGGAAGGTTATGATCCCCTTGGCACTCCCCACCCTGATCTCGATCACCATTTTGAAGATGATGGGCGCGTGGAACTCCTATATGTGGCCTCGATTGGTTGCAAACGACGAAGCACACCGATTGATCACAAACGGTTTGCGTACTGCCTTTACCTCTGTGGAAGGTGACGTTAACATTCCCGTACAGATGGCAGCCGTTGCCATTGTATCCGCTCCCCTCTTCCTCGTATTCGTATTCCTTCGTAAATACATTATGAAGGGCGTTTCGAGAAGTGGTATCAAGGGCTAATCCCTTTACAGGTAATAACAGCTTACACAGCTGTCGTTATAAAAACAAAATCACAATTACAAGAAAAGGAAGGAATCTCACCGTGAAAAGAAAAATCATTTCTCTTTTGTTGGCAATTACTTTGCTGGCACTCCCCTTGTTGACTACCACATCTTGCGACCTGTTTGGCGGTGGCAAGGACAAGGACGGCTTGAAAGAAGGTCAAGTTAAAGTTGTTTTCTACCACACCATGGGCGAAGCTCTCCGCACTGTACTTGATAAGTACATTGTAGAATTTAACAAGCTGTACCCCGACATCATTATCGAGCACAAGCAAGTTGGCGGCTATGATGACGTTCGCGAACAAATCAAAACCGAAATTACCGTTGGTGACCAACCCAACCTTGCTTACTGCTATCCCGACCACGTAGCAGCTTACAACATTGCTTATGCTGTTAAGTCCCTTGACGATCTCATTGCCTCCACTAAGGTTGTTACCCGTGCGGATGGCTCCACCGAAACTCTTGGCTTGACCCAAGAACAGATCGACAACTTTATCGATGGCTTCTATGCAGAAGGTAAGGTTTACGGCGACGGCAAAATGTACACTCTCCCCATGTCCAAGTCTACCGAGGTTCTTTACTACAACAAGACATTCTTTGACGCAAACAATCTGACTCCTCCCACCACTTGGGACGAGATGGAAGCTCTTTGCGAAAAGCTGTTGGAGCTCGACCCCGACTGCATCCCCTTCGGTTATGACTCCGAAAGCAACTTCTTCATCACTATGTGTGAACAAATGAAGACCCCCTACACCAGTGCAACCGGCGACCTGTTCCTCTTTGATAACGCTGAAAACCATGCATTCGTAGAAAAGTTCCGCAGCTGGTATGAAAAGGGTTACTTTGAAACCGGCGAACTCTCCGGCGTTACCTACACCTCCGGTCTGTTCACCAAAAATCCCGCTGAAGAAGGCAACTGCTATATGTGCATTGGTTCCTCCGGCGGTGCAAACCACCAAAAGCCCAAGAATGAAGACGGCACCTACAAGTTTGAAGTTGGTATCACCTCCATTCCTCAAATCGATCCCTCCAACCCCAAGGTAATTTCTCAAGGTCCTTCCCTCTGCATCTTCGATAAGGCAGATCCCGCAGAAGTTGAAGCTACCTGGTTGTTTGCAAAGTTCCTGACCACCAATGTTGATTTCCAAGCAGAATTCAGCATGACCTCCGGTTACATGCCCGTTCTCGAGAGCGTTAAAGACCATCCCGTATACGCAGCAGCACTCAACGGCGCAAACGGCTACGACGGTTTGACCCTCCTGACCGCTAAGGTTGCTCTTGAACAAGCAAACGCTTACTACACCTCCCCTGCATTCAACGGTTCCTCCACTGCTCGTGACCAAGTTGGTCTCCTGATGCAACAGGCACTTCCTTTGACCGCTGAAAACGGCGACGTTGCTGCTCTCATTAAGGAGCTGTTTGAAGCTGCCATCTATAAGTGCAGATACGACGCAGGTTTGCAATAATTCAACCGGCAATTCAAAGTAGCGTAAACTATGAACATTAGAAACTCTCAAAATGGGCGGGTAACCCCCGCCCTCGGGATGGTCCGCTTGTTGGCAGCAATCACAGCGCTGTTGATGCTTCTGCCCTGTTTGGTTTCTTGCTTTGATTTTATCAAGCCCAAAGAGGAAGAGCACGTACACGTTGACTACGTTAGCCAAACCAAGTTGGATATGACATCCGAAAGTATTAAAATCAAGGCAACTGTAAAAACCTACATCGACGGCGATACCACTCACTTTTATGTAAATGATACCACCGCATTTCCCGATGGTTACGTAAAAGCAAGATATCTTGCTATCGACACCCCTGAATCGACAGGTAAAATTGAAGCATGGGGCAAAACAGCCGCAAGCTTTACAAAAGAAAAGTTGAAGAACGCTTATGAAATCATGTTGGAATCTGATACCGGCATTTGGAACACCGACAGCAACGGTCGCCACCTGCTTTGGGTATGGTACAAACCTGATGAAAACAGCGATTGGCGCAACCTCAACATTGAAATTCTGCAAAACGGTTATGCTTATGCATCCAACTCCGGTCAAAACCGTTACGGTACAACCTGTATGGCTGCATTGAACCAAGCAGATGCAGAAGATCTTTACGTACACTCCAGTGCAAAAGATCCTTCTTACCCCTACGACTCGGCAACACTTGTCTCCATTAAGGAGCTCCGCACCAATCCTTCGGCATACGAGGGAACCAAGGTTGCTGTTACCGGTATTATTGCACAAAACACTGCAAGCGGCCTCTATCTTGAAGAGTTTGACGCAGAAGACGAGCAATACTACGGTATGTACGTTTACTACGGATACAATCTCCCCTTTGGTACAGAGAGATTTATCAAAACCGGTAATGTTATCTACTATGTTGGCATTTTCCAATATGCTACCGCAGTAGATGCTTATCAAATCGGTGGCATCGTATATGATATGATGAAGCCGGGCGACCCCGCTTACACGCACCTGGTTGAAGAGAATCAAAAAATCGCTTACACTCCCACCGAGATTTCTGCTATTACATCCGGCGCGACTGAGATTTCCTCTCCCGATGGTGACGTGGTAATTACTTATAAAGGTAATTTTTCCGCTCTGCACACCTCCGTTTCCCTTGAAGGGCTGAAGGTTATCGGCACTTCCACAACTCAAGACCCCGAAAGTAACAACTACGGTGCAATTTCGCTGAAATGCGAAAAGGATGGTCAAACAATCACCATTCGCACCATCGTACTTTACGAAAACGGTCAACTGGTAACCGCCGACAGATTTGAAGGCAAGACCATTGATGTTGTGGGAATTGTTGACGCTTATACACCTGAGGGCTCTACCGAAGCACAGATCCAAGTGCGCGTCTTTACCCTTGGCGCAATTACCGTTCACTGAATTTAATTTTTATAATTAAATAAAAAACAAAAAGAAAAAGGAGAAACACCATGAAAAAACTCTTAGTAGTTCTGTTGGCTCTCATTCTTTGCGTAACCACCCTTGCATCCTGCGATTTCCTCAAGAACTTTGCAGACATTCGCAACGGTGAAACCGGCGAAGAAGACAAAAAGCCAGTGTTCAACGTAGACGCAGCAGCTGATTACGTCTACAACCTCTACAAGAACAAGAACACTACCGCCTCCGACTTTGAAGTAACCGCGAAGGTTAACATCCTCGGCGTTGTTCACACCGTTGAATGGTCCGTTGATACCGACAAGGTTACCATCGACGTAAAGGATGAAAACACTTTCATCGTAAACGTAGATGAAGAATCTCCCGAAGAACTCGCATACGTTCTGACCGCTACCATTAAGGGTGGTGACAAGACCGCTACCAAGTCCTTCAACCTCACCGTTCCGAAGTACGTTCTGACTCCCTTTGAAGAGTACATCGACAAGACCGAAGGTGACGTTGTTGTTAAGGGTATCGTTGTTGCTATCAACTCCAAGGCAGCAGGCAACACCCGTAACCACCTCTTCCTTGAAGACCTCAATGGCAAGGGCGGTTACTACTCCTACCAAATGGACGCTGACCCGGTTGCTGATCTCGGCATCAAGGTTGGTATGATCGTTGAAGTTTCCGGTCCTGTATCTCCTTACTCCGGTATGCAAGAGATCAAGGGCGGTTCTGCAAGAATCGTAGACCCCACCATTCATGAAGTTAAAACCTTTGATATCACCGACGCATTCGCTAACGGCGAAAGCTTGAAGAACTATGTAGGTCTTCTCGTAACCGTTAAGGGCGTTGAGATCACCGGCCAAGAGCTTGGTGGCACCTCCGAGTACCTCAAGTTCAAGCTCAACGGTAAGGAAGCTTACGTTCGTACATACGTTACCGACTTCCCCACCACTCTGAAGGCAGACGACAAGGCAACCATCGATGCAGCTCATGCTGAGCACTTCGGTTGGACCGCAAACGCTACCGGCGTTCTCGTTCTCTACAGTAACAACCCCTACCTCATTCCCGTAGGCGTTGACTGCTTCGAGTACCTCGAGCTGATTGTTAAGAGCGACGAAGAAAAGATCGCTGACGTTCTTGGCGAAATCAAGCTCGGCACCTCCTTCACCGGCGACACAGTTGTAGATCTTCCCGTAGCTGTATATCCTGAAGTTACCCTCACTTGGGAATCCAACAGCGAATACGTTGTTGTTGCTGACGGCAAGCTGACCATCACCGTTCCCAACGAAGCTGTTGAAGCTATCCTCACCCTTACCGCTAAGTGCGGTGAAAAGACCGAAATCAAGACATTCACCCTGAAGCTCTCCAAGACCGCAGAGCCCGTTAAGGACATCATCGATCTCGGCGCTTCCATGGAGCACAACCAATACACCACCGAAAAGCACCTCGTTGCAGGTATCATTACCGAGGTTTATAACACCACCTACGGTAACATGAAGATCACCGACGAGTTCGGTAATATCCTCACCATCTACGGTGCCTACAGTGCAGACGGCGTAAACCGTTACGACGCTATGGAATCCAAGCCCGTTGCAGGTGACTACGTAGTTATCCTTGGTATCGTTGGTCAATACAACGGCACTCCTCAGGTTAAGAATGGTTGGATCATGTCCTTCACCACTCCCACCTCTGTTAAGGATGCTATCGACACCGGTGCTTCTATGGAGCACAACACCTACACCCCTGCTAAGGTAGTAGTTAAGGGCGTTATCACCGAGGTTTATAACACCACCTACGGTAACATGAAGATCACCGATGAGAATGGCAACATCCTCACCATCTACGGCACTTATAGCTCCACCGGTGCAAACCGTTACGACGCTATGGAAGGCGCACCCGTTGCAGGCGACACCGTTACCATTTACGGTATCCTCGGCCAATACAACGGCACTCCCCAAATTAAGAACGGTTGGATCGTAGCTGTTACCAAGGGCTCCGATACTCCCGAGTGCACCGAGCACGTTGACGCTGACGGCGACGAAAAGTGCGATGTTTGTGGCGCTGACGTTCCCGCTGTTCAACCTCCCGTAACCCCTGATCCCACTCCCGACACCGAGCTTTCTGTAAAGGAAGCAATCGATTTCGCTCTTACCCAAGAGCACAACGTATTTACCGAGGGCAAGTACTATGTAACCGGCGTTATCACCGAGGTTTACAATGCTCAATACGGTAATATGAGAATCACCGACGAGAATGGCAACATCCTCACCCTCTACGGCACCTTCAGTGCAGACGGCTCCATTAAGTATGCCGATATGGAAGTTAAGCCCGTTGCAGGCGACACCATCACCATTTACGGTATTGTTGGTCAATACAACGGCACTCCCCAAGTTAAGAACGGTTGGATCGTTAAGCACACCGCTGCAGGCAATACTCCCGATCCCGAATGCAAGCACACCAACACTGTTGTTGAGGGTGCTACCGAAGCTACCTGCAACACCGCTGGCTTCACCGGCAACACTGTTTGCGCAGATTGTAAGGAAGTTATCGCTAACGGCACCGAGATCCCCGCAACCGGCAAGCACACCTTTGCTGACGGCAAGTGCACCGTATGTGGCGAAGCTGACCCCAACTACACCCCCGATACCCCCGCAACCGAATGGACTCTCGTTACCGAGCTGAAGGACGGCGACCTCGTTTTGATCGGTGCTCCCGCTTACGGCAAGCTCCTTTCCACTGTTAAGGTTGCTACCTATTATAACAAGGGCGTTGACTACTCCGCAGACAACTTTGCAAACGTAACCGACGCAGAAATCTTTGTTGTTACCGTTAACGCTGACGGTAGCTACACCTTCACCTCTCTCACAGGCGATGTTATCGCTCTTGCAGGTTCCTATTCTTCTCTTAACGTAGATGGCGAAAACAAGAGCTGGACTCTGCAAGCAAACGGCGACGGCACCTTCCTCGTAAAGAACACCGGCCGTGGAAACTACCTTGAGTGGTACGCTTCCAAGAGCAACTGGAGCACCCACACCGCAGGTAACACCACCGAATACCACATTTCCTTCTACGCACAAAAGGCAGCTTCCGGCGAAACTCCCGAGCCCGAGTGCAAGCACACCAACACCGTTGTTGAGGGTGCTACCGAAGCTACCTGCAACACCCCCGGCTTCACCGGCAACACTGTTTGCGCAGATTGCAAAGAAGTTATCGCTAACGGCACCGAGATCCCCGCAACCGGCAAGCACACCTTTGCTGACGGCAAGTGCACCGTATGTGGCGCAGAGGATCCCGATTACGTAAAGCCCGAAGAGCCCAAAGCTCCCGCTAACGAAACCTTCAACATCACCGCTGTAGGCGGCGCGCTTGCCGGAGATAAGCTCAGCATCGCTTGGGAAGCTAACAGCTTCATCGTTGTTTCCTACAAGAATGACTCTACCAGTGATATCAGAAACACTGACGGCGATCACTTCCGTTGCTATGCAAAAACCAAGTTCACACTCACCGGCAAGACCGAAACTCCCATTGCTAAGGTTGTATTTACTTGCCTCTCCGGCTCTTACGCAAACGTATTGGCTGAAAGCGCAACCGCTGCCGGCTACACCGCAACTGTTGACGGTTCTGTTGTTACCGTTATTGTTAACGCAACTTCTCTTGAGTTCGTAAACGGCGCACAAACCAGAATCAACAAGATCGAGGTTATCTACACCGAGGGTGACACTCCCGTTGTTCCCGACGAGCCCGTAATTCCCGACGAGCCCGAAGTAAAGGATCCCGCAGCTGATTCCACCCTCTCCATCGAGGAAGTAATCGCTCTTGGTTCCTCCAAGGAACACAATGTTTACACCGAAGGCAAGTACTATGTAACCGGCGTTATCACCGAGGTTTATAACACCACCTACGGTAACATGAAGATCACCGATGATAAGGGCAACATCCTCACCATCTACGGCACCTACAGTGCAGACGGCTCCACTAGATATGACAAGATGGACGTTCAACCCGCAGTTGGCGATACCGTTACCATTTACGGTGTTGTTGGTCAATACAATGGCACTCCTCAAATTAAGAACGGTTGGGTTGTAAAGCACACCGTTGCTGAAACTCCCGAAACTCCCGAAACCCCCGAAACTCCCGAAACCCCCGACACTCCCGTAGTTGGCGGCACCAAGACCTACGTATTTGCTGACTATGAGGCAGGCGAGCAATACGCTGCAAACGAAGTTCACAAGCTCGATGACATGGTAACCGTTACCACCAACGATGCTCACTTCACCAAGCAGATCAGACTCTATCAACAAGCTGCAAACAGTTACGGTCCCGCTCGTAACGGTACCGCAATCTTTGAAACCGCTGCCGCTATTAAGAGTCTTTCTATCAACGCCGGTGAAAAGGCAGTTCCGATCGAAGTTTACGGTTCTACCAACGGCACCGATTGGGTTCTCATCACCACCATCACCGCAACCAAGACCTACACCGACTACGAGATCACCCTTGGCAGCACCGAGTACACCTACATTAAGCTCGCTGCTGTTGCAGGTCAAGCAAGAGTTGCTTCTGTAACCTTTGGTTTCTAATTTAGAGTCAGGGTTCAAAATTTAACACACGGAACCACCCCTCGGGGTGGTTCCTTTTTTGTTCCTTTTGTCAAAAAATGTTTTTTGTGCGGTTGACTTTGTGGAGGCATTGTGGTATAATATTTTTGGCATTTTGATATGACGACTTACCTTTATTATAATAGGAAAGAAAATGAGGTATTTTATGCGCACTCTTAACCGCTTTTTGCTGTTGCTTTTGGCATTGGTTCTTGCTATTACGCCGCTTTGCTCCTGCGATCAGCTGCTTGAAAAGATCCCCGATTTTATAGAGGAGATCCTCCCCGGGGAAACCACCGCGGCAACGACCCCCGAAGCAACCTCTCCCGAAGGAACGACACCCGAAAATACGACCCCCGAGGTGACCACTCCCGAGGTTACAACGCCGGAACAAACAACCCCCGGGTCCACAACGGCAGAGCCCAACACGCCCGATATCCCCGTAGATTATCAATCCAAATATGCGGATATGTCAAAGGAAGAGTTCTACGCCAACTACACTCTTGCAGAGAATGCAGAGGACGCTTACTGGCGCTCTTACTACGGCTTTATGTCGGGAAGCTTGACCGTTCCCGATCAAGCCCCCACGCTATCCCAAAACCGCCCTATGCAGGACGGTAAATACGTGCGCAATTCCGTTGCTTTTTTTGCCGATGAAGACGTTTACGTTTTGGTCGACTCCGATGGAGATATCGTCATGGAGATCTACCGCGGCGGTGCATACATCACCCTTGAGGAGGTTGCCGCATACGTTTACGCATTCGGTGACGTTCCCGCAAACTACGTCAGCAACAAAAAGGCCTCTCCCTCCTCCAGTATTTGGGGAGAGTATCTCCGTGTGAACAACACCAAATTTTCGGGTGACACCCGCAGATACCCCTACGAGCCCGAGCTACCCGACATTAGCGGCTGCGGCGGCGACTTGACCTACTATGAGATCGACATTGGTACCACGGGCACCGATTGTGACCCCAAGTATTCCGCCGTTCTTTATAATAACGGTTACAGAATTGAACGCGGTGCGGCGCGCATCGTGTATGCTCGCTATGATGCCAACGGCAACCAGATCATCGACCCCAACGAACGTTACCTCTTTTACACCTACAACCACTACAACGATTTTCAAGAGTATTTGAACTACTACGGCGGTTGGGGTGAAATGTTCGGTAACATCACCGGTGGCGGTCAAATTTCCAGCAAATACAACTGCAACCCCACTCCCTACGTAGAGGTCGTTCGTGCCCCTCTCGTAACGGTCATTTCCTCCGGTGAAGAAACCGCTTCGGTAGAAATTATTTACTTCTTCTGCCCCGTTTTCGATAAATTCAAATATGTAGCTTAAATAAAAAATCAGGGGAGACCAAATTTGGTCTTCCCTTTTGTTTTTATACCTGCGGTTGAAAAATTTTCAATCTTTTTTTGCATATTCTCT
The DNA here is from genome assembly GCA_045656885.1 of Eubacteriales bacterium. Taxonomy (GTDB): domain Bacteria; phylum Bacillota; class Clostridia; order Oscillospirales; family CAG-272; genus UMGS1865. The sequence goes on from JAZORZ010000045.1 coordinate 32,543, forward strand.
TGACAAATGCCTTAAAATATGATATATTATTTAACGTTAACAAATGAGCGTGTTATGCGTTCAATAAATGATATTCTTACACAAGGAGGAAATCACCGTTGTTATTTCACAACAAGACCAAAGAAGAGACCTTGAATCAACTCTCCACACACCGTGAGAGTGGCCTCTCGTCTGCACAGGTTGCCGATCTGCAACAAAAGCACGGCCCCAACCGCCTGCGCGAAAAGAAAAAGAAAACCTTAGCACAACGCTTTTTTGACCAATTTAAGGACGTTATGATCCTGATCCTCATCGCCGCCGCGATCGTATCCTTTGTGATCGTTTGCGTGGAAAAGAATTGGGGCGAGCTTTTTGAGCCCGGACTTATTCTGCTCATCGTTCTCTTGAACGCCGCAATGGGTGTTTATCAGGAAGGTAAAGCCGAAAAAGCACTTGACGCCCTGAAGAATATGTCAGCACCCCACGCGCGCGTCATTCGTGACGGTAAGGAAAGCGTAATCGATGCCGCCGAGCTTGTGCCCGGTGACATCATCAAGCTGGAGGCAGGCGACTTTATTCCTGCCGATGCTCGCCTTTTGCACAGTGTAAGCTTGAAGAGTGAGGAATCCGCCTTGACGGGTGAATCCGTCCCCTCCGAAAAGGACGCCGATGCAGAGGTTGCCGAAAAAGCACCCATTGGTGACCGTACCAACATGGTATTCTCCGGTTGCAGTGTCACCTACGGCACCGCTCTCGCCGTTGTTACCGCTACGGGTATGGATACTGAAATGGGCCGCATTGCAAACCTGCTCGACAGCGAAAGCGAGACCCAAACACCCCTGCAACAAAAGCTTGCACAGCTTGGCAAATACCTTGGCATTGTGGCTCTTGCCGCTTGCGGTGTCATCTTCGTTGTAGGACTGCTCAATGAAACTCCCCCTCTTGAAATCTTTATGACCGCCGTTTCCCTCGCTGTTTCCGCAATCCCCGAGGGACTTCCCGCAATCGTTACCATCGTCCTCTCCATTGGTGTGCAGAGAATGGTTAAGAGAAATGCTCTCATTCGCCGTCTGCCCGCAGTTGAAACACTCGGCGGCGCATCCATCATCTGCTCGGATAAGACCGGTACACTGACGCAAAACCGCATGACACTCGTCAAGGCATACCTTGACGGTGCACAGGACACCGAGGATATTACCGAGGACAACTCCGAAGAAATCAAAAAACTGCTTGCTTGGGGCACACTCTGTTGCGACGGCTCTGTTGTATTTGAAGAGGGTGGTGAAAAGCACATCGGTGACCCCACCGAAACAGCTATCGTTCTTGCAGCTCACAAAAATGGCATGCCTAAGGACGAGTTGAACCGCACAAGTCCTCGCTTGGCAGAGATCCCCTTTGACTCCGACCGTAAGCTGATGACCACCGTTAACTGCATCGACGGTAAAAACATCGTCATTGTGAAGGGTGCGTTTGATATGATGGCTGTCCGTTGTATCAAGGGTGACCTTGATGCGGCAAAGGAAATGACCGAGCGTATGAGTGAGAATGCTTTGCGTGTTCTTGCAATCGCATATAAGGAAATTGACACCGTTCCCGCAAATCCCACCTCTGATGAGCTTGAAAACGGGCTCACCTTTATGGGCCTTGTGGGCATGATCGACCCGCCTCGCCCCGAGGCAAAGGTTGCCGTTGCAACCTGCCGCCGTGCCGGCATTAAGCCCATTATGATTACGGGCGACCACGTTGTTACCGCATCCGCTATCGCACGAGAGCTTGGTATTTTGGTAGAAGGCGACCGCGCTATCACAGGCGCAGAGCTTGACGCCATGACCGACTCCGAGCTTGATGCACAGGTAGAACAGATCTCGGTTTATGCGCGTGTATCCCCCGAAAACAAGATCCGTATTGTAAAAGCATGGCAACGCAAGGGTCAGGTCGTTTCGATGACCGGTGACGGCGTTAACGATGCTCCTGCACTCAAGGCAGCCGACATCGGTTGCGCTATGGGTATTACGGGTACCGACGTTGCAAAGGGTGCGGCTGATATGACGCTGACTGACGACAACTTTGCTACCATTGTTGAAGCGGTTAAGGAAGGTCGCGGCATCTATGCCAACATCAAAAAGGTTGTCGGCTTCCTCTTGGGCACCAACATCGGTGAGGTCATTACCGTTTTTGTCGCAATGCTCGCATGGGTAAAGACTCCCCTGCTTTCGATGCAGCTGCTTTGGATCAATCTTGTAACCGACAGTCTCCCTGCAATCGCCCTTGGTATGGAAGCGGTTGAAAAGGACGTTATGGATCGCAAGCCAAAGCCCAAGAACGAAGGCATTTTTGCAGGCGGTCTCGGCATTCGCGTCGTGCTCCAAGGCATGATGTTTGCGGCACTCACCCTTGTCGCATTCTGGATCGGTTGGGGCGGTGTTGAAGCCAACATCGAGCACGGCCGCACCATGGCATTCGCCGTTCTCGCTCTCTGCCAAATCGTTCAGGCATACAATATGAGAAGTGAGCATTCGCTCTTCAAAATCGGCGTATTCACCAACCGTACGCTCAATCTGGCAGCTCTTGCTTCCATCGCCCTCGTTGCCCTCGTGCTCTTTACACCCGTTGGCATCGCGTTCGGTATGGTAACACTGCCTTGGCATATGTATCTCATCGCCCTTGGCCTTATCCTCGTTCCTCTTGTAGTAATGGAGGTTGCAAAGCTCTTTGGGCTGATTAAGCACAAGCATTAAATGGCTTTTTCGTGGGGAAAACTTCTTGCAGAAGAACATCGCAACGTTCCGTTGCTACGATAATATTTCGCAAGCGAAATATTATGTTTCCCCCACACCCCTTTCAAGAACTTTCGCACAAATATATCTAAATAAATTCGTCAACATACGGATAGACAGTCGGCGCGAACACAAGGTTCGCTTTAGCTACCGCTATTTTGTAGGGGCCACCGAGACCCTACAAAATCAAAAAGTTGATGCCCCAAAAACGGGCGACCGATGGTCGCCCGTTTATCCGTTTGTTTGAAATTCCCTTTTGCTACTTTTTGCGAGTGCTTTTTGGAAGGAGTGCGGGGGAACCTTTTTCAACGAAAAAGGTTCCCCCGCATTTCTTATCAAATTATGCCAATTTGTATTGTTCTTTGTAAAGGTTGAATTGCTCTTTGAAGAAAGCATCGCTTTCGTGGGTTGCGCGAATGGATTCGTGCAGGTTGAGGTTATGGTGAGCGGTATCGATGATGCAGCCTGCTACGTTAGAGCAGTGGTCGGAGATACGCTCAAGGTTAGTCAGAAGGTCGGACCAAACGAAACCTGTCTCGATGGAGCAGTTGCCTTGGCTGAGGCGAATGCTATGACGGGTACGGAGCGCTTCCTTCAGGTCGTCGATAACCTCTTCAAGGGGCTCAACCTTTGCGGCAACCGTGAGGTCACCGGTAGAGATAGCGTTCATTGTAAGACTCAAGATCTCTTTTGTAGCGGCGACGAGAACAGCAAGCTCGTCCTTTGCCTTGTCGGAGAATTGCAGCTCCTTAGAGCGCAACTCCTCTGCGGACTCGAGAATATTTACGCTATGGTCGGCAATACGCTCGATGTCACCGATAAGACGGAGCAGCTCGGTGGTCTCCGCACTGTTCGATTCACCGATCTGGCGGCTTCCTAATTTTACAAGGTAAGTACCGAGGATATCCTCGTAGTGGTCGGTAAAATCCTCTGCCTCACGCACGTCCTGTGCGGCGGCTTCGGTATAGTTTTCAAGACAACCCAATGCAGCAACGATAGAGCTGTTTGCTGCGGTTGCCATCTCTCCAACCATAACGCGGCAACGCTCCAAGGCAAGCTGAGGCGTTTGGAGCAAACGGTCGTCGAGCTCGGACATGGTTTCGGGCGCTTTGGCGTCGGGAATGAGAGTGAGTGCGATCTTTTCCAAGAGTGCCGAAAGCGGCAGGAAAATAAGCACGCAAGCCACATTGAAAATGGAGTGCGCTACGGCAATGCCAAATTCGCTTGCTGCAACCCCGAGAAGGACAGGTGCGAAAACAGCACGCACGATAGCAAAAACGGTCAGGAGCAGTACAGCACCGAGCACGTTAAAGGAAAGATGCACAAATGCGGCTCTCTTTGCGTTTTTGGTAGTACCCACAGAGGAGATCATCGCTGTTACACACGTACCGATGTTTTGACCCATAATGATCGGAATACAAGCACCGTAGGTGATGCCACCCGTTGCGGCAAGCGCTTGCAGAATACCGACAGATGCAGACGAGGATTGGATAATGGCTGTGAGCACCGCACCTGCGAGAAGACCGAGAATGGGGTTTTCAAACATTGTAAACAATTGGGTAAATTCAGGCACGTTTGCAAGACCCTTAACGGCTGCCGACATGGTCTCCATACCAAACATCAGAGTTGCAAAGCCCAAAAAGATCATGCCTGTGTCCTTTTTCTTTTCTCCCTTGAGGAACATATACATGATAATACCGACAAGGGCGAGGATAGGCGTAAAGGTTGTGGGCTTGAAAAGCTGAAGAACGCCTCCACCGTCAATACCACTTAAGCTGAGGATCCACGCGGTAACGGTTGTACCGACGTTTGCACCGAGAATGACGTTGATGGCTTGTTTGAGTGTCATGAGTCCCGAGTTAACAAAACCGACGACCATGACCGTGGTTGCGGAGGAGCTTTGAATGACTGCGGTAACGCCGAGACCTGTTAAAAAGCCGGCCAGCTTATTGGTGGTCAGCTTGCCAAGCAAAGAACGCAAAGCCGTACCTGCGCGACGTTCAAGCGCTTCACCCATCAAATTCATACCGAAGAGGAAGAGGCAGAGACCGAGGATCATTTCAAGCAGTTGGAAATTGGGGTTCTCAAACAAAAAATTCATGATAGCATTCATTGTTGTCTTTTTCCTTCCGTATTTTTAAGAGTCTTTTCAAAGATGCCTTGGGTTATTTGCCGATGTGCTCGAGCATAATTTCTGCGCTGTGCACGTTGGTTGCAAGCGGAATGTTTTGTACGTCACAAAGACGTAACAGAGCCGAAACATCGGGCTCGTGGGGCTGTGCGGTGAGAGGGTCGCGCAAGAAGATAACGAGATCGAGCTTGCCCTCTGCAATCATTGAGCCGATCTGTTGGTCGCCGCCAAGCGGGCCACTCTTCATACGGGTAATGCGAAGTCCCGTTTCGCCCATGACCATCGTGCCCGTGGTACCCGTTGCGTACAACTCGTGAGGAGCCAGCACCTCGCGGTACTTGACAGCAAGATTGATCATATCTTCTTTTTTCTTGTCGTGTGCGATCAATGCAATTTTCATTTATATTTTCTCCTTTTGGAAATTTTGCAAAATCCGTTGGGCTCCATATTCGCCCAGTTTATTATAGCATATATTTTTTCTCTTTTCAATAAGTTTTGCCGAATTTCTGCATTTTAAACGATTTGTAGTCCTCTTTTGACGCAAATCCCTTGCAAAATCATGCAAACTGTGCTATACTGTAAGCAACAAACACTTCCCCGAAAGGAGAACTGCAGATGATTTTAACCAAGCTCACGTCGTCAATGGAAAAATGCTTTCTTGATAGCAACATTGTCATCTATCCCGAGTTGACGCATCTTTCGACATTGAAAAATGAACGTATTTCTTTTCAGCTGCTTTACACAGACGATACCGTGGATGCTACACTTCCCTACCGCGCAACCGCTTACAGATTGCAAATAGAGGGACTCCCCAAAGAATTGGTATCTGTGCGCCGCGTGGATAGCGTACCCGTAACCATTCCCTGCCTGACAGAGAACGGCGACGGCAACTTTTTGCGTACCGCTCCGGGGCTCTACCCCGATGTGCTCTCTCCCATCCATCAAAACGTTGTTTCGGTGATGCGCGGACAACTGCAGGCAGTTTGGATTGAGGTAGACCTTGCCGAAACGCTCTCCGCAGGCGAGTATACCGTCACCGTCAAGCTGCTCGACGGTGCACGCGAGGTGCAAGCGGAAAATTCACTGATGCTCACTGTTATCGATGCCCTTTTGCCACCGCAGGAAATGATTTTGACACAGTGGTTCCACTGTGATTGCTTGGCAAACTATTATAACGTGGAAGCTTGGAGCGAGGAGCATTGGCGCATTGTAGAAAACTTTGCCGCCACCGCCGCTAAAAACGGCATCAATATGCTGCTCACACCCGTGCACACGCCCCCGCTCGATACCGCTCCGGGCGGCGAGAGAAAGACCGTGCAGCTAGTTGACGTATTTGTAAAGGATGGCGCGTATTCCTTCTCCTTTGATAAGCTTGACCGTTGGATTGAAATGTGCAACCGCGTTGGCATTCGCTACTTTGAAATCGCCCATTTATTCACCCAATGGGGTGCACAGCGCGCCCCCAAGATTATGGCATGCGTAGAGGGCGAATATAAGCGCATTTTCGGGTGGGAAACCGATTCTACGAGTGAAGAATACACCCAATACCTGCGTGCGTTCCTGACGGCTTTTCTCGCCCATATGAAGGCGCGCGGTGATGATGGGCGTTGCTATTTTCATATATCGGATGAGCCCAACAAGCTCCACCTCGACCGTTACCGCGCCGTTAAGGCAAGCGTTGCCGATATTCTTGAGGGCTACCCCATTATGGATGCGCTCTCGAACTTTGAATTTTATCAGGACGGACTTGTGGAGCTGCCCATTCCCTCAAACGATCATATCGAGCCCTTTATCGAAGCAAGTGTAACGGGACTTTGGACCTATTATTGCTGCGCGCAGGAAAAGGGGGGTTCCAACCGTTTTATCGCAATGCCGCTCTGGCGCACGCGCTCCATTGGATTGCAGTTTTATAAATTCAACATCGTCGGCTTTTTGCATTGGGGATATAATTTCTACAACGCTTCTCTCTCCAAGGGAACGATCAACCCTTATCTCGATACTTGCGCGAACTACTCCTTCCCTGCCGGTGATGCTTTTTCGGTTTATCCTGCGCAAAATGGCGAGGCGTTGGAGTCCATACGCATTCTCTCCTTCTATGAAGCATTGCAGGACGTGCGTGCATTCCGCCTGGCAGAAGCCCTTTGCGGTCGCGAGCGCGTGATAGAAGAGCTTGAAAAGATCTTTGGTGACAAGATCCGCTTTGACAAATGTGCGACCTCCGCCGCTCCCTTGCTTGCTATCAGAGAAAAGATCAATGAAATGATAGCAAATACAACAAAATAAAAACAAAAAGCACCTGCGGCTGCAGGTGCTTTTTTGGCACACCATGGCGGATTCGAACCGTCGACACCAAGCGTCGGAGGCTTGTGCTCTATCCAGCTGAGCTAATGGTGCGTATTGGTTTGTGATGGTATTATATCATATTTTGCCCCCGAATGCAAGGCGTTTGGTCAAAAAATTAGGGTGCGCTCTCTTTTTTTCTCGCGTTTTTTCGGCACATTCAAACAAAGCAGCCCTGCCAATTGGCAAGACTGCTTTTTGTATTCTTTAGTTTCCGTTATAATACGCTTCTAAAATTCTTGCTGCGGTAATGGCGGAATAATAACCGTGCGCGCCATTTTCGAGAACGACCGAAATGACGACGTCGGGGTCATTGTAGGGTGCCGCCGCCACAAAAATTGCATTGTCGGGAAGGTTGGCACCTCTCTGTGCGGTTCCCGTTTTGCCGCCAACCGTTACGGGGATGGCGCTGTTATTCGCTATCCAACGGTTGGTAAAGCCGGTATCGGTGATCATCTGTTTCATTCCCTCAAAAACGGTGTTAAGGTCGTCCTGTGCAATCTCCAAACGGCTCAAAACGGTATCCTCGGTTTGCTCATAGACAAAGCTGGGCTCAGCACTGCCAAAACGATAAACGCTGTGGAGCAGGTGTGCGGTGTATCTTGTGCCGCCGTTGCAAAGCGTTGCGATGTAGCAAGCCATTTGCACGGGTGAGAGCTGATGGTCGGATTGCCCGATGGCTGCCTGCCATGTCATACCCGGCTGCCAAAGCTCGGGGCTCTGGATCTCACCGCGGTAGGTAGGACCTGCCAAAATACCCTTTGCACCGCCCAGCTCAAGACCCGTAGATTGACCAAGGCCAAAGGCACTCAGATACTTTTCCATTTTTTCAATGCCAAGTCGATTTCCAAGCTCGCAGAAAAAGCTGTTACAGGAATGCGCAATGGCCTCTATAACATTTTGCGGTCCCCAGTGGTTTTCGCCATATGTTGAACACCCGAGAACGCCTTGGTATCTTCCTGTACAAGAAATATACCCGCTTGTCGTCAAGATGTTATCCGTCAGCGCAATGGCGGCCATTCCCGGCTTCAAAGTAGAACCGGGAGCATATGTGCCAAATAATGCGCGGTTTGTCAGGGGTTTTGCGGGGTCTTGCGCCAGCAGATTATAATCCGCATTGTATGTGGTTAGATCATAGGTCGGATAGGACGCAATAGCAAGCACCTCAAAGGTTTTGGGGTTGATTGCAACCGCAGCCCCTGCATTACAGGATTCTCCCTCGGGCTGCTCTGCAACATACCCTACGTTTTCACGCAAGCCATCTTCGGCAGCGATTTGCAAATTGATATCAATGGTCAGCCAAACGTCATTGCCTGCTACAGCTTCACTCAAAACCTCGACATCTACAACGTTGCCGTTTTTATCCTCTTTGATCTTGACCTTACCGTCGGTGCCGTGCAGGTAATTTTCAAACGCCGCCTCGCAGCCCGATTTGCCAACAATGGCATTCATTTGATAACCGAGCTCGTTGTAATACTCCCACTCGTTGGAGTAGATCGGCCCTACAAGACCGAGGATATGCGATGCGTACCCGGGATAGCAATATTCGCGCTCAACGTTTACGGTAAAGTTGACCGCCTTGATGTTTTGCTCCTTGATGTAGGTCATCAGCGACATATCCACACCTTCACAAAGAACATACTCTCCCGAGGAGCGGAAACGTGCGGCGTCGATGTCGTAGTACATACGAATGATCGTGTCGATCTCCCGGTCGCTGTAACGGCGGTTGCCTTGGTTATCGGTTTGCAAAAGATCGTAGGTGTCGGTGTAGTAGTCGCGCAGCTGCTTGGCAGTTGTATCGGTTTTGAGACCAAGGTCACCGAGCACGCGCTTGAGTCGATAGGAGCGAACAGAGTCGCCGTTCAGCGTATCGGCACTGTATGTGTAGTTGGGATAGGTGCCGTCAAAAGGGAAAAACTTTTGCTCTCTGATGCCCTCGCTGCCGCGCTTGGCAAGGGATGCTTGCACCAAAAGGCACACTTCGTTGCGTTCCTGCACCGAAAGCTCAAAGAATTGCTTGTGCGCGAGAGAGAGGTCATAGCTATATCGGTTGGCCACGAGCTTGACGCCGTTGCGGTCATAGATCTCACCGCGCACCGCTTGCACGGTGACCTCGCGTTCGGTGATGTCCGCCGTGTATTGATTTTCACGCCCCGCGATCTGTATAAAGAACAGTCTGCCCAAATAAATCACACAGATCAAGCAAAAAACAGCCACCACGCCAAGATAGCGCATGGTATGGTTGCGATTGTTCACGCGGACACCTCCTTTCTAAAAAAATCAAAAACAGGTTATACGAAAAGGTTGGCAATCACCAACAAAGCGATCGCAACAACAAACACCCACGTGCCGGGGTTGGCGACCAAAACGTTTGCCCATTTGTCACGCGGAATGGGATACTCGCCCTGCTCAAGAGCGCGCAGCGAGCGCCTGAAGGTGGCGATGGAAAAGATAACGCCAACGATCAGTGAGACGATGCAAAAGATGCTATACGCCGTGAGCATGAACCCACCAACGGCATCTCCTGCCGCGGGGGTAAGATCATCTCCCAAGCGACGGATCAGCTCGGTGGTGTAAACGCCACCGATCATATTGAACGCAGAGTGAATGGAAATGGTGTAAAGCACGCTACCCGTGCGAATATAAATAAAGCTGAGCAAAATGCCAACTGCGGTGGCATAAAAGATTTGGCTGAGGTTGCCGTGGATCAAGCCAAAGATTACGCCCGAGATGAGAATGGCGGGCAGATCTCCGTAGCGGCGCAAACGGTCGATGACCGCCTTGCGGTAAAAGAGCTCCTCAAAGATAGGTGCCAGAATGCCCACAACAAGAATGTTGATACCAAGGGGAGTGACCGAGGTAATCTCTTGCACTTCGTTCTCTACCTCGGTTCCCAGTAAATAGGCGATCCAATCGCTAAAATACTGCCCTGCAAGGTTTGCGGCAAAGGAGAGCGCAAAGCACAAGCAAAGAAAGCACACCCACAGCAAGGGGTTGAGGCGCCGTCTTTGGGGCACGCTCTTGGGAACGGTGAGCAGCAAAAGATATGCCACAGGCATGCCAAACAAATACATGGGCGCGGTGGAAATGATAATCATAAACCAATCGTTTTCAACGAGAGCGGGAAAATACTCGTAGACCGCGTTATAAATGACCGCCTGCGCCACCGAGGTTACAACCATGACCATAACAACGGCAATAGCAATGATGCACACATGCCAACGAACGCTTGAAAGCTTTACGGGCAGCTGTGGGGGTGGCGTGGGGTAGCCCTGATAAAAATTGTAATTTTGGTAATCGTAGTTTTGATATTGATTCATTCTAATCTCCTTGATAAAAACAAGGGCGGTGATAAGCTCGCCCTTGCTGACAGTTCTTATTTGACCTTATACTTGACAAACTCGGAGAAATCTCCCGCGCTTTGCAGCATTCTGCCAAGTCCGCGGCAAACTGCCTCCATCGGCTTTTTTGCCGTGATGACGCGAATGCCCGTGCGGTCGCTGATGGCACGGTCGATGCCCGGGAGCAGTGAGCCGCCGCCGACCAGCACGATGCCAAAATCGAAGATGTCGGCAGAAAGCTCGGGGGGCGTTTCTTCAAGCGTCATCTTAACCATCGAAATGATTTCGGAAAGCGGCTCCTTGATCGCCTCGCGCACTTCCCCGCTCTTGACCTCAACCGTTACGGCAAGGCCCGTGCGCAAATCTCTGCCACAGACCTCCATTGTGCCGCGGTCGATATCGGGAATTGCCGAGCCGATGCGCTTTTTGAGCACCTCTGCGGTGATGTCGCCAATGAGAATATTTCTTGTTTGCTTTAGGTAGTTGACAATGGCAATGTCCAATTCGTTGCCCGCAACACGCAGGGAGTTGGACTCTACCACGCCGCCAAGACTGAGAATCGCGGTCTCTGAAACGCCGCCGCCAAGGTCAACGACCATAGCGCCTCTCGCCTTGGAGATCTGAATACCCGCACCGACTGCCGCCGCAATGGGTTGGTCGATCAGTCCTACGTTCTTGGCACCCGCCTCAAAGGTGGCATCCTCAACGGCGCGGCGTTCAACACCGGTCACTCCGTAAGGAATACACACAAGCGCTACGGGGCGGTTGAAGAAGGACGTCATATCCATACGCTCGAAGAAATCGTGCAACATCAAAGAGGTGGTATGTAAGTCGGTGATAACACCATCCTTCAGGGGGCGAAGCGCGAGAATGTTGCCCGGTGTTTTGCCCACCATTCGTTTTGCCGTTGTACCCGATGCAATGACCTCTTGTGTGGTGCGGTCAAGAGAGACCACCGAGGGCGCGCGCAACACGATGCCCTTGTCTTTGAGATATATCATTGTGTTTGATGTACCAAGATCAATGCCGATCTGCTTTGCCAACGGTGCTCACCTCCTTTGTTGTAATCAAAATAACAATCCCTCCGTCACGGCAAAGCCGTGACACCTCCCTTTACACAAGGGGGGCTTTAAGGAATCAATCACGTTCAAAAAAATAGTTACATGAACGCGAAACTACTTTTAGGTTCCCTTGTGTAAAGGGAGCTGTCATTTGTCGCTTGCGGCAAATGACTGAGGGATTGTTCCTTGCTGATTTTCCATTTTATAGTTACGCTATAATTTATTATAGCATAAAGATTTGTGTTTGCCTACCCCTTAGAGCAAATTTTCTTTGAAAATTTCTTGATGCAAACGGCACATGCGGTGCACAGGCAGGCCTACCACGTTGAAATAGTCGCCCACAATGCCCGAAATGTATGCCGATGCAAGCCCTTGAATAGCGTACGCGCCCGCTTTGTCGTAGGGCTTTGCTGCCGCCACGTAGTTGCAAATCGTCTCCTCGTCCATCTCGTCAAAGGTAACCTTTGTGACCTCGTGTGCCACGCCTTGCGTATCCTTGCCGATGAGGCAAATGCCGCTGACGACCTCGTGCTCTCTGCCCGAATACAGGCGGAGCATTCTTTTGGCGTCCTCTTCGTCAATGGGTTTGCCCAAAATTTCGCCATCGATTGCAACAATGGTATCCGACGAAATGATGATCGTATCACAAAGGTCGACTCCTTTTGCAAGAAGCTCATCGCGAACGGCAATGCCCTTGCGCAAAGAAAGCTCCTCGACCAATTTATAGGGGTCGGTGATGTCGCTGCTCTCGTCTGCATCTGAGGTAATGACCTCAAACTTGACGCCAAGCATTTCCAAAATCTCGCGGCGGCGCGGAGATTTGGATGCCAAAATGTATTTCATAGTTTGTTTGCAGAGAATTTGTCTCTGTTCCTTTCGTGTTTAAGTCTTTATCGGATGCTTTGCATCCGCAGGGATAAAGCTTTTTATCTTCAATCACACGGGGGAAGAAAGACACAGCTCCCCTCCCCCACGTGGTTTATTTCTTCATTGAGATGGCCTTTTTTGCTGCCTCGGCAATTTTTGCAGGAGTAAGTCCGTATGCCTCAAGCAGCGCGGGAACGGTGCCCGAATGTCCGTAGGTATCGTTCATACCAACGCGGATAACGGGTACGGGATAGGTCTCACAAATGGCCTCGGTAACAGCCGCACCAAGTCCGCCAATGATGTTGTGCTCCTCGGCGGTTACAAGCGCGCCTGTTTCGGCTGCAGCTTTTGCCAAAATATCCTTATCGATGGGCTTGATGGTGTGAATATTGATGATGCGTGCGTCAATCTTTTCCTTTGCCAAAAGTTCCTTGGCTTCAAGTGCCATGGAAACCATCAGACCTGTTGCAACAATGGTAACGTCTTTGCCGTCCGCTACGCAAATGCCCTTGCCAAGCTCAAACTTGTATTCGGGGTTATCGTTGATAATCGGAACTGCAAAGCGACCGAAGCGCAGATAGAACGGACCGTTGGTGGTCATAGCCGCCTCAACTGCCGCTCTTGCTTCAACTGCATCCGAGGGGTTGACAATGGTCATACCCGGAATGGTACGCATCAGGGCGATGTCCTCGTTGCATTGGTGGGTTGCGCCATCCTCGCCGACGGTGATACCTGCGTGCGTTGCGCCGATCTTTACGTTGAGGTGAGGGTAGCCGATGGAGTTGCGCACCTGCTCGAATGCTCTGCCTGCGGCAAACATTGCAAAGCTGGACGCGAAAACAGTCTTGCCTGTGGTAGCGATACCTGCCGCCACGCTCATCATATTGCCCTCGGCAATGCCGCAATCAAAAAATCTTTCGGGGCACGCCTTTTTGAATTTGATGGTTTTGGTCGCCTCTGCAAGGTCGGCATCAAGAACCACAAAATCGTATTTATCCGCAAGCTCAACGAGTGCCGAGCCGTAAGCTTCTCTGGTAGCCAATTTTTCTGCCATTGTTCTCTCCCCCTTTACGCATTCAGTTCTGCCAAAGCCGTAGCGCATTGCTCATCATTGGGAGCGGCGCCGTGCCAGTTGACCTTGTTTTCCATAAAGGATACGCCCTTGCCCTTGACCGTTTTGGCAACGATGGCGGTGGGCTTGCCTTTAACGGCTCTTGCCTCGCGGAATGCTTCCTCGATCTGCTCGAAATCGTGACCGTCGATGGAGATCACGTGGAAGCCGAAGGCCTCAAGCTTTTTATCGTGAGGTGTGGGGTCCATGACCTCGGCAACGGGGCCGTCGATCTGCAATCCGTTCCAGTCGATGATGACGCAGAGGTTATCAAGCTTGTAGTGCGATGCAAACATGCAAGCTTCCCAAACCTGTCCTTCTTCGCTCTCGCCGTCGCCAACAACGGTGTAAACGCGATAGTCCTTGTTGTCAATCTTGCCTGCCAGCGCCATGCCTGCCGCCGAGCTGATGCCCAGCCCCAGCGAGCCCGCCGACATATCAACGCCGGGGGTGAGCGTCATATCGGGGTGACCTTGCAGGCGCGCACCGATCTTGCGCAGAGTAGTAAGCTCCTCAACCGGAAAATAACCGCGATTTGCAAGTGCGGAATAAAGTCCGGGCGCACAGTGTCCCTTGGAAAGAACAAAACGGTCTCTCTCGGGCATTTGAGGATTTGCGGGGTCAATGTTCATCTCCTCAAAATACAAATATGCCAAAATGTCGGCAATGGAAAGTGATCCACCCGGGTGTCCCGATTTTGCCGCATTCGTGCTTTTGATAATGCCAATGCGGATCTGTCTTGCTGCCTCGCGCAGCGCTTGCAATTTGGTTTGCTCCATTTTGTACCTCCTGCGGGGTTTAGACTTCCCTTTTATTATATCCCAATTATGTGTTCTTGTCAATAAGAAAGCGGATTTTGTGGGGGAACTTTTGCAAAAGTTCCCCCACACCCCCTCAAAACTCTCTGACAAAAGGTTTGAAAACAGACTCGTTAATACACTAATAGACAGACGGCGCGCATCACAAGGATGCGCTTTTGCTACCGCTAACGGTCAGGCACCTCCAAGACCCTGCCCGTTAGGAGAGTAGAAACACAACAAAGGGATAGCGTACTGGCTATCCCTATTATTGTGTCTTGGTAGGGGACGGCGCCCTCGACGTCCCGATAACGAACGCATATCGCAAAACAAACGCGGGCGACCAATGGTCGCCCCTACGGATATTATGAAATTCATTGTAGGGG